>CAJMLN010000036.1 GCA_905214315.1 uncultured bacterium | reverse complement strand
GGAAGGTTTCCTTTCAAGTTTTTTAAAGCTTTGGAACGGCCGTTTCGCGCAGCTTATGATTTTATTATACAGGGAAATATTCTGTTTGAAAAGTACGCACTTTTTTGTGGCATGGTTACTGCGGGGATACTATTGAAATTGAGGTAAAACGTTTTTTATAAAATTTATATTGTATGTTTGCACTCTTTGGATTCTTTGCGTTTTTGCCGACGAATCCGATTAATGTGACGCTCAAAATCCCCGCTTTCAATAAGCTCTGCAAGCGTGAGTTGGATATATGTTGGAACGGTACAGGAATAAAAACCGAGCCCGCTTTTAAATGGCTGGATTAAAGTTTTGGGCAAAAGCATATAACCTGCACGAAGGGAGGCGGATATTGTCTTGGAAAAGGTATTCATATAGATTACATTGCCGTCAGTGGAATGAGAGAATAGTGTTTCTTTGGGTTTTTTGGAAATAGAAAATTCTGATTCAAAATCATCTTCGATAATATATCTGTTGCCTTTGCTTGCCCATTGCAGATATTCATGCCGCTTAGAGGCAGAAGCTGTTACACCGCTGGGAAAACTGCGGTAGGGAGATATGTGCAGAACATCGGCGTTGCTGTTCCATAGGGCACCGCTTTCGATACCGTCATTGCCGAGCGGGAGTTTTTGATAGGCGGCGCCACAGGCTTTATATATTTCTTCAATCTTTTTGTAGGAAGGGGATTCTATGGCATACTGGATCCTTCTTCCCAGCAGTTGGACAATGAGACCGTATAAATATTCGGAACCGGAACCAATAACAATTTGTTCAGGAGTTACTATAATGCCTCGGCTCCTTGCGAGATAGCGGCTGATGGCACTGCGAAATATATAACATCCGGCATTGGGGGAGCGGGTTAGAATAGCTTCACCGTACAGGCTGAGAACATTCCGCATTGTTCGGGCAAGCACCGAGAAAGGGAATTCTACGGTGCTCTCGTTCTGCGGATATACAGAAATTAATGGAATATTCTGGGGTGCAGGAGCGAAAAAGCCATCGCTTTTGCGGAAAATTACAAAGTATCCGCTGCGCTCTACTGCTTCTATATATCCTTCGTCACAAAGCAGTGCGTAAGCATGCTCTACGGTTACAGTACTTATGCCTGCTTCTTCCGCAACAGTTCTTTTGGAAGGCAGCTTTTTGTTATATGGATACAGGCCCGCTGTAATGTCTTCCCGTATCAGCTTATATAACTGCAGATATGCCGGCTCTTTTTTTATTGGATCGATTACATATTTCATCTGGTTATATAAAAACTCCGTGATTTGATTATTTTAATAATATCAGATTTATTATATACTATTTTCAACATAAAATCAAGGAGTTGATTGGAAATGAATACACAATTAAAAGTAAAAAAGACAGCAGTATGGATATGCACAACCGCGATGTTTATGGCACTGAATGTCGTGATGAGTTCGTTTGGAGTGCCGGTGCCGGGAGGACATCTGTATATGAACGATGTTGTTATTTGTCTTGCGGCAATTATTTTGGATCCGCTTGCGGCGTTTTTAGTGGGAGGCGTGGGAGCGTTCTTGGGGGATATGTTCTTTTATCCGTTGCCGATGTTTGTGTCGCTTGTAACGCATGGCCTGCAGGCGGTGGTCATTTCAGTGTTTTCACATTATATTATGAAAAAGCATCCCGTGCTCTCTTCAGGTATTGGCGTTACGATAGGCGCGGTTATTATGGTGGTAGGATATTCCCTTGGCAGGGCGTTTATTTACAGTACGCCGGAATATGCGGTCATGAAAATGCCATACCAGATCCTTCAGGCGGCAGTCGGTGCAGTTCTGGGGATGATTCTTTGCTGGAAATGTGGTATATATAAGCTTTATCATCATAAATTACTGAAACATTAATAATGATTCTTTTTATAAAAAGCTTTTTCTTGTGAACTTATGAAAAGCTCGTTGTTTGTAGATCCGTGTTGGAAAAACTTTTGCACTGGTGTAAACTTTTTAGGAACTAGATAACACTAAAGTCGACAGAGAAGAGAGAAGGGATTTGTATTTTCTTATAAAAATACAAATGAATATTTTTTTGATAACATCAGTATGATATTGGAATAGAGAAAGAAATAATATATAAGATATTGATCGTCCAATTGAAGGTTTTTGTAGAAAATATTATAATTGTATGTTATAATATTGTTAAATTATATAATATAATGCCATTTCATTATATGTTATAACGATTTTTGCAGAAAAATGTATAATAAATATGCCGGTTGTGGGTATAGGCATCGCCAGGATTCAGAAATTTGATACGGAAAAGTAAAGAGGCCGTAATACAAGATATATCTGATGTTACTGCAGCGTCCTATATGGAATATCTGCGGGCAAAACATCAGGAATGCTCTGATGACGGGGGACAATAAATGTATATGACCAAAAAGTATACGGGGCAGAATGTATATGATGCCCTGCAGGATAGGCTGAGGCTGCTGTTTGAGGAATTTGACAATATCTTTGTTTCTTTTTCGGGTGGAAAGGACAGCGGTCTGCTTTTGAACCTGACGCTTGATTTTCAAAAAAAGTATTATCCAAATAAGCGAATTGGCGTTTTTCATCAGGATTTTGAAGCACAGTATACTGTAACGACCGAGTATATAGAACGGACGTTTGAACGGATTCAGGATGCGGTGGAACCGTACTGGGTTTGTCTGCCTATGGCAACGAGAACGGCGCTCAGCAGCTATCAGATGTATTGGTACCCCTGGGATGATACCAAGGAAGAAATGTGGGTGCGCCGGATGCCGCAGCATCCATATGTGATCAATTTAGAGAATAATCCGATAACTACCTATCATTACCGGATGCATCAGGAGGATCTTGCCAAACAGTTTGGACGCTGGTATCGGCTTGCTCATGAAAACAAGAAAACGGTTTGCCTGCTGGGAATTCGTACGGATGAATCTTTGCAGCGTTATAGCGGCATTTTAAATAAAAAGTATGGATATCATGGGGAATGTTGGATCAGTAAGCAATTCAAGGATGTTTGGGCAGCATCGCCGATTTATGATTGGTCCAATAGCGATGTGTGGCATGCGAATTATATTTTTCATTATGATTATAACGAGCTTTATGACCTCTATTACATGGCGGGACTTAAACCGAATCAGATGCGTGTAGCCTCACCGTTTAATGATTATGCCAAGGACAGCTTAAATCTCTACCGTGTGATCGATCCGGAAATATGGGCAAAACTGGTCGGTCGTGTGAGAGGCGTTAATTTTGGTTCTATCTATGGAAAAACCAAAGCGATGGGCTATAGAAGCTTAACACTGCCCGAAGGGCATACCTGGGAATCCTACACAAAATTTTTGCTGGATACACTACCCGTAGGGCTGCGGAACAATTATATTAAAAAGTTTCGGGCGTCCATAGAATTCTGGCACAGGACCGGCGGCGGATTGGAAGAGCACGTTATTCAGGAACTGATCAACAGGGGATATAATATCCGCAGGAATGGGGTTTCAAATTACACTGTTATGAGAAATTCCAGAGTGATATTCCTTGGAAAGATTCCTGATCATACGGATGATATCAAATCTTCAAAAGATATTCCGAGCTGGAAACGGATGTGCTATTGTATTTTAAAAAATGATCATACCTGTCGTTTTATGGGGTTTGGCCTGACAAGGGAGCAGCAAAAGAAAGTAGATTTGCTCAAACGTAAATACAGTAAGGTTGGTGTTGAGTAATGGCGTTTAAAAGCCCCGTTTACAACGTAATTGCAGTGCCGATTGAAAAGATCGTACCGAATACCTATAATCCGAATGCAGTTGCACCACCGGAAATGAAATTGCTTTACGAGAGCATTAAAGAAGATGGCTACACGATGCCCATTGTCTGTTATTATGTAAAAAGAAAGGATCTTTATATCATTGTAGACGGCTTTCATCGTTACCGTGTGATGTTGGATTATCCTGATATCCGTGAACGGGAAGGCGGTATGCTGCCGGTATCTGTTATTGATAAGAGCCTTGATAACCGAATGGTAAGTACAATTCGTCATAATCGGGCAAGGGGTTCTCATAATGTGGATCTTATGAGCAATATCATTAAGGAATTGCATGAGCTTGGAAGATCTGATACATGGATATCCAGGCATCTTGGCATGGAAAGGGATGAGATTTTGCGGCTGAAACAAATTACAGGGCTTGCGGCGCTGTTTAAGGATGTGAAATTTGGAGAAGCCTGGTGTCCTGTGGAGGATGAATATCATGAGGCCGAATGTAAGGCAGACTGCGCAGAAGCAAAAGAAGAGGATAAAAAGGCAGCAGAGTATTAAAGATTGGCAGCAAGGAAAAATGGCAGACTCATACACTGCGTTTAGTTAGAGGGATGGAACCGGTCGGTGCAGCAGGCGGCCTGAAAAACAAACAGAGGATAATTTTGTATTGTCCTCTGTTTTGTTTATTCCATTTCAAGCTGTTTGGGCTCAGGGAAAGAGTGATCTTTTTTCGGCAAAGTAAGCTTCAGCGCGCTATTGCTGTGTTTTGCCTTGTATTTTTCGTTTGCCGTAATACAAAGTCAAGCAAACGGTATATTAAAGACTGGTATTCCTCATTCATATTGAATTCCGAACGGAAATCTTATTGTTCCATTATACGTTTCAATGTTTTATCAGATGGATTTTTACCGAACATTTTTTTGTAAGCGCGGTAAAAAGCTGAATAATCATAAAATCCGCAAAGATAGGCTGCATCTGTTGGCCGCATACCGCCGCTTATTTTCTGATTGGCTTCAACAAGCCTTTTTTCGAGGATATAATGGTAAAAGGAAATATGCATATCCTTTTTGAATATATGTGTCAGGGTGGAGACAGAAACATTCAGCATTGCTGCAATATCCGTTATGATAATTTTTTGGGAAAAATGATTGTTGATGTATTGAAGCGCCTGGATTGTTAAGGGATCTTTATGGTTTTTGTATGAGAAGGTTCCGTGAATCAGCTGTAATTTTATCTCAAGCAACAACTGTGTATGGATCGCTGAAAGCAAGAGCCCTTTTTCATTTGCGTGCAATGGCTCGGTAAAGGAAGCTTTCAGACGCTCAAACAATAGCCGGATGGCGGGAGATGGCTGTTCTATTACACATACCCGCTTCATTACAAATTGCAATAAGTTCGACATTTTTTCGTTATTTGGAAAATTTATCACAAAACGCTGATACTCCTCTTCTGCGCCGTGCACGATAAACTGATGATATTTTTCTTTGGGAATAATAATCAGCGTTTCCGGATTAAGCTTTAGATTAATTTCTTCAGAAACAAATTCAGCATCTCCGCCTAAAAACAGAAATATTTCGTGAAAAGGATGAATCTCATTTCCCCAAACATTTAACATCCCTTTGGCATGTTTAAAACGGATTGCGCTTTGCTCAATAAATTTGGCAAAGGTATCTTTCATTGCTTTTTACTCCTTTTTCTTTGATTTTACATCAACTTTTCCATTTTTGCAATATATTTTCCGGTTTTAGCAATTTATATTGTTTTTTTATTATGTTAAAATATAAAAAAGGGATGATGATATGAATGTTGCCTTTATAGATGTTGGCAGCACAACGATTAAATATCAAATTTATAACAAAGTGGCGCGTCAGGTGCTTGATATGGATAAAATTCCTTTTCCGGCAGCACTGATTAAAACGGATGAAAAATATGAAGTTGCAATTGACGCCATTGATGAAATTTTCTTTTCTGTGATAAACAAGGCTGTTGAAAGCGCCTGTCATCACGCGTTAATTTCCGTTCAGATGCATGGCTATGTTTTGATGAAAAACGGACGCGCAGTTACAAATTATATTTCATGGCGGGATCAGCGCGGCGATATAAACAACCCTGTTTTTGATGACTGGGATTGGTATGCGCTTGGGACATCGCGCAAGAAGAATCTGGCGGTTGTCAGTTTATATTCACGGGCGGATATCGATGAACAAACTGAATTTTGTACCTTGGGTTCTTATTTTGCATTTTTGCTAACCGGTCAGAATGCAACCCATATAACGGATGCCTCTGCTTCTGGATTATTTTATGCTGACAGCTGTGCTCCTTACGAAAAATCTGCTTTCCGTTTTAAATTACCGAAGGCTAAGCGGAACATTGAAATTTTAGGGGAGTATTGCGGAATGAAAATATATACTCCACTTGGTGATCATCAGGTTAGCTTTTACGGCAGCCTGGCAGGTGATAACGCTTATTTGCTTAATATTGGAACAGCAACGCAAATATCTGCGCTGGAGGTGCCGCCGCATAGACAGACAAATTATGAAGCACGCCCATATTTTGATAAGGCATCCAGACTTGCCACGGTTACCGGACTTGTTGGCGGTGAGGCATTGAAAAACGGTTGCTCCTCGCAATTCCTTATTGAAAATTATAAACAGGCGTTTGAAAAATTACCGCATAAAGAAAAATTGGTAATCAGCGGAGGCGGTGCTGATTTTCATCGCGAGCAATTATGCGAAATCTGCACCGCTTTAGGTGTGCCCTTTTCTTTTGCGGATCAATCTGTGGTTTTTAAGGGGTTGAGATTATTGGAAGAGACTGTTTCACAAAAAATAGGGGTTATGCTCAGTGAAATCCCGTTTGAAAATTTTCCTTTTATTGTTAAACAAGCTGATTTGGATTTTTTAATTATAGACAATGAACACGGCGCTTTTGAATATCACGTTATTTCACGGCTGATTTTAAACGCGAAACTTACCGGGTTGCCAATGATTATCCGACTGTCAGATAACTTGCGTATGAATATTACGAAATTTGCTGATATGGGGGCAACCGGCTTTTTGCTTCCGATGACCAATTCCGCATCGGATATTAAGCAGGTTGTTGAATATGCAAAATATGCGCCGATAGGAAAACGCGGAATTTCTACAACCCGTGCGCACACACTTTATAATCCTCCGCCGCTTGACGAATATATGAAGGAGGCAAATGAAACGGTAAAAGTTTATGCGCAAATTGAAACGCGGTCAGGCGTTGCGAATATTGATGAAATTTTAGCTGTTTCGGGTGTTGACGGAGTTTTTATCGGGCCTAATGACTTAGCTTGCGATCTGGATTGTATCGGTCAAAAGGCTCCGGTAACCGCGTGTATCCGCCTTGTTTGTGAGGCCACAAAACGGGCGGATAAGTTTTGCGGAATTATTACAACGGATAAAAATTTGCTGGATTGTGCCATAGCGTGCGGGGTTGATATGATCAGTTATGGCAGTGAACTCAATATGTTAATTGATTCATGTAATAAAGTAAGGAGATGTTTTTATGATTAGAATCAGAGAAATACATACCGACACGCTTAGCTGCGAACCGATTTTACGTCGAATGCCGAATGGTGAATTGCTTTGCGTGTGTCAATGCGGCGGTCCCTATGAGCCACACCCCGATAACCGTGTTTATGTTTTTCACAGCACAGATAACGGCGAAACCTGGAGTGAAAAAAAGAGCATATATCCCGAATGCGGAATTGCGGTTTACTGTACCGAGGTTTCCGTTTTTGAGGGAGTTGTAACTGCTTATTTGACGCTTCATACCGGCAGGTTCCTGGACTGGAAATGTATAATGATGAAAAGCTATGACAACGGTTATACATGGCGGCAAAGCGGAGCGCCTCCGTTTTTGTCCGAATACACATTTATACGGGGAATGCTTGTGTGCAAAGACGGTACACAGCTGATCCCCTATCAGTATTATCCTGTAACAAAGGAAGAGCATGATCGAATATTGTTTGAGGAGTATCCTGATAAAGGTGTTTTTGTTAATACCAGAACACCTTATTGTGAAAGCGGGGTATTAATCAGCAAAGATCATGGCAAAACATATGAAAGGTTTACTGCCTGCAAAATGAGTATGGACGAGGGCTGGATTTGGTCAGAGCCCACACTTGCTGAATTAAGCGACGGGACAATCACAATGCTTATGCGAAAATGCCGAAGCGGCTGGCTTTGGCGCTGTGATTCTAAAGACGGCGGAAAAACATGGAGTGAGGTTGAAAATGCCGGTATACCAAATCCCTCAAATAAGCCGAAGCTTATCCCCATGGAAAACGGGCTGATTGGCTTAATCAATGTACCTAATCCGGTTGGGCAAGGAGAAAGATATCCGCTTGAGTTATGGATTTCAGACGATGACATGAAAAGCTGGAAATACAAAAAGTCACTCATTGGCGAGCGCGCCTCCTATTCCTATGCAGATGGCTTTTACGAAAATGGGCATATCCTTTTCAGTATTGAAAAGAACCGAAAATCTATTTTATTTTTTGATGTGGATATTCATGAAATTATATAAATTAACGCGTTGAAAACTATTTTTAACCAGAGAGATGAAAGGTGCTCATAGGAACCAAAGAATAAATTTTATAATTTGCTTTGATAAAGAGATAGGGAGCGGATTGATAAAAACCGAGAAACTGAAAAACAAGGAATCTACCCCAATAGGCCATAGCCGATGGCAATGCTATCTATACGCTAATAGCAAATAAATGTTTTTGGATAGAGTAAAAAGAGCTGTTAGGTTTCAATAACCTGACAGCTCTTTATTGGTGCCTGAGGCCCAACTAAATGAAATGAGTCCGGTACAATACCGAACTCATTCATAAGCAATTTATTTTTGTCTAAACTTTGAGGTTTGCTTTAATAGCGGGGAGTTTGCTGGCTTATTCAATTTCGAGCCGTTTGGATTCGGGCAGAGCTTGCTCTTTTTTCGGAAGAGTAAGCTTTAGAACGCCGTTATCATATTTTGCTTTAATCTTTTCGGCATCGACTCCTGAGATGTCAAACTGCCGGCTGTATGAACCGTAGGAGCGTTCCATTCGGATGATTTTTTCATCTTTATCTTTTTCTTCGACTTTTGAATGTCTTGCTGCATGGACAGTAAGGGTATCGCCGTTGATATCAAGCTGGATATCTTTTTTATCAAACCCAGGCAGATCTGCTTCTAATAGGTAATGATCGCCCTCATCGGTTATATCGGTTTTGAATTCAGCAAGATCTGCTGCTCCGAAAAAGCTGCCGAAAGGAGTGGAGAAGAAATTCCTTTCAAATTCTTCCATCTCACGGAAGGGATTATAAGTGCTCAAATGGTGATTGTTGTTTCTGCGAGTAAGTTCAAACATAATGATACCTCCTAAATGTTATCAAGTATTATTATGCCAACCTGATAAGCTTTTTATCCGACAAGGCTGGCATCTGTCGGAATTTTTATGCAACCCATCGGCGGTCATCTCTTTTCTTCTTTATTTTTCCTTTTGACACTTATATTATAATCAATAAAAATGTATAATATATTTATAAAATATAAATAAATTGTAAAAATTAGCACTCTCGCATTGAGAGTGCTAATTTTTTTAGACGAATTTGGAAGGGCAAAGCTGTTTTAGAATAAATATGAATATAAAAAGGGTTATAATATTAGCCAAAACAAAGAAAAACAGGGTTTTTATATGAACGATATTTCGGCCTGTTTGAGGGACGGGCTGTTGACTGCGGGCATATTGCGTGTTAAAATACAAATATATTTTTAATATGGGAGAAGGCATAATGACGAATGAACGAGGAAAGGAATTGCCGGCTTGTCCGGTAGAGACGACGCTTGCACTTATCGGTGATAAATGGAAAGTATTGATTTTACGTGATTTACTTACGGGAACAAAACGTTTTGGAGAATTGAAACGTTCCGTCGGTGATGTATCTCAAAAAGTGCTGACAGCGCAACTGCGGGATATGGAGGAGAAGGGTATCGTTTGTCGTACAGTCTATGCGGAGGTTCCGCCTAAGGTAGAATATTCACTTACGGAGTTGGGAAAGAGTTTAGAGCCGATCCTCGATGCAATGCGGAACTGGGGAGAAGGGTATAAAGAAAAGAATAGAGATTTAAAAAGCTCCTTAGGAAATACCTGAGGAGCTTTCCCCTTTATTGGGAAGCCGCACCGGGAAAAAACGTACCTGCGGAGTTTCCTTTTATAATTTCGTACAGTATTTCCGGATTTTTTCCGTTTATAATAAAAGTATCCGCGCCATTGGCGGCAGCCAAATTTGCCGCTTGTATTTTTGTTTTCATACCACCTGTATCGCGCCTTGAGCCTGCGCCTTCGGCAAGAGCATACATGTTTTCATTGATTTGCTTGTTCTGTTTAATATGGGGATACAGGAGGGACGCTTTGGCATATAATCCCTTTATATCCGATAGAAAAATCAGTCTTTTTGCTTTACATAATACCGTGATTACAGCTGAAAGCATATCATTATCACCTAAAAGCTTCTTTTCAGATTTTGTATAGCCTGCCGAATCATTTCCATTTACTATGGGTATTATGTTTATGTTAAGCAGAGCGTTAAAGGTATTGGTTAAATTATTCTTTTTTTCTTCCTGCTCAATGTCTTCGACGTTTAAAAGGATTTGACCGATAATTGTATCGTACTCTGCAAAAAACTTACTATATAAATGAAGCATGCTGCATTGACCAATAGCGGCCGCGGCTTGTTTTGTACATATGTTGGACGGTTTATTTTGCAGTTTATTATAACCCAGTGCGATCGCAGCTGAGGAGACCAGAATGATTTGATATCCCCAATTTTGAATATCGGAAAGAACATGGGCGAGACGGTAAAAAGCATTTAAATTGCTTTTTCCCAATTCGTTTGTAAGCATGGAAGTACCGACTTTTACAACTATTCGATTTTCATATAATCTCATGGTACACCTCATGATAGAATAAAGAAAAGCTCCCCATATTGATTGTTGCAGATATTGGAATGCATTTGTCGCGAGCTTTTTGCTTGTTTTTTTTCTAAAAATAGTGTATCATAAAAAGTAAGATGAAAAAAGCAAATATTTATCATGCTAAATATGAGAATTTCAGATATAAATAAGAGGAATCTATATGGATGTAAATCTTCAAAAATATATGTCGTTTATAAAAGCTGTTGAATATGGCAGCTTTACAAAGGCCGCCGAAATTCTGGGATACTCTCAGTCGGGAATCAGTCGTATGATAGGAGAGTTAGAAAGAGAGTGGAAAATTATTTTATTAGAGAGAGGTAAGCGCGGCGTTAAACTGACTTCTGATGGCATAAAATTGTTTCCTTATGTAAAGGGGATTCTGAGTGAATATGGGAAACTGCAGGCACAGATCGATGAAATTAACGGCCTGCAGACAGGGCTAATTCGTATTGGTACGTTTTCCAGCGCTGCAACGCACTGGCTGCCCAATATTATTAAAGAATTTCAAAAAGACTATCCCAATATTGATTACGAGCTGTTGCTTGGCGATTATGCTGAAATAGAGAATTGGATTTTGGAAGGGAGAGTAGACTGCGGCTTTTTGCGGTTGCCTTTGCAGTCTGACCTTGAAACAATTTTTTTGGAACAAGATCCGTTGCTGGCGGTTGTCCCTCAAAATCATTTGCTGGCAAAACAGGATAAAATTCCTATTTCAGCGCTTTGCCAGGAACCGTTTATGTTGTTAAAAAGAGGGCAAAATACTGAAGTTTCCGAAATTTTTGAACGGTGCGGTCTTACACCACAGGTACACTTTATTACCTGGGATGATTATGCTATTATGTCTATGGTGGAGAGCGGACTTGGGGTAAGTGTGCTTCCAAAGCTGATTTTAAAACGTGTGCCGTATCAGATTACGGTAAAAGAACTTGATGTGCCAGCTTACCGTAATATTGGTTTTGCTTTAAAGAGCAGGAAAACAGTTTCTCTTGCTGTAAAACGGTTTATGGGTTATTTGCAGTACCGGTCTTATCATGAGTGATTTTGTGGCGGGAATTAATCCCGTGATTTTTTAAGATTTCCGATTGCCTGAGATACACGAAGAATTAATCAATCTGTGCTGTATTTGATCTTTTGCCGAACACACGGTGATTTTGAATATCGGTAATCGAATCGTCGCGCCGTTTTTGCGGAAATCTTTCGGAATATTAATATACATTATTCAAAGAATTCCTATGCTTGCGTATTTGTTCTGTAAATAACTATGGCTGTTTTCAGAATCCTGCTTTATCTAAGTAGCTTTATCAGTTTCTTTTATGCCTTTCTTAAATTTAGGAAAGCATTGTTTATTCTATTTTAACATCCTTGCTAAACAGCATTGGATAAGAAAGTCCTTTTTCTTCTGACGGAAACAATGCTGCACTTTCGGTTTTTATAGAATTAATTTTTTGTTAAATACATCTGACGATGCATTTTTTACTATAAAACCTTGCACATCCATAACAAGAAAAGTAAGATCATAATCTTGAAAATTATCCGGTGGAATAGGTACATTCGTTCGGAGACACTCCAAAGTAATATCATATACCTGCTTCTTTGGTTTCACTTTTTCTCTCTGGTAATAGTTCCAGTAGTGCAAAACGCTTCCGCAATTGCGGAAGCGTTTTATCCTGGAGGCATTTTGCAAAAATAATCTCTTTTTTTTGTTTTTTCCTACGCGTGCTATGATTTGGTTTATAACACCCGTTTTGTTTTTTTATCAAATTACTCCCACTCGATTGTCGAAGTAGGTTTGGGTGAAAGATCGTAGCAAACACGGTTGACATTTTCAACTTCTTTTAAAATACGGTCGGTAATTTTGTTAAGAACAGGCCATTCCAAGGGCTCGATTGTCGCGGTCATAGCGTCAACGGTGTTAACGGCACGGATAATTACCGGGTATTCAAAGCAACGCGCGTTGTTTTTTACGCCCACGGATTTAAAATCCGGTATAATCGTAAAATACTGCCATATTTTTTTATTTAAGCCGGCCTTTTCAAATTCTTCGCGCAGAATCGCATCAGATTCCCGTACGGCATGCAGGCGTTCGCGGGTAATGGCGCCTAAGCAGCGGACGCCTAAGCCCGGTCCGGGAAATGGCTGACGAAAAACCATGCTTTCAGGAAGACCTAATTCCAGGCCGCAGGCACGAACTTCATCTTTAAACAGCTGCCTGAGAGGCTCGATCAGCTTAAACTGCATATCTTCTGGCAAACCACCTACATTGTGGTGGGATTTTACCGTTTTTGCTGTTTTTGTACCGCTTTCGATAATATCAGGATAAATGGTTCCCTGCCCTAAAAAATCAATACCTTTTAATTTTCCGGCTTCCTCTTCAAATACCCGGATAAACTCATTGCCAATGATTTTCCGTTTTTGCTCGGGATCCGCTACGCCCGTCAGTTTATCTAAAAAGCGGTCGGAGGCATCTACATAAATCAGATTGGCTTTAAGCTGATCACGGAAAATATGTACTACGCTTTCTGATTCGTCTTTCCGCATCAGCCCGTGATTCACATGCACGCAGATTAACTGATCACCGATTGCTTTAAGCAGCAGAGCCGCTACAACAGAAGAATCTACGCCGCCTGAGAGTGCCAGCAATACTTTTTTACTGCCAACCTGACTGCGTATATTTTCAATTTGGTCCTCAATAAAATTTTTCATATTCCAATTTCTTTGGGCGTTGCAGCTGTCAAAAATAAAAGACTTTAAGGCTTGCTGTGAAAGCATTGCAGGAATTTGTTTGCATTTTGCAGCAGGGTGGTCTATTGCCAGCATTGGGATATCACAGGTATAGAGTTCTGCGGAAATATCGATAGCTGTGTTATTTATCATGCGGTTTTTGCCGCCGTTTAAAATAATACCCTTTACATTTGGCAACGCTTTTAATTCAGTAGCGGTGATATCGTGCGGATAAATCTCGCTGTAGACGCCTAAATCACGGATGGCGCGTGCCAGTGCGGTGTTTTCGGTACTGCCCAGATCTAAAATTAGAATCATATCTTGTTTCATATAAGATGCTCCTTTATTTTGAAACAGTAAACTACAGAAGTTTTTTTCTTAATTCTTCCGGAGTTTCGGTATGTAGATAGGCCGGAGCGATATCCAGAACGGTTTTGCATCCGCATTGACCTTCACAATACAGGCGAAAAGCTGCGCGGGCATAGGCCACCAGAACGCCGGCGGTAAATTCAGGATTGGAATCCAACTGCAGGCGGTATTCCATTACATGTTTGTGTTTTTTCGTTATTCCGGTTGTCCCTGTCCGGAGAACAACACCGCCGTGTGGGATACCCGAATGATGCGTATTCAGTTCCTCTTGACTGATAAAATGGACGGTAGTATCGTAGTCGGCAAAATAGTTAGGCATAGTTTTTATGGCATGTTCAATTGCCGAAAGATCTGCTCCATCTTTTGCAACAACAAAACATTCCCGCGTATGCTTTTCACGGGTAGAAAGCCGCGGCTGCTCTCCGCCGCGAACCCGACGCAGTGCTTCTTCTACGGGAATGGTATATTGGCGTGCGTCTATAACTCCCGGAATCCGGCGAATGGCATCAGAATGCCCTTGACTGACGCCTTTTCCCCAAAAAGTATAATCGCTGCCATTGGGCAAAATAGCCTGTCCATATAGGCGGTTTAAGGAGAACATACCGGGATCCCAGCCTACAGAAATAATGCTGATTTTTTTACTTTCACGGCTGATACGGTCTACGGTATCAAAATGTTCCGGAATTTTTGCATGGGTATCAAAACTGTCTACTACGTTAAAATGCTGGGCAAACTCGGCAGTTTGCGTAGGCAGATCATTTGCGCTGCCGCCGCAAAGGATCATTACGTCGATCTCCTTTTGCAGGTTATTTGCTTGGTCTAGGGAATATGTTGGTAAACCGGTTTCCGTTTTCAGTGCCGATGGATCACGGCGCGTAAAAACACCCACTGCTTCCATGTCCGGAACGTTTTGTAATGCACATTCTACGCCACGGCCTAAATTGCCGTATCCTACGATACCAATCCGTATTTTTTTCAAAATAGTTCCTCCTTTAACAATAAAATAAACTTTATGTTTTCCATAGCTGAAATGTATAAGATCTGCCGTTATTATAGCATATTTTTGTGAAAAAATCTATCAGATGCGCATAAAAATTCTCTGTTGTATAAAAAATATTAGTAAGCAGTAGGGTATGTATTTGTTTTGCCGTGGAAAGCGAGACGGAAACGCATTATGTATTAATGACAGGGGCATAAGCTTTTGAACCGTGGCTTCTACGATTAGGGCTGCTGTTAAAGCAGACGGGCAGAAAAGCTTTTGATAGCTGTGAAAAATTTCTTGCTCAATTCTTTGTAAAAACGCTGGAAAACTGAGAAGCTGAATTCCTGCATAAGTATAGGGCTTTCGAGCACTTGTAAGTTAAGGTCAAATAAGGCTTAAACGATTCTGTTTTGCTCTTATTATCTGTCGTATCTGCGGGGGCTTTTGTCTGTTCGGATTATTCGTAGCTATTTGGTTTATATGTTTTCTTGTTATTATTTTGTTATCGTTGTTGATAACAGGCTTAGTTCGCTGTGGATAATTTAAAACTAATATGTAATTATATTATTTAGAAATTTAACCGGTTTCGGAAGATTGATAAAGTATGTTGGATGAAAAATATACGCTGTCGAATAAGAAACGTATCGCAGGAAAGTGCCTGTTTTAACGTATATTAGGATTTGACGGATATTGGAAATTATGATAAAATAAAAAAATAAAAAGAGGTGCAGTAATGATCATTCAGTAATTCAATTTATAAAATAGCGAATTACAATGTCTGTAAATATGCAAACCGCATATCGGACTTGTGTTGCTGTTGAAATTTGGGTTGCATGCTTTTTGTAGCGGTTGATCATTTGTTGTACTGTTTTTATTTTTTTCAATTTATACGTACAATAATAGATAGTTCCATTTTCGATATGCTATGATTCGCTATCGGAAATGGAACTATTTTTGTTTGGAGGTATGGTATGCTGGAATTAAAAAATGTAGCGATAAGTCTTAAAAAAGACGGCCGAAGCATTATTGATGATTTTTGTTTTACCTTAAAAAATGGCGAAAAGGCGGCGATCATAGGGGAAGAGGGGAACGGAAAGTCCACTCTGTTAAAATTCATTTATCAGTCAAGTCTCATAGAAGAATATTGCAGTTATTCGGGCAATGTGATCAAAAAAGGCAGAGTTGCCTACCTTCCGCAGACAATGGAGAAAGGAGAGCAAACGCTTTCGTTGGTGGAATATTTTGAAAATACCGAATATTATCTGCATATGGATATTTTGTTAAAGCTTGGGCTGTCTGTTGATTTTATATTATCCGATCAGAGGATTGCCACGCTTTCGGGCGGTGAACGAGTAAAAGTTCAGCTCGCTAAACTCCTTATGGAGGAGCCGGACATTTTGCTTTTGGATGAACCAACCAATGACCTGGATATTTCCGCCCTTGAATGGCTCGAAGGATTTATTGCAGAAAGCAGATTGCCCGTTCTTTATATTTCGCATGACGAAACTCTTCTTGAAAACACGGCCAATGTGATTGTACATGTGGAGCACATAGCCCGTAAAACTCAATGCCGTATATCCGTCGCACATTGTTCTTATCGTGAATATCTTTTTTATCGCCGTAATCGCTTTTTACACCAGGAGCAGGTGGCAAAAAAACAGCGGGAGGATTACGAAAAGCAAATGGAAAAATGGAGGAAAATCTATAATCGTGTCGACCATGAACAGGAGGTGATTACAAGGCAAAATCCGAGCGGTGCCAGGCTGTTGAAAAAGAAAATGCATGCAGTGATTTCCATGGGGAATCGGTTTGAACGGGAAAAAGAGAATTTTTTGGATTTCCCGCAGGAAGAAGAGGCTATTTTAGCAAAATTCGACGATAATATTCGGTTACCGAAGGGTAAGATCGTTCTTGATTATTCGTGCGATAAGTTATGCGTTGGCGAAAGGATTTTATCCCGAAATATCAGGCTTCATGTTTTGGGAAATGAGCATATCGGTATAACAGGCAAAAACGGTACCGGAAAATCAACATTGCTCATTCAACTATGGAATGAGCTCAAAGACCGGCGTGATATCATCGCGGCTATCATGCCGCAGAATTATTCCGATGCCCTTGATTTGGGTAAAACGCCCATTCAATATCTTGCAGAGAATTATACGAAAAATGAGATAACGAGAGCCAGAACCTATATGGGCAGTATGAAATTTACACACGAAGAAATGACGAATAAAATCGGTAATCTCAGCGGTGGGCAACAGGCAAAGATATTATTTCTTGATATGATATTAAAAGAAGCAAATGTGCTTTTGCTTGACGAGCCTACCCGAAATTTCAGCCCGCTTTCATGCCCTGTTGTCAGAACTGCTCTCAACAGCTTCGGTGGTGCTATTATCAGTATATCCCATGACAGAAAATATTTGGATGAAGCCTGCGACAAAGTTTATGAACTTCGTGAAAAGGGTCTGTTGCTTATCAGCAAGAAAGGGGAGTGATTATGACCCTCAACTCAAAGCCAAAAGGATAGGGAGGAAGCCTTCCGATTATCCAGATAGGATTCTTATAGTCTTTATGCTTGCTGGAAAATACTTTAAAGTTCTTTTCTGTTATAAAAAATAGTATTATACTTTTCGGCGGTGCAACGAGCAAAATACCCCAAACTCGCATAAATGCTTGATTTTTGGGTAGATACAACTGCAATTTCAAACTCCCATAAGAACCTTTTGACGCTTTATTGCCACCCTAACTCAATAAGGAATATAAAGCGATATATGCAGATATAAGAAAAACCATACTGTTCGAGGGCGAAAGCACTCGTTGCTTTCGCTCTCTTGTCTGCCACATCAGCAGGAACAGATGCACTTGTCAACGGCGGCGCATTTATGCGCCGTTCATTTTGACCGTTGACGAGAGTGGATGTTTCTGCTATCTATCATCAATAGAAATTGAAAAATTCATATATGGGTGCTATAATATAAACATACAAAGTGGTAAATCGAAATTTTAGCGAGGATATTCATTAGAATGGAAATAAAGGAATTAGATAAAAAAGATTGGAACAGAGTTATCCAATACGCCATTAAGGGTATGCATTTTGATAAATATTTAGATAACAATTTTTTTCTAAAGGCATACGGAAGATACTTTTGGTACTTGGAATATACCAACGCTACTCAAGTGATTTCTGCTTATGACGGAAATGATTTGTTAGGTGTTCTTGTAGTCGATATGAAGAACCAAGAAAAGCCAAACAAATCCTTGTGGAAAAGCATCTATATTGGCTTGGTTGATTTCATTCAAAATGTGTTCTTCGGCGGTGGTGTTATGCCTTACAATGATGCAAACAAAGAGATGTTTGCCGAATATACAAAGAAATACGCACCGGATGGTGAAATTCGCTTTTTGGCAGCCAATCCAGACAGTAAGACAAAAGGTGTAGGTACATTTCTTTTGAATGAACTTGCTAAAAAAGAAGCCGGAAAAGAAATCTATCTATTTACCGATACCAACTGTACTTACCAATTTTACGAACATAGAGGTTTTGAGCGAATTGGAGAGAAGCAAATTGTTCTTGAATTGTCTGGTAATGTTGATTTGAAATGTCTGCTTTACAGAAAGAAAATCTAAATGAAATTACAGTTTGATGTGGATTTGGGATATTCCTAACAAACAAAGATATCTCTTATTGTTGCAGACAAAACGAGAAATTTTTACGGAAAGTACCCCCTTTCCTATGCTTGCTACGAAACTTTTAATACTTTTTTTCGTTCTTTCCCTTATCGGAATATGTTATCTAAATAGGGTTACATTTTCCTGTTTTTTAAAACGCCGGTATTTCCTGTGAAAAGAGATTTAGGAAAAGGACCGGGAAAGAATGGATAATTGATATATTTGTTTAATTGCGTTATATTTTCCAATATCGGCTAACTCAACAAGGGATTATGTGACTATATCCTCTGAAATGTTACGCAGTTAAAGGGCGTTTTTGAGGGAAATGGTGTAAATACTTTACCCTATTGATTTTGGCATATGAAAAGCCTATGATTGCAAGACTTATTTACCCTCTATTGCGTAACATAAAAGGGAAAGAAGAAAAAAACTTGCTTTTGCTATCTAAGTGTATGCTGTTAGTAAGTTCCGTCTAAAAACATATTTTATCTGTTTCGCTAATTTCCCCTTTTTATTTGACGCTTTTTTTCCGCCCGTGTTTACAAAACGAATTTATGCGGAGATATGACAGAATATATAGAGATATGGGAAAACCATTGAAAATACAGTTTTTCCCTCGCTTCTATAAACACTTGTGATAAGTTATAAGACGATTTTCGTCTATAAAATCAATAAAAAAAGATCTTGATATGATAGTGCGTTATATCCGCAAAAAAAGGTTAGATTTGCATTGCATTTTTAAATTATATCATCCACTTTCATTTAACAGATATATGATTGAGAATCGGATAAAACATGAAAACAGGGATCTTTACACTCGACAACTATCAATTTTGTTTAGAGATTATTATTTGCCGTGTTTGCAGTTCTTTTGATTATTTGATGTATTCATATTATCCTGCCATATGGGCGAATGTTATCATTTTGTTATCAAGGTTGATAATACTTGCTCTACAACGCAGATAACGCTTATATGTTTCGTGCTAAATAAGCGGTTTTGCTTTGGAAAGCAATAGGCTTTTTTGTCTAACCGTTAAAATCTTGCGTAAATTCAACAGATGAATTGCTCAGCTCATCAACAAACAATTTCATTAACGGACTAATCCATTTATTTTTATGATAGGCGCAAACAGCAGATATTTCCCTGTGTTCAATATTCGTGTTAATTTGAACCAAACTGCCATTCATCAATTCATCTTCCACAACATATCGGGGAAGAAAGGATATTCCGACATCATTCATCACTAAATTTTTTATTGTGGAAATACTGCCAAGTTCGATTGTATGATTCAGAATAATAGAATTTCTGTTTAGATATTCTTCAAATATCTGTCTGAAAATGCAATTTGGTTCATTGATAATTAGAGGTATTTGAAGCTGTTGGTTTGGTGTTGTGAAATCAGAGAATTTCTTTTCCATATTCGGAGAGGCAACTAAAACAACAGGATATACGCCAAGTTGATTTATAATCAGAGTATCCCCTAATCCGCCCACATCTTTATAAAAAATTCCGATATCCAGACTACCGGCAATCAATTCATTCCGTATTTCATAACAATTCATAGAACGGATATAGAGCTTTGCTTTCGGTGCTTTATTTGTAAATGTTTTCAGTATTTTCGGTAATTTATAGCACAGATAGGTTTCTGCAACCCCGATATGCAGTTCACCGCAGCATTGTTTTATCTTTTTTTCAAAATAGTCAAGCTTATTGACCGCTCCTAAAATCTCATTTACATAAGGTATTAATTCCTGCCCCGCAGAAGTAAGTATCATCTTTCTGCCGACTTTTTCAAATAATGAAACCGATAATTCCTTTTCTAACTGGTCAATTTGAAAGGTTATGGTAGACTGCGTATAATTTAGCCTTTCAGCAGCGGCGGTAAAACTGCCTATTTCCACTATTGTTTTAAAAGTAAATAAATTTTTTAAATCCATATTCGGCTCCAATATTTCAATAAAATCGAATTTAATATATAGTTATTTAAAATTGATTAAAGTATTTGCTTATAGTATAATCAAAAAAGCAAAGAAAGTCAAGGAGATTATCTATATGAAAGAGCAGTTCAAAAAATCAAATATATTCTTATGTATTGTCCTTGTTATTGCTGCCTGTATTGTTTTCGGCATCATGCAGGGAGTTCACGATAATTACGGTATTATGATGAACGGACTTGTTGGAACGACCGGGATTTCATATGCGTTCATCAGCTTTTGTATTGGCGTAGGAGCTTTGGTTTATGGAGTGGCACAGCCTTTTCTCGGAATGCTTGCATTGAAAAAATCCAATACTTTTGTTATGCTGTTGGGAATTGTTTTTACAGTACTGGGGTTAGTGATTACACCTATATGCAGGAATGAGATATCCATATTTATCTTCTTTGGATTAATGCTGCCTTTTGGCACAACAGGGCTTTGCTTTGGGATTGTAATGGGCGCTATTACACCGTTTCTCGGAGAAAAAAGAGCAGCTGTTGTTTCGGGTATTGTTCAAGCAAGTGCGGGTATTGGAGATGCGCTGATGTCACCTGCATTGCAAACGATGTCGGACAATTTTGGTATCCGTACAGCGATGAGCATAACGGCGGTTCCCTTTATCATTATGATACCGATAGCTATATGGCTCGGTTTTGTCAATAGGAAAAATAAAGAAGCGGAAATAATAGAGACCAAAAAATCTATTTCACTGACAGCAATGCTGAAAAACGCTTTTAAAGAACGAGACTATCGATTAATTTTGATTAGTTTTGCAACTTGCGGCTTTAATATGTCTATTATTGAAAGCCACCTATTTTCGCAGTATCTGTCATATGGAATTGAAAATTCCGTTGCTTCCCTTACACTGACTGTTTATGGTATTGCAACTATGCTTGGAGCCGTTCTCTCGGGCTTTTTCAGTTCTAAATTTAAAATGAAAAATGTGTTGGGAACCATATATGCTTTACGGGTATTCCTATCTTTGGCATTCCTTTTTGTACCCAAATCAGTTCCGTTTGCCTTTATTGCGACTGCTATGCTCGGTCTTTGCGGCGATTCGACCGTGCCGCCTACAGCTGGAATTGTAAGTAAGCAATTCGGTACAGAAAATATGGCAGTACTTTATGGCTTTGCTCTAATAGGGCATCAAGTTGGAGCATTTTTAAGTTCCTTTCTCGGCGGTATATTCATAAATAACGGTTGGGGATATGCGCCACTGTGGGTTGTCAATCTCTGCCTTGCTTTTATTGCGGCGACTGCAAGTTATATAATAAAAGGAAAAAATGATGAGCGTACAATGTAACGATACAACAGAATTTTACAAGCAGAAAGGCGCGGGGAGAAAATCCACACTACCTTTTTTTAAGCGTAAATCAAAATAATCATCTTGTTTTCATATCTGGCGTCTAACTGTTCGAATAATGATTTTTCAATTCCTACAAATGAGATTATTCACCCTACTTTATTGCGTCCGCTGTTTTAAACACATTTTGAGGTTTCTTCTTATCTAATTTCATTCATATGATTGAAATGACAATGATGCGCCGAAAAAATAAGGGCTCCAGCTTTTTATAGCCGGAGCCTCATTCATTTCTATCGTTTTACCGCGAAACCGCTTAGTATTATTTCATCTGTTGCAAAAAATTTTTCTTTGTGAACGTGTTGTAAAAGTGTTGCAAAAATCGATTGGTAATTTGGGGGCACCTGTAAAAACGTATCAATACTGGGCTTTTCGGCACATCATAGCCCGTAGGAATTATTCCCACTCAATCGTGGCCGGGGGTTTTCCGGTGATATCGTAAACGACGCGGTTGATATGCGGCACTTCATTGACGATGCGCGAGGAGATCCGATCCAGTAAAG
>CAJMLN010000035.1 GCA_905214315.1 uncultured bacterium | reverse complement strand
CTGCGCATTTATGAAATTTTAAAGGAAAAGGGAAAAACAAAGTATTGGCTGTATATTCAGCTGGGACTGAGCTATCAGAATTTCAATAAGATCATCAATAATCAAACCAAAAGTATTAAGTTTGAAAATTTAAAGGCGCTTTGTGATATTCTGGAATGCACGCCGAACGATCTCTTTGAGGAATACTGTCAGGCGCCGTAACGCGGTATTTTATGTTTGATAAAAGGGTAATAACATATAAAAAGGGGTGTTTTTTATGGAGTTTGAAATCAGCGGAGGAAATCCGCAGGCAAAAATAGAATTGGTGAATCAAAAAAGGGAAAACGGTATTTTTTATGCGGAGGTTGTCATGCGTCTGCAGGAAAGAGCCGTGCCGCAGAAATTTAAAATTACCTGGAAAATGCCGGCGAAGGACTGTTATTCCGTATGGAGTCCCTCCCTGCGGGATTCCCGCCATCTTGGCCCGAATTGGAGTAAGCGCCGTACGGAGGCAAGGCTGGCGGCGTGGATGCCCCTGCAAAGTGTGCTTTCCTTAGGGGGAAGGAACCGGCTGACCATCGCACTTTCCGATGCGGCCACGCCTACGGCGATTGCTACGGGCATTTGTGAGGAGGACGGCTGTATCGATTGTACGGTAGAGTTCTTTACACTGCCCACTACGCCGGCAGAAGAGTATCGGGCTGTTTTGCGGCTGGATATGCGCGATATTCCGTATTATGACAGCATCTATGATGTCGTGAGCTGGTGGGAGAAAGACTATTATGCGCCTGCCCCGGTGCCGGATGCGGCAAAGCTGCCGATGGATTCCCTGTGGTACAGCTTTCATCAACTGTTGGACGGGGAACAAATTTTAGAGGAGTGCCGGCTCTCAAAGGCTGCGGGAATGGAGACCGTGATCCTTGACGACGGGTGGCAGACGGAGGATAACAGCCGCGGCTATGCTTATTGCGGCGATTGGAAGGTGGCTTCTTCCAAAATACCGGATATGAAGGCGTTTGTGGACCAGCTTCATGCTATCGGTATGAAGGTGATGCTATGGTATTCGGTGCCTTTTGTAGGGCTTCACTCTTCGGCCTATGAGCAATTTCGCGATATGCTGCTGGACGGCAGCGGTAACGGAAGGGATTTTTGGGCGCTGGATCCGCGGTATCCGCAGGTGCGGCAGTACTTAGTAAAGACGTATAAAGAAGCTGTAGCAGCGTGGGGATTGGACGGTTTAAAGCTGGACTTTATTGATTCCTTTATTCTGCGCGGAAAATCGATTGAAGAGGATCCCCGGCGGGATTATGCTTCTCTGGAGGACGGTGTGGATGCGCTGATGCGGGAAGTTACAGAGGTATTGTACCAGCAGAATCCGGAAGTTTTGCTTGAGTTCCGCCAAACTTATGTAGGGCCGAATATTCGTCGGTACGGCAATATGCTGCGTGTAGCAGACTGTCCGGGTGATGCGCTGCGCAACCGTGGAGATGTAGTAAATCTTCGGCTGACCTCCGGGAAAACGGCCGTTCATTCGGATATGCTGATGTGGCATTACGATGATTCGGCAGAGAGCGCGGCAATGCAGCTGGTGAGCGTGCTCTACAGCGTACCGCAGATTTCCATGCGGCTGAACCGCCTACGGGAGGACCACCGGCGTATGCTTTCTTATTATCTTTCTTTTTGGCGGCAGAACCGAGAGGTTTTATTAGAAGGCAAACTTACAGCTTCTAATCCGGAAGCAGGATACAGCCAGGTTTGCGCAAGCTTGGGAGATAAAGCGGTAATTACGGTGTATACGCAGCCAGTTATTGCCGGTGCATATGCGGATTTTGCTGTAGTAAACGGTACGGCAAGCCAAAGCCTTTATTTTAAAAATTGTACGGGAAGGAACTATCGAATCGTAGATTGCATGGGGCAGGAGCAGGCAAGCGGTGTTTTTGGGCCGGAGGCGATAGACGAGCTTATAGTACCGCGTGCCGGAATAGTGTTTGTAAAATAGCTTTTTGTATTTGTTTCATACAAAGAAAAATAAAAAAGCCCTCTGCGCAAGCAGAGGGCTTTCAAATTATATCAGTTATCTAAAATACTTACCTCGGTATCCTTGTCAAATAATTGGATGCGATAAGGATCTAAAGCAAGTACAACGTCATCGCCGCTCATAATGGTAGAACGCGGGTTGACACGGGCAACGGCGTTATCATCTTTGCCATCCATCTCTAAGTAAACTAAGGTTTCAAAACCCAGCTTTTCAAGAATATCTACATGCGCTTTAATTTTTGCTTCAGGATGTGCTTCGATGAATACCTGTTCGTCATGGATATCGTCAGGGCGGATTCCTAAGGTAACATCCTTACCGATATAGCTTTCATCTGTCAGCTTGGAAACAATCGTTTGAGGAAGCGTTACTTTGTTTTCGCCAAAGCGCGCAATTACGTTGTCGCCTTCTTTGATCAACGTTGCGTCAAAGAAGTTCATCTGCGGAGAACCGATGAAACCGGCCACAAACTTGTTGCAGGGATAATCGTAGAGGTTCTGCGGAGAATCTACCTGCTGAATAAAGCCATCCTTCATAACAACGATGCGGGTACCCATTGTCATAGCTTCCGTTTGGTCGTGGGTAACATAGATGAAAGTAGTATTTAAACGTTTATGCAGACGGGTGATTTCGGTACGCATCTGTACACGCAGTTTTGCGTCCAAGTTGGAAAGCGGTTCGTCCATTAAGAAAACCATGGGCTCACGCACGATAGCACGGCCTAACGCAACACGCTGACGCTGTCCGCCGGAGAGCGCTTTGGGTTTGCGGTTCAAGTATTCTTCAATACCCAGCGCCTTGGCGGCCTCTTTAACCTTTTTGTCAATTTCGCCCTTATGTACTTTACGCAACCGAAGGCCGAACGCCATGTTCTCGTAAACCGTCATATGCGGATACAGCGCATAGTTTTGGAAAACCATTGCGATATCTCTGTCTTTGGGGGCAACGTCGTTCATCAGCTTATCGCCGATAAAGAGTTCGCCTTCGGTAATCTCCTCAAGGCCGGCCACCATACGAAGCGTGGTAGATTTTCCGCAGCCGGAGGGGCCTACCAAAACGATAAATTCTTTATCCTTAATTACCAGGTTAAAGTCATTAACAGCGGTAACACCGCCCGGATATACCTTATAGATATGTCTTAAAGTAACGCCTGCCATAAAACAGTCCTCCCGAATTATTTTTTATCATTGTATCATGCTCTGTATTTTGACGCTACTGTCAAACTGCACAAAAAGCCTGAGCAATTTTCACATGGAGCGGTTTGTAACAACTTTGGCGCCGCTGACATAATATATCACTGTAAGATGTACTTACAAATTTTTGTTAAAAAGGAGTTTTATTATGGGCGGATTCTTTTCCAGAAACGAGTGCGGCAACAATGATTGCACCTGGCTGATCATTCTTCTTATCATCCTTTTCTGCTGCGGCGGCAATAATGGCTGCGGTGGATTTGGCGGTGACGGCAACTGCTGCTGGATCATTATCCTGATTCTGCTTTGCTGCTGCTGCGGTGACTGCGGCAATGGCTGCGGAAATAACAACGGCTGCGGCTGCTAAAAAATTTTTGCTGCACATAATAACAATATGCTCCAGGGTTTAAAAAGAATTTTTCGGAGCAGTGATACAGAATAAAGAAATATACTAAGGAATAATTTATTTCTCTTTCATGCTAAAAGGTCTGATTTTGGGGTATTTTTCGAAAGAAAAATACCCCAGGACCTTTTTTATTTGATACGGAAAAAAACGTATTTGATATTCCGGCGGAAATCGGAAGAATGGACTTTGGAAAAGAGTTAACGCGTGCGGTTTCCTTGCGGTTATATTTTGTCGCTGATTTCTGCAGGAGGCTAAAAATAACCTTCCCTTTAAGGTGAAAGCTATTTTTCCGCTGAGATATAGGCAAGTTCACTAAGGCGTATATTGCAGTAATAGGTTTTTTGCGGCCTTTTGCTGCACTGTACGGAGCAGTCTTTCCTATTTGACCCTTGTCAATTCTTTTTCTTCCGGACAATATAGCTTACTGGTGAGCACAGCTGCCGCATACACTGCAGGTCCAATCCTGAAAAATACAGAAAACAATTCAAGGATGCTAACATAGAATCCATGCTTGACAAGGCATACTGTTTTGCAATCATACGCTTATTTCAATATAAGAACCTTACACAGCTTGCTTTGAACACAGAAATTCAAAAATCTCCAGATGTTTCTTATATATTTTAAGTTGCTGTGTTTTTCTGTCCTTTCAATAAGCTTCAAAATTTTGAATCATTTTTTCTTTCATTTTTATTTTCGTGTTCTATTCCTTTTTATTTTGTTATAGTTTTACAAATACAAAAAAGCAGAATCCTTTGTTTTTTAGTCTGGGAAAAATGGTGCAGTCGGAGAGGGCTGTTTTATTTTTTACACATTTTATATTGCTGTGGGGAAAGCCCGGTATACTGACGAAATACCTGTAAAAAGTTGGAAAGTGAGCCGAACCCTGAGGCAAAACAGACTTCAGTTACGGAAAGATGATCTTCCAGCAGTATTTTAGCACAGTTTACCTTGCAGCTGTTAAGGTATTGCGTATAAGATTGCCCCACGGATTTTTTGAACAGACTGCCGAAATATACCGGGGAAAGGCATACTTGGGCGGCAGCCGTCCGCAGAGAGGGATTTTCACGAAAATGCGTCTGGGCAAAAAGCATGGCTTTTCGTACGGTGGAAAGTTCATTCACTGGGGGAGTATCTTCTAAAATGAGGGAGAGAATATAATCCATCAGGGGCTGAATATGTGTGCCGCTGCAGTATTCCTGTAATAACAGTCCGGATGCGGTATCTAATTTTTGTAAGACTTGTTCTGTGAGAAGACAGCAGGATTCTTTTTTTAACAGCAGGGCCTGCATTTGCGCGGAAGAGAGCAGTGATTCATCGAAGGTAATATTCCATAGCAGAAGCGGTTCCTGTACGGTTACCTTATGAAAGTCAGCAGGGCTTATTATATAGATGCATCCTCTTTTAAGAGGATACTCCGTGCCGTTGAGCTGATGAATTCCGCGGCCCTCCAAAATGATTTCCAGCTCAAAGTAATCGTGCGCATGTAGCGGAAAAGTTTTTGCATATCGGCGTGCAACATTCAGGTGTTTTCCCCTACCGATATACTCTTCTTTCTTTAGCCGTTGTTTTTGCATTGAGGATCCCTCCATTGTTTTATAAAATAATTATATCGCAAAAAACAATAATTTCAATAAAAATCTTAAATATTTAAGGAATTTTCCTAAATTTTTGGTGGAAACGGGAAAGAATTTTTTTTATAATATTCAAAGAGGTGGTTGTATGCAATATGCTGGAATTGATATCGGCGGCACTAAATGCGCCGTAGTGTTTGGAACAGAAAATGGAGAAATACAGGAAAAAATAAGCTTTGCAACGGTGAATAAAGAGGAAACACTGCAGGAAATTTTTTTGATTCTGGAGGCACGCCGGGATTTTGCTTCCATCGGCGTGAGCTGCGGAGGGCCGTTGGATGAGAAAAACGGAGTGATTCTTTCGCCGCCCAACCTGCCGGGCTGGGACGCGGTTCCCTTAAAGGACATGCTGGAGGAAGCGTTCGGCGTACCCGCGGGCCTGCGCAACGATGCGAATGCCTGCGCGATGGCCGAGTGGCGGTTCGGCGCCGGAAAAGGTACGCAGAATATGCTGTTTTTGACCTTTGGCACGGGCTTGGGAGCCGGTATCATCTGCAATGGCAGACTCTGCAGCGGCGCGAATGGCTTTGCCGGCGAGTTGGGGCATATCCGCCTGCAGAAATTCGGTCCTGTTGGATATGGTAAAATGGGTTCTTTTGAGGGCTTCTGCAGCGGCGGCGGTTTGGCGGAATTAGGGAAAATATTGGCGCGTGAAGCCTTGCAGCGGGGGGAAAAGCCGCTCTGCTGCCAGGAGGGGATTGAAAAAATTACCGCCGCGTCCTTAGCGCAAGCCGCACGAGCTGGGGATGATTGTGCAAAGGAAGCGTTTGCCATATGCGGGCGGCAGCTGGGTGCGGGATTGGCCGTTGTGCTGGATTTGCTGAATCCGGAGTTGATACTCATCGGCAGTGTGTTTGCCCGCTGCCGGGACCTTTTGGAAGAGCCCATGCGGGAAGTTCTTAGGCAGGAAGCACTTCCGCAAACGCTTGCGGTCTGCCGGATTGATGTACCTGCTTTAGGCGAAAATATAGGTGACGCGGCGGCTTTAGCCGTTGCGGCGAAGGTGTATGATGAAAAAAATAGATGAAGTTATTGCGCGATATCCCGGCCTGAATGCTTGCCGGGCCGATATGGAGACTGCGGCGGAAATTTTGATAAAAGCGGCGCGCTGCGGCGGAAAAATATTGCTTTGCGGCAACGGCGGCAGTGCGGCGGACTGCGCGCATATTTCCGGTGAGCTGTTAAAAGGCTTTTTGCAAAAACGCCCGGTGCGCAAGGAAGATGTGCCGGAATTGGAGGAGGAAATTCGCTCCCGGCTGCAGCGGGGAATACCGGCGGTTCCGCTGCCCGCCCTGGATGCGGCGCTGACCGCGTTTTCCAACGATGTGGACGCGTCCCTTTCCTATGCGCAGCTGGTATTTGCATTAGGAAATAAAAATGATGTGTTTGTGGGGATTTCTACTTCCGGCAATGCGCAAAATGTGTGCGCCGCGGCAAAAACGGCCCGGGCCATAGGGATGCGCACGGTTGCCCTCTGCGGCCAAAGCGGCGGCGAACTGGCCTCGTTGTGTGATTGCTGTATACGGGTGCCGGAGGCGGAAACCTATAAAATACAGGAATTGCACCTGCCGGTGTATCACGCCCTTTGCGCCCAGTGCGAGGAAGAGCTTTTTGGAGGAGAAGAGAAATGAAAGAAACGGTGCTTTCTGCTTGGCAGGCGGCGTTTGTGCCGCACAGTCAGGTGATAAAAAATCATTTTGCCCCCGTGTGCGAAGCGGAAATTCGTGCAGGCGGTTATACCATTTTGGATGCGGCCGTTCCCGGCTGCATGGAACTGGATCTGATGCGCGCCGGAAGGTTAGAGGATTTATATTTTGGCGAAAATATTTTAGAGGCGCAGCGGCTGGAAAGCACGCACATGTGGTATTTTAGTCGGTTTGTTATAGAAGAGAGCGAGGATGACGTTTTTCTGCGCTTTGAAGGCGTGGATACCGCGGCGGAAATTTTTGTAGACGGTGTGCTTTTGGGAAAAACGGAAAATATGCTGATTCCCTATGAATTTGCTTTAGATGGCATGGCGCCGGGCGAGCATGAGGCAGTTGTACATATCATTCCGGCGGGCGTTTATGCGCGGCAGCTGAAAATACCGCCGTACTGCCGAAGCATGCGGTATAATATGGATTCCGTGGCCATGCGCAAAGCGCCGTATATGTATGGGTGGGATATTATGCCGCGCACGGTATCCGCCGGCTTGTGGAGGCCGGTTAAGGTGGTATATAAGCCCAAAAGCCGCATCGAAGAGGCTTTTTTATGGACGGCTGGTATTTTGGAAAATCATGCGGATTTGAGATGCTTTCTGCGGGTGCGGACGGATGAGGATTTTTGGCAGGATTTTACCGTTACCGTAGAGGGAAAATGCGGCGAGGCTTCCTTTTTTGTACAGCGGAAGCTCTTTGGCAGTGCGGCAATTTTGGATATCCGGGCCGAGGACGTTCAGCTTTGGTGGCCGAAGAACTATGGGGAGCCGAATTTGTATCAGGTGAAGGTTACCTTGTTTTTCCGCGGAAATGTGTGTGATGTGCGGACGTTCGCATCCGGCATCCGTACCGTGGCGCTGGAGCGCACTTCTTTGGCTGGAAAGGACGGACGTTTTGAGTTCCTTGTTAACGGTAAAAAAATCTTTGTTCTAGGTACGAACTGGGTGCCGGTGGACGCGTTCCCCGCGCGGCATGAGGAATATACGCCCCGCGGTCTTGCTTTGGCGCAGGATTTGGGCTGCAATATGATTCGCTGCTGGGGCGGTAACGTGTATGCCCATGAGGAATTTTTTGATTTCTGCGATGCGCACGGTATTCTTGTTTGGCAGGATTTTGCAATGGCTTGTGCCGCTTATCCGCAGGATGAACGCTTTATGCGCCTGCTTGCGCAGGAGGCGGAGGAAATAGTGCGTCGCCTGCGGAACCATGCCAGTCTGGCGTTGTGGTCGGGAGATAATGAATGCGATCAGTTTGCGCTGAACCGAATCGTATGTAACGGGAAAACGGTACATCAAGGGGATCCGAATAAAAATTTATTGACGCGCGGACTCCTGCCGCATATTATAAAAATGTTTGATGATACTCGTCCGTATTTGCCCAGCTCGCCGTATATGGATGAAACGGCCGCGAGCAGCGGCAAACCTTTAGCAGAGGATCATCTCTGGGGGCCGCGGGACTTTTTTAAAGGAGATTACTATAAAAATTCGGTATGCCATTTTGCCTCGGAAACCGGCTATCACGGCTGTCCCGCGCCGGAAACGCTGAAGCAGTTCCTCTCACCTGAAAATTTGAAAAATATGGGCGACGGCAAGCGATGCGAGGATCCCCAGTGGCTGCTGCATGCATCGAATCCTGAAGGGAATCCACAGGCGTCCTTTGCTTATCGGATTCCCCTGATGATTCGGCAGGTAGAGCGGCTTTTCGGTGCAGCGGCCGAAGCCCTTTCCGATTTTGCCCTGCAAAGCCAGATCTCTCAGGCAGAGGCGGTTAAGTTCTTTATAGAAAAATTCCGCGCAGAAAGGGGGTACCGCACGGGAATCCTGTGGTGGAATGTGATTGACGGCTGGCCGCAGATCTCCGATGCCGTGGTAGACTGGTATGGCCGCAAAAAGCTGGCATATCATTATATCAAGCGTTCACAGCAGCCGTTTTGTCTGCTGTGCGGAGAGCCTGAGGGCGGAACAGTTCCGCTGTTTGCAGTAAATGATACGCAGCAGACGGCTGCGGTGGAATATAGCGTACGGGAGGTTTTAAGCGATCGTGTGCTGCTTTCAGGCAGCTGCAGAGTTCCCCCGAATGAAAGCAGATCCATCGGTACGCTGCCGGAACAGAAGGCATTTTATTTAATACAATGGAACGGTGCCGCAGGCCGCGGCTGCAACCACTTTATTTCCCAAATGGAGGAGGGACTGCGTTTTGAGGATTATATATTGTTTATGAAAAAAGCAGGATTTTTTGAAGAATTAGAAGGGTTTTAATGTATATGCCGGGAAGTGGTAGTCCCGGCTTTTTCTATTTAAGGATGCCCGTTGCTATTTTTTTGATTTTCCGTTATAATAAATATAAAAATATAGGCGGATATACAACGGAAATGAGGAATAGTGATGCCTGAGCAGAAAGATTATTTTTTTGTGGATAACGGCGGCGGTAAAAAAATAAAATGCCGCGGCTTGTTTTCCTACCATAGCGATGATTTTGGCAGGGATTATATTTTTTATACTGACGATGTTAAAAATAAAAAGGGAGAGTTTAATGTGTATGCATCTGTGTATCAGCCGGGGGAGGAAACCCTTACGTTGACGGAAATAGAGGATGATGAGGAATGGAGAATGCTCATGCGGGTTTTCAGCGAGGCAAACAGCGGATAAGATATAAAAAGATAACAGCATTTATCTTACTGTTTATTTTAATGGGGATTCTGATATGCTTTGCATTTGATATCCGGTTAAGTACTGTTTTTTATACGGTGGAAACTGATAAAATAAAAGGTACCGTACGATTGGCGTTTCTTTCCGATCTGCATTCCTGTGCTTACGGCACAGGAATGCGCGAGCTGATTGAGGCAATAGAAATACAAAAGCCCGATGCGGTTCTGCTGGGCGGGGATATTTTTGATGACGCCCTGCCCCATGATAATACTGAGGTCTTGCTGAAGACGATTACAAAGAACTATCCTTGTTTTTACGTTACTGGAAATCATGAATACTGGAGCGATGATGTAAAAGAGATCTTTGCATTGCTTTCCGCCTATGATGTGACGGTGCTGCAGGGCGATGGGCAAACGGTTGCATGCAACGGTAATTTGATGAATATTTGCGGAATTGATGATCCTGAGGCTGGAGATTATACCGGAGAAAAAGATTTCATGCAAAGACAGCTGGAGAACTTGCGTGTTTTTGGGGAAAACGGCTTTTTTACTGTTTTGCTTGCCCACCGGCCCGAAGAAATTGCCGTTTATTTGCAATATCCTTTTGATTTGGTTCTCTCAGGACATGCTCATGGCGGGCAGTGGCGTATTCCGGGAATCCTCAACGGCGTTTTTTCGCCGGGAGAGGGCTGGTTTCCCCGATATGCCGGTGGACAGTATTTTTTTGAAGATACGTCTATGATTGTAAGCCGCGGGTTGGCCAGGGAATCTACAAAAGTACCGCGAATTTTTAACCGTCCCGAACTGGTGATTATTGATATTGTTCCGGAAAAATAGACGGAATTCAAATGCTTTAGGAGGAGCCGCTGTACGACGGATTCCTCTTAAAAATAGATTTTATTTTTTACAGGCAGAGGCATTTTTGCTCTCTTCTTTTATCTGGATTCGCCGGGCAATAAAATCTATGACCTGTTCTGGCCGAAGGTTTAATACGTAAGCAAATTCATCATAGAGCATCGCTTCGGCTTCCTTCATGATCCGTTCGTCGGCAAGGTGCAGTTTCTTATTGGTATGGTGCAGGGATTTTTGATGCAGATAAATCGTTCGGATCAGACGCATAATTTGCAGACGATCGCCGGAGGACAGAATGCTGTGAAATACCTGCTGTCGCTCTTTATCGTTTTCAATCCAGGGCGTATCCTTTTCCGTTACCGAATCGATCATAGCATAAATCTCTTTTTCTGAAAGGATTTTGCGCATTTTATCTGTTAAAGCTTTATTGTCTACGGGAATTGCAATGGAAAAGGATTCGCCGAACAAAGGATGCAGCACATAACACATTAGGTTTTGACCTGATATACACTGCTCGGCAATATCTGAAATCCGGCAAACTCCTCTTGTATTATAGAGCACAGTATCGTTTATTTTGTACAAAATAACACCCTCTTTTAAAAGAAAAACGTGCGGCTGCAACAGGACTTACGTTCCGCGTATGCAAACTGCACGTTGTATATTTTTATTATAGCACAAGGGAGTGAAAAAAGCCTATGGTTATTCTGCACAAGTTTATTTATCAAAATTACCCTGAAGGAAGCATATCGGCAGAGAGCTCGGGCGAAATTTCGGAAATTTCCGATATATCCTCCGGAGCGTCTCCGTTTTCCGGAATTAGAGAAATCTGGTTTTTATAAATTCGCCGGAACAGGAAGAGACTTACCAGCAAAGAGGCCGTTTCCGCAACGGGGTAGGAAAACCACAGCAGATTGTCGTTGCCCACGCTGCGGCCGATCAAACACAGGACCAGAGCGGCCGGAAGCAGGACTACCAGCTGCCGGACGATGGAAACGATCATTGAGAGCGTGCCGTGGCCTAACGCCTGGAATACCGAGCCCAGCACAATGCTGATGCCGGCAAAGATAAAGCTGATGGAAATGATCCTAAGGGCAAAGGTACCGATTTGGATCATATCCGGCGTAACGCTGAAGATGGAAAGCAGCTGCCCCGGAAAGGCCATAAAGATGATGAATCCGATCAGCATCAGGGCCGAGGCAAAAACGGCGGAGCATTTTACGGCCTGCATCATGCGCTTTCGGCGGCGGGCGCCGTAGTTGAACGCAATAATGGGAATCACGCCGTTGTTCAGGCCGAAGATGGGCATAAATACAAAGCTGTTGAGCTTGAAATATACGCCGAATACCGTTTGTATCGGTGTAGGGGAGGCTGTGAAAAGCTTGATGATAAACAGCATTAAGTAGAACATCACAGAGCCGATGGCCACCATGATAATAGAGGGAACGCCGATGGCGTAAATACTTTTGGCAATTTTAAAATCCGGACGGAAGCCCCTGAACGACAGCTTGATTTCTTTATTGTAATGATGGTTAAGGATGATTCCCAGTACAAAGCCCGCGCATTGGCCGATTACCGTGGCGATGGCCGCGCCCTCGGCGCCCATGCCGAAGACGCCCATGCCGAAAATTCCCTCGCCCTTTTTAAAGATAAAGATCGGATCCAAAACGATATTGACAATCGCGCCGAGGCCCTGGGTAAACATGGTAAGGAGCGTGCGTCCGGTGGACTGCATCAGCCGTTCAAAGATAATTTCGCCGTACAGGCCGAAGGACCAGCAGCATACTACGGTGAGATACTGCCTGCCGTATTCAATGATGGCCGTTGCGTTGGGATCGTTGGCGTCTACAACGCACTGCATATATAGTTTGGAAGCGAACAGGCCGAACAGAAGGGGGATACTATATCCCACAAAGGAAAAAAACACACCGTTTACGGCATATTTTTGCGCCAGCTTATGGTCCTTTGCGCCGATAGCGCGTGAGAGCAGTGCATTCACGCCTACACCGGTACCCGTGGCGATACCGATCATCAGGTTCTGGGCGGAAAAGGCTGCTGAAACGGCTGAAAGCGCGTTGGTGTCAAAATTGCTTACAAAAATACTGTCTACTATATTATACATTGCCTGCACCAGCATCGAAAGCATGATGGGCAGCGACATGGTAATAACGAGTTTGGCTATGGGCTCGGTTCCCATTTTGTTTTCCTTTTTCATGGCGGGTCCTCTCTTTTGACAAAATCTCGTTTATTATAGCATAGATTAAAAAATTTGTTTATTGTTTTTCTCTGCAAAAAAATAATATTTACAGATTATTAATTCACCGGACAAAGGGACGGGAGAACAGAGGGATTTTGTTTATATATCTATAAATGCGCATATTTGCATAATATTGAAAAATACGTTATGACCAATGAATAAAAAGACACTTGTTCCTGATGAAAAAGAAATAGGACAGCATAGATTCTTTGGAATATGATTCTGTAATTTTGCGCACGAAATATTTGACTTGAAGGCTAAGGTGTGATATGATATTACCGACAATTAAAAACAGATCTTTTAAGCGGTACAGAGATACCGGCAAGGTTCGTTGAGGAAGACGGGGGCGTGTATACATGCTCTGTGTTTTTGTGTGGATACAACCTTGCTGATTTGCAAGGTTTTTATTTACGGAGGGACAATGAAGGTTATATTGAAAGGCGGCCGTTTTTTTGATAACGGAAAATTTAAAACTGCGGAATTTGTTTCCGCTTTTGTTCCTTCTCTTCAAAAGGATCTGGTGCTGGATATTTCCGGCTGTGTTGTTTTTCCCGGCTTTGCGGATGTGCATGTGCATCTGAGAGAGCCGGGTTTTTCGTATAAGGAAACGATCGCTTCCGGTACGGAAGCGGCACTGCGGGGCGGCTATACGGCGCTTTGTGCGATGCCGAATCTTTCCCCGGCGCCGGATTCATTGGAAAATTTGGAGGTACAGCGGCAGCTCATTGAGCAAAACGCCCGGGTACGGGTATATCCCTATGGCGCCATTACGCTGGGGCGCGGCGGAAAGGCTCTTGCCGCGATGGACGAGCTGGCGCCCTATGTGGCCGCGTTTTCCGATGACGGCAGCGGCGTGCAGGATGAGGCGATGATGCGCGCGGCCATGGAAAAGGCAAAGAAATTAGGAAAGATTATCGCCGCCCACTGTGAGGACGAAGCCCTGCTTTTCGGGGGATATATTCATCAGGGAGAGTATGCGCGCCTGCACGGACACAGGGGAATCTGTTCCGAAAGCGAGTGGCGTCCGCTGGAGCGCGACCTGCGCTTGGCCGCGGAGACGGGCTGTCAGTATCACGTGTGCCATGTTTCATGCAGGGAGAGCGTGGCGCTGATCCGGAGGGCCAAGGCCGCGGGGGTAGACGTTACTGCTGAAACCGCGCCGCATTATCTAGTGATGAATGACAGCATGCTGCAGGAAGAGGGCCGCTTTAAGATGAATCCGCCCGTGCGCGGGGAGGAGGACCGTCAGGCTTTGATAGAAGGACTGCGCGACGGCACGATTGATATGATTGCGACTGACCATGCGCCCCACGCGGCAGAGGAAAAAAACAAAGGCCTTGAAAAGAGCGCTATGGGCGTTGTAGGCCTGGAAACGGCGTTTCCCGTGCTCTATACGGGCCTGGTGGAGACGGGCCTTGTATCCTTAGAGCGCTTGATTGACGCCATGTGCGTGCAGCCGAGGCGGCGCTTTCCTATAGAAGGAGCGATGACCGGAGATGCGCCGGATCTGTGCGTGGCGGATTTAACGGATGAATATGACATCGACAGCCGTCGGTTTGCCTCCAAGGGCAAAGCCACGCCTTTTGACGGCATGCGTGTAAAGGGAAAAATAAAGCTTACGATGGTAAAAGGAGAAATTGTATGGAATATAGGAAAATAGTGCTGGAGGACGGCAGTGAGTACTACGGAACGGCGTTTGGAAGCCTGGAGGAGCGCGTATGCGAGCTGGTTTTCAATACCTCCATGGCCGGATATCAGGAGATCGTCTCCGACCCTTCCTATACCTATCAGGCGGTGGTGATGACCTATCCCTTAATCGGCAATTACGGTATTACCGATGATGATTTTGAAACGCGGATTCCCACTATCGGCGCGCTGATCGTCAGTGAATACAATGATAAACCTTCCAATTTCCGCTATACCAAAACGTTGGCGGAAATTTTGGAGGAGTACCATATTCCCGGCATTGAGGGAATTGATACGCGCAAGTTGACGCGCAGCATCCGCGATTTCGGCAGCCGCCGGGCGATTCTTACCGATGCGGCCGTGTCGAAGGAGGAGGCTATGCAAAGGCTTGCTGCGGCGCCGATGCCCCATGACGCGGTGGCGCGGGTCAGCTGCCGCAAAAAATGGTACAGCCGTACACCCAACCATAAGTATACTGTGGTGGCGGTGGACTGCGGTATTAAGCTGAACATTGTGCGCAGCTTGAATGCGCGCGGCTGCAACGTCACGGTGGTGCCCTTTGATACGCCCGCCGGTGAAATTGAGGCTCTGCGCCCGGACGGCATCGTGCTTTCCAACGGCCCCGGCAACCCGGAGGATGTAACGCCGGTTATTGAACTGGTGCGCGCTCTGCGGGGGAAATATCCGATTTTCGGTATTTGCTTGGGGCATCAGATGATCAGCCTTGCCTATGGGGCAAAAACATATAAGCTGAAATTCGGCCACAGGGGCGGCAACCATCCGGTGAAAAATCTTATAACCGGCCGGGTGGAAATTACCAGCCAAAACCATAGCTATGCCGTGGACGAGGCCTCACTGGCCGCTACCGATTTAACAGCTACGCATAAAAATATTTTGGATGATACCATTGAAGGCGTTGCCTGTGAAAAGGACAGGGTGTTCAGCGTGCAGTATCACCCGGAAAGCGCGCCCGGCCCGCAGGACAGCGGTTACCTGTTCGACCGTTTTATTGACAGTATAAAGGAGGCAAAGAGCGATGCCCAAAAGAACTGATATCAAAAAAGTAATGGTAATCGGCTCCGGCCCCATTGTAATTGGGCAGGCGGCCGAGTTCGACTATGCGGGCACTCAGGCCTGCCTGGCGCTGAAGGAGGAGGGCTACGAGGTTATACTGGCCAACTCCAACCCGGCTACGATTATGACGGATAAAGCCATTGCCGATAAAATTTATATGGAACCGCTGACGCTGGAGTACATTGCTAAAATCATCCGCTACGAGCGGCCGGACGCCATTGTGCCGGGCATCGGCGGGCAGACGGGCTTGAATATCGCCATGCAGCTGGAGAAAAAGGGTGTGCTGAAGGAATGCCAGGTGGAGCTGCTGGGCACTTCCAGCCGAAGCATTGAGCGCGCCGAGGACCGGGAGCTTTTTAAAGAGCTTTGCCAGGAGCTGGGCGAGCCGGTGTTGCCTTCGATTATCACGCACTCTATGGAGGAGGCGGTAAAAGCCGCGGAGGAGATCGGCTATCCCGTTGTGCTGCGGCCGGCGTTCACACTGGGCGGAACCGGCGGCGGCTTTGCCGATAACAAAGAAGAGCTGCTGGAAATTATGAAAAACGCCCTGAAACTTTCGCCGGTGCATCAGGTACTGGTGGAAAAGAGCATTAAGGGCTATAAGGAAATTGAATACGAGGTAATGCGCGATAAAAACGATACCGCCATTGCCGTGTGCAATATGGAAAATATTGATCCGGTGGGCATCCATACGGGGGATTCCATCGTAGTGGCGCCCAGCCAGACGCTTACCAATAAGGAATATCACCTTTTGCGCGACAGCGCGCTGAAGATCATCCGTGCGCTGAAGATTGAGGGCGGCTGCAACGTGCAGTTTGCGCTGGATCCGCAGTCGTTTGACTACTTTTTAATTGAGGTAAACCCGAGGGTATCGCGTTCCTCGGCTTTGGCCAGCAAGGCCACGGGGTATCCCATTGCCCGGGTTTCGGCCAAAATATCTGTGGGTATGACGCTGGATGAAATCCGTATTGCCAACACCCCGGCCAGCTTTGAGCCGACGCTGGACTATGTGGTTACCAAGATGCCGCGCTTTCCCTTTGATAAGTTTTCCGACGCCAACAACAGGCTTTCCACGCAGATGAAGGCCACGGGCGAGGTTATGAGCATCGGCCGGAATATTGAGGAAAGCCTGCTGAAAGCCGTGCGCTCGCTGGAGACCGGCGTGTGCCACGTTTGGATGCGCAAGTTTGATTCCTTTACCAAAGACGAGCTGCTGGCCTATATTAAAGAGGGCACTGACGACCGCATTTATGCGATCGCCCAGCTGCTGCGCCTGGGAACGGACCCTGCGCTTATCAGCGAAACGACGCAGATGGATATGCTGTTTATTGAAAAAATCAACAACATTGTACGCCTGGAGGAGGAAATGGCGGGCAGGAAGGGCAGCCCGGAAGCTTTGAAAAAGGCAAAGAAATACGGCTTTTGCGATAAATACATTGCAAAGCTGTGGGGTATGGAGGAAAAGGACATCTTTGCCCTGCGCTGTGAAAAGGATATTTTCCCGGTGTATAAAATGATTGATACCTGTGCCAGCGAGTTTGAAAGCTACATTCCCTATTTTTATTCCACCTATGCAGAGGAGAACGAATCCATCGTGTCGGATAGGCAGAAGGTAGTCGTGCTGGGTTCCGGGCCGATCCGCATCGGCCAGGGCGTGGAGTTTGACTATTCCACCGTGCATGCGGTTATGACGATCAAAGCCGCGGGCTATGAAGCGATCATTATCAACAACAACCCGGAAACCGTTTCGACGGATTATACCTGCAGCGATAAGCTGTATTTTGAGCCCCTTACCGTGGAGGATGTAATGAACATCCTGCACCTGGAGCAGCCGATCGGCGTTATTGCCTCCTTGGGCGGACAGACGGCTATCAACCTGGCCCAGCCGCTGATGGAGCGGGGCGTGAATATCATCGGCACCGGTGTGGAGGCCATCGACAGAGCCGAAAACCGGGATTCCTTTGAAAAACTGCTCAAGGATCTGGCGATTCCCCAGCCCAAGGGCAGGGCCGTGACGACGATTGAAGAGGGCGTGCGCGCCGCGGAGGAAATCGGTTACCCGGTACTGGTGCGTCCCAGCTTTGTGTTGGGCGGCCGCGCCATGCAGATTGTTGCCAACGAGGACATGCTGCGCCATTATTTGAAAACCGCCGTGGAGGTGGACGCCGACAAGCCCGTGCTGGTGGATAAGTACATCGTGGGCAAGGAGGTGGAGGTGGACGCGGTATGCGACGGTGAAAACGTATTCGTGCCCGGCATTATGGAACTGGTGGAGCGTACAGGCGTGCATTCGGGCGATTCCATCAGTGTATATCCGGCCTTCAGCATCTCCCAAAAGGTAAAGGAAACGATATTGGATTACACCAAAAAGCTGGGCCTGGGCATCGGCATTGTTGGCCTTTACAATATTCAGTTTATTGTGGACCGGCAGGAGAACGTATATGTCATTGAAGTAAACCCCCGTTCCTCCCGTACCGTGCCCTTTTTATCCAAGGCCACCGGCTACAGCCTGGCGGATATCGGCACTATGGCCATTTTAGGAAAAACGCTTGTGCAGCAGGGGCTTGGGGAAATTTATCCGCCGGAGAAGGATCGCTGGTATGTTAAGGTTCCCGCGTTCTCTTTCTCCAAGCTGCGGGGGATGGACGCGTATCTTTCGCCGGAGATGAAGTCCACGGGCGAGGCCATCGGCTACGACGAAAAGCTGACGCGCGCCTTGTATAAGGCCCTGCAGGCTTCGGGCATGAACGTGGTAAACTACGGCACGATTTTTGTAACCATTGCCGACGCGGATAAGGAAGAGGCGCTGCCGCTGATCCGCCGTTTTTATAACATGGGCTTTAATATTGAAGCTACGCTGGGCACGGCGATGTTTTTGAAGGAACACGGCATCCGCACCCGGGTAAAGAAGAAGATCAGCGAGGGCAGTGAGGAAATACTGGATTCCATCCGGCAGGGATATGTCAATTACGTAATCAATACGCGGGACGTCAATTCCCTGGGCGTATATTCCGACGGACATGAGATTCGCAGCTGTGCGGTGGAAAACAACGTTACCATCTTTACGGCGCTGGATACGGTAAAGGTGCTGCTGGATGTTCTGGAAGAAACGACCATGGGCATTTCAACGATTTAAGGAAACGGATATGAAACAGGATTTTTATACAATAACCCAAAATAAAAAGCTGACCTCAAATGTGTTTCTGATGAAGCTTGCGGGCGATACCTCTGCCATTACGCGTCCGGGGCAGTTTATCAACATTCAGCTTGAAGGCCGCTTTCTGCGCCGGCCGATTTCCGTGTGCGACTGCACCGAAGAGGAAATTACCATTTTATATAAAACCGTGGGCGGCGGCACTTTGCAGATGAGCCGTATGGCACCGGGGCAAAAACTGGATGTGCTTACGGGGCTGGGCAATGGGTTTGATATTTCGAAAAGCGGGGAAGCGCCGCTGCTGCTTGGCGGCGGCGTGGGCGTTCCGCCGATGTATCTGCTGTGCAAAGCATTGCTTTCCGCCGGTAAAAAAACCGCGGTTATTTTGGGCTTTAATACAAAAGAAGAGGTCTTTTTTGAAGAGGAGTTCAAAGCCCTGGGGGTAGAGACGATTGTAACAACTGTGGACGGCAGTTACGGCGTTAAGGGCTTTGTAACCGACGCCATGAAAACGCGCCGCTATTCCTATTTTTATACCTGCGGGCCGATGCCGATGTTCCACGCCATTGAAGAATGCGCCGTAACAAGCGGGCAGTTCAGCTTTGAGGAACGCATGGGCTGCGGCTTCGGCGCGTGTATGGGCTGCAGCTGTAAAACCAAGTACGGTTCCAAGCGCATCTGCAAGGACGGCCCCGTACTGACAAGGGAGGAGATTATATGGTAAATACGGCCGTTACCTTTTGTGGTATAAAGCTGGAAAACCCTGTAATTCCCGCCAGCGGTACCTTTGGCTACGGCAGGGAGTTTGCCCAGCTTTATGATATCAACCTTTTAGGTTCCTTTTCCTTTAAGGGGACGACGCGGGAGGAGCGCTTCGGCAACCCTCTGCCGCGTATTGCCGAGTGCACCGGGGGAATGATTAACTCGGTAGGCCTTCAAAACCCGGGTGTGGAAAAAGTGATAGAGGAAGAACTGCCGCAGATAAAAAAGATTTTTTCCAAGCCCGTTATCGCCAACATCGGCGGCTTTTCGGTGGAGGAATACGCTTATTGCTGCCATGAGATGGATAGGCAGGAGCAGGTGGGTTTCATTGAAGTAAATATCAGCTGCCCCAATGTACACGGCGGCGGCATCAGCTTTGGTACGGACCCTAAAGCCGCGGCGGAGGTGACCCGCGCCGTAAAGGCGGTTACCACAAAGCCCGTGATCATTAAGCTTACGCCCAATGTAACCGATATTACCGAAATTGCGCTGGCCTGCCAGGAGGCGGGGGCCGACGGCTTGAGTCTGGTAAACACTCTTTTGGGTATGCGCATCGACCTTGCGCGCAGAAAGCCGGTAATTGCCAATAAAATGGGCGGTTTTTCCGGCCCGGCCATCTTTCCGGTGGCGCTGCAGATGGTGTACCAGGTGTTTGAGGCGGTGAATATTCCCATTATGGGCATGGGCGGTGTGAGCAGTGCTGAGGACGTAATAGAAATGATGCTGGCCGGCGCTTCGGCGGTGCAGGTAGGGGCCGCTAATTTGGTGAATCCGTACGCCTGCCGGGATATTGTTTTGAACCTGCCGCGCGTTATGGAGCGATACGGCATTCAGGATTTAACAAATATAATAGGAGGAGCGCATGAAAATGGGTAAGGATGTAATTGTGGCTTGCGATTTTAACAGCAAGCAGGCGGTTATGGAGTTTCTGGATCGGTTTTGTGAGAAAAAGCCGTTTGTAAAAATCGGTATGGAACTGTATTATGCCGAGGGGCCGAGCATTGTGCGGGATATCAAGGAACGGGGACATAAAATCTTTTTGGATTTAAAGCTGCACGACATTCCCAATACCGTAAAAAAAGCGATGGCCGTGCTCTCTAAGCTGGAAGTCGATATGTGCAACCTGCACGCGGCGGGTACCCGCGCCATGATGGAAGCCGCCCTGGAGGGACTTACCCGCCCCGACGGTACGCGCCCGCTTTTGATTGCGGTTACCCAGTTGACTTCTACCGACCAGGCGCGCATGAAAGACGAGCTTTTGATTGACGCCCCGATAGAAGAAGTGGTGATGCGTTACGCAGAAAACGCAAAGAATGCGGGGCTGGACGGCGTTGTGTGTTCGCCCTTAGAGGCTGCCGGCGTGCATGCGCGCTGCGGCAGCGGCTTTTTAACCGTTACGCCCGGGGTGCGTTTTGCCGGCGGTGACGCGGGTGACCAGAAGCGTATTACAACGCCGGTCGGGGCAAAAGCGCTGGGATCGGATTATATCGTCGTAGGCCGGCCGATTACGGCGGCCGAGGACCCGGTGGCTGCGTATAAAAGGTGCCTGACTGAATTTGCAGAAATATAGATAAAATCAAACAAATTAAATCATGAATATATGTGCATATAAGGAGGATGTTTCCATGAAAGAGAAAATTGCGGCAGATCTGCTCTCTATCGGCGCGGTATTTTTCCGCCCGGACGAGCCTTTTACCTGGGCCAGTGGTATTAAAAGCCCGGTTTACTGCGATAACCGGCTGACGCTGACGGCGCCTGCGGTGCGGAACCATATTGAAAACGGCCTGGCCGAAACGGTAAAGCAATATTACCCGGAGTGTGAGGTGCTGATGGGAACCTCCACCGCGGGCATTGCCCACGCGGCTATTACGGCGCATCTTCTGGGAATGCCCATGGGCTATGTGCGCAGCGGCGCAAAGGATCACGGCAGACAGAACCAGATTGAGGGAAAGCTGGAAAAGGGGCAAAAGGTTGTGGTGATCGAGGATCTGATTTCTACCGGCGGCAGTGTGATTGAGGTAGTAAACGTACTGCGCGAGGCCGGCGCCGAGGTGCTGGGGATTGCCAGTATTTTTACCTACGGCATGAAAAAAGGACTTGCGCGCTTAGAGGAAGCGGGCGTTAAAAACGTAAGCTTAACGGATTTTGACGTAATTGCCGAGGTTGCCGCGCAAAACGGCTATATTGCCCCGCAGGATATCCGGCGGCTGCGCGCGTTCCGGGATAATCCGGCGGACGAGAGCTGGATAGGGGCAAAGCAATGAGAAGCCTGATTGATATTTTAGAGCTCTCCGTTGCGGAAATTCAGCAGCTGATTACCGTGGCGGAGGATATTATCGAGCATCCGGAAAAATATCGGCAGGCCTGCGCGGGCAAAAAGCTGGCGACGCTGTTTTTTGAGCCCTCCACCCGTACGCGCCTTAGCTTTGAGGCCGCTATGTATGAGCTGGGCGGCTGTGTGCTGGGCTTTTCCGAGTCGCAGAGCAGCTCCGCCGCCAAAGGCGAGAGTGTGGCCGATACGGCCAAGACCGTCAGCTGTTATGCCGATATTATTGCCATGCGTCACCCCAAGGAGGGCGCGCCGCTGGTGGCGGCTATGAACGCGTCGATTCCGGTAATCAATGCCGGCGACGGCGGCCATAACCATCCCACGCAGACGCTGGCGGATCTTTTGACCATTTATCGGGAAAAAGGGAGGCTCAGCAATTTTACCATCGGCTTCTGCGGCGATTTAAAATTCGGGCGTACCGTACATTCCCTTTTGGCCGCGCTTTCACGCTACAGCGGAATTCAGGCGGTGCTGATTTCTCCTGAGGAACTGAAGCTGCCCAGCTATGTGAAAAAGGATATTCTGCAAAAAAACGGTATAGCGTATACACAGACCACGGATCTGGAGAGCGTCATTCCCGGCCTGGACGTCTTATATATGACGCGCGTACAGCGGGAGCGCTTTTTCAGCGAGGAGGAATATCTGCGCT
>CAJMLN010000034.1 GCA_905214315.1 uncultured bacterium | reverse complement strand
CGGAAATTAATTTTTGCGTAAGCTCCCGGTCTTCCGGTTCTATTGCACATACAATTTCCTTAGGCAGTACGGCGCCGGAGGTATAGTGCTGAATGAGGTATTTGGTAAGCAATTGATTTTCGGTATCGTATTCCACGCCGCTTTGTTCTTCTGTGTGAACGCCGATCAGCCGTCCGCTGCGGATATAAAGCGAGCAGATTACCGCATAGGCATCTTTTAAAATAACAGCGATTATGTCGATATTCTGATTTTTATCCAGTACGATTTTTTGCCGTGCTAAAATTTCATCGGCCCGTTTTAATTTATCACGGATTTCCGCGGCGCGTTCAAATTCCAGGTTTTCCGCGGCGCGTTCCATTTTTTCTTTCAGCGCGTCAAGCGCGTCATTTTGGTTCCCTTTTAAAAAGTCAATGATTTGATTGACGTTTTTCCGGTACTGGCTATTATTCCGGTCAACGCAGGGGCCGGGGCAGCGACCGATATGATATTTCAGACAGGGGCGCACTTTTGTATTTTTGGTAAAATCGTAACTGCATGAGCGCAGGGGATACAGCTCCAGCGCGATATCGGCAATGGTGCGCGCGCTGCTGCCGCCGTGATAGGGACCAAAATAGAGCGCGCCGTCAAATTTCATCCTGCGGGCAAGCTCCAATTTGGGAAAAGCCTCGGAGGGATCAATTCTTAAATACGGATACCCTTTGTCATCCTTTAGCAGGATATTGTATTTGGGCTTATATTGCTTAATCAGGTTGTTTTCCAGAAGAAGCGCTTCCAGTTCATTGGCAGTTACAATGTACTGGATATCGGCAATATTGGATACCAGCTGTTTTGTTTTGGCGTTGAGGTCGGAGGAATGAAAATACGAACGTACTCGGTTTTTCAGCACTCTGGCCTTTCCCACATAAATTACCGTATCGTTCGTATCTTTGTACAGATATACGCCCGGCTCTGCCGGAAGATTTTTTAAAATTGCCTGAAGGTCCATGTCAGTTAAAATCACTTACATGCAGCATACCCTGCAGAAGAATCTGCCCGATGTGATCGTCGTCCAAAGAATAATATACAATTTTAGCGTCCCGGCGGTATTTGACGATGCGGCTGTTCCGCAGCGTTTTCAGCTGGTGCGAAACCGTGGATTGGTTCATATTCAGCGTGGCTGCGATATCCGAAACGCACATTTCGTTCATTGTAAGAAGATAAAGGATCTTCAGCCGGGATTCATCGGCAAACAATTTATAAAAGTCGGCAAGGTTCATCAGGCTGCGTTCATCAAGCAGCCTTTGAGACATGGCATTTACCAGCTCTTGATTGATAATAGGTCTGTTACCGGAATTTTCAGACATAGCAAATATGCTCCTTTACTTAATATATACATATGAACACTCTTTCATGCAATAGTATAGGGCAAAAAGCAGCGGCTTGTCAACTGATAAATTTGCAATAAAAAGAATTTTTGTGCATATAATCCGACCGGGGTGATAAAAATTGAAAAGGTATATTTATATTGGGATTGCAGCAATTCTTACACTGGGAATTCTGCTGCATTGCTTTGCTTATGACGATTCGGTTTCGGCCTTGAACACGGGTGGAAAGGAAAAGCCGGTTTACAGCGTGGATACCGATGAAAAAAAGATTGCAATCAGCTTTGACGCCGCCTGGGGCGCGGATAAAACCAGAAATATTCTGGATATTCTCGATTCCTACGAGGTGCACGCCACCTTCTTCCTTGTAGGATTTTGGGTGGAAAAGTATCCGGAGATGGTTAAGGAAATCTATGACCGTGGGCATGAGATCGGAAATCATTCTCAGAATCATCCGCAGATGAGCAAATTGTCCAAACAGCAGATGATTCAGGAGATTACGTCCGTCAATGAGCAGATTGAACAGATTACCGGGCAGGCGCCTACCGTGTTCCGGCCCCCGTATGGAGATTACAGCGATGCGGTGGTGCTTACCCTGCGTGAGCTGAATATGCACGCGATTCAGTGGTCTATTGATTCGCTGGACTGGAAGGAATATGGGCGGCAGCCGCTGGTGGAAAGAGTTCTCAAAAAGATCTGCCCGGGAGATATCATTCTTTTTCATAATAATGCAAAATATACGCCCGAGGCATTGCCGGAAATTCTGGAAAATCTTACGGCGCAGGGATACGCTGTGTGTTCGGTGAGCGAACTGATCTATACCGAGGACTATACTGTGGATATACAGGGAATACAGCATAAAAATCCTTGATGTATATATTTCAAATTTTTCACAAATTATGCAACGAAATAACACATTGATTGAATATAATAAAATCAGTAAGCACAAGGTACTAAGGATAAAAGAATAATTTAGTATGCTGCTGAATATATTTCAACAAATACAATTTAGGAGGCAGATGGGTTATGGTTCAGCCAACAAACAACAAAATTACGTTATGCGGAACAGTCGTGGAAGCACCGGAGTACAGTCATGAGGTTTTCGGTGAGAGTTTTTACACCTTTAAATTAAAGATCGGCAGATTGTCCGGCCAGGCAGATATATTGCCTGTTATGGTGTCGGAAAGATTGATGTCCGGATTTGAAATCGCGGTAGACAGGCGCTTTTTCATAGAAGGGCAGCTGCGTTCTTATAATATTGTAACCGATAATAAAAGCCGGCTGCAGCTGCAGACGTTTGCACGGGATATTAGCGAGGATTCTCAAGGGGAAGATATCAATACGATTACACTTGACGGCTATATCTGCAAGACACCTGTATACCGCGTTACGCCTTTTGCCAGGGAAATTGCCGATGTGTTGATTGCCGTAAACCGCGCTTATGGAAAAAGTGATTATATTCCATCGATATGCTGGGGAAGAAATGCCCGGTATTGCCAGCAATTGCAGGTAGGCGAGAGCATCCATGTGGAAGGAAGACTGCAGAGCCGGGAATATCAGAAAAAGATTGACGAAGAGACGGTAATCAATAAAACGGCATACGAGGTTTCTGTATCCAAGCTTTTTGTGGAAAAAGGGGAGGAACAGGAAGAGACGGCCGAATTCAGGAAAGAGGAATAAGAAAGGGCATTGCGCCCTAAAAGGCGCAATGCCTTTTAAAGTTTCTGTAATGCTTTGATCTCCCTTTCCTCAGCCGTGACGTAATAGGTGGTTTGGTTGGTATAAATTACTTTTCCTGCAAGCGCGCCAGAGGGCTTTTTTATATAGCGGCGAAGGGTAGCATCTACGGGAACGGCGGCGGAAAAGCGTCCTTTGGAATAATAGGCGGCCAGCTTTGCCGCCTCTTCAATTGTTTTTTCGTCCGGCGCGCTGGAACGCACAATCACGTGGGAGCCATGAATGTTTTTAGCATGCAGCCAAAGATCGTCTGAACCGGCAAAGCGCAGCGTAAGATAATCGTTCTGCGTATTGTTTTTGCCCACAAAGATGTCAATGCCGGAGGAAGAGATAAAATGCAGAGGCTTGTTTTCCGGAACCTTTTGTTTTCCCTTCTGAGGCTTAAGATAACCTGCGGCGGTCAGTTCATTGCGGATTTGCGCAATATCATCGTCGGTTTCGCATTTTTCAAGATTTTCCAGCTGGTCGGAAATAAAATCGATATCTTTTTCGTTTTCCTCTATTTGCGCTGAAAGTAAACGCGAGGCTGTTTTGAGTTTTCCGTATTGCTTAAAATATTTCTGTGCGTTGATATTGGGGGAAACCGTAGGATCCAAAGGAATTTCGATTTCCTTCATATCCTCATAATAGTTCTGCACTCTTACAGCTCTGGCACCGCGTTTGATGCGGTAGATATTGGCGGTTATCAGCTCTCCCCATATGCGGAATTTTTCCATATCCGCACATTCTGTGAGTTTCTCCTGCTGCTGCGCCTGCTTCTTTTCGCATTTTTCCAGCAATCCAGTGAGCTTGCTTTTTAGTCCGTGGGCACGCTCTTTCAGGCGCTGAACGGTATCGCGGGTTGAAAAATATTCATCGATTGCTTCTGATACTGTTGCCCGCGGAAGTTGAAAAGCAGGTAAAATTCTTGCCTGGGGAAAGGCAAAGAAATCAAGAGGAGTTCCGTCTTCATCAACTTGTATCACCGGAGCAAAGTCTTTTTTGCGGAATTTTTCCATGTAAGAGGAGAAAGCAGCCCGAAAACCCTGCTGATGGCTTAAAAAGCTGAGCTCTTCGCCCGCCTGACGGGAAAAACCGGTAAAGGTATCGCATATGATCCGCGGCGAGGGATCAATAGCGGGAATTTCCGCACTGAACGGATCCAGCTTTCCCTGGGAAGGGGGAAGGGTATAGGGCAGTCCGGGCTGCAGCTGGCGAACTCGGCTCATCAAGGAATTTACGTGCCGGATACTGTCTAAAATTTTTCCCGCGGGATCGGTCAGAATGATGTTGCTGTGCTTTCCCATGATTTCAAGGATCAATATTTTTTGCTCGGGCTCGTTAAAATCATTATATCCCTCAAAAGTAATATTTACGATACGCTCATTATTCTTTTGTGAAAAAGAAAGTAACCGGGAGGAAAGCAAATGCTTGCGCAGCAGCATGCAGAAGGCCGGCGCGGTCAGCGGATTCTGTTTTGTCGCCGCAGTAATGCCGATTCTCGCAAAATTTGCGTTTGAGCAAAGAAGCAGTTTATGGGTTTTTCCGTCTTTGCGGCAGAAGAAGATGAGCTCATCTTCCTCAGGTTGATTGATTTTATCGATTTTAGCGCCGGTGAGAAAAGGATTCAGTTCTGCACATACAGCGCCGATGGTAAGACCGTCCATTGGCATAAGAGGATTCCTCCGTTAGTTTACAGAAATTATTTTGTGGATATTATATCATAGAACACCGCACTTTTAAATGAATTTTTATTATGAAAGACGATTTTGGACAAAAAAACGAGAATCTTTGGTAAAAATTAAAGTTTTGTGATTGCATAAAAAGCTTGCATGTGCTATAATGAAGCCTGATTGTTTGGATAAATTACTTGGAGGTAAATTTTTATGAGTACCATGGTTAAAAACGAAAAAAATCAGGCGGTTCTTACTTTTGAAATCAGTAAAGCGGCTATGGATGAGGCTACCGAAGCGGTTTTTCTGAAGAACCGCGGAAAATATGTGATTCCGGGCTTTCGTAAGGGCAAAGCGCCCCGCAAAATGGTAGAGCAGTATTACGGCGCGGGCGTGTTTTTTGAGGATGCATTTAACAATGTATTTCCAGGGGCCTATGAGGCTGCTGTAGCAGAGCATTCGCTGCAGCCGGTGGACAGACCCGATGTGGAGCTGGAAGATATTGCCGATGACGGAACCGTGCAGGTGAAGGCGACCGTTACGCTTATGCCGGAGGTTAAGCTTGGGAAATATGAAGGTATAAAGGTTGATTTGGTTGAGTATAATGTAACCGACGAGGAAGTGGAGCACGAAGTGCAGCATGCGCAGGATCATGCTTCCCGTTTTGAGGATATTGAGGGGCGCCCTGTACAAAAAGGCGATACGGTAGGCTTGAATTATTCCGGCAGTATCGACGGTGTGAAATTTGAAGGAGGCACGGCTGAAAACCAGACGCTTGAAATCGGTTCCGGCAGTTTTATTCCCGGTTTTGAGGAACAGATGATCGGCATGAATATCGGCGAGGAAAAGGCTTTGACGGTAAAATTCCCCGAGGATTATCATGCGGAAGATCTGAAGGGTAAGGAAGCTGTTTTTGATGTAAAGGTTTTAAGCATTAAGGAAAAACAGGTTCCGGCGCTTGACGATGAATTTGCAAAAGATGTTTCAGAATTTGATACTTTGGCTGAGTATAAGGCCGATATAAGGGCGAAGCTGGAAGAGCGCAAGAAAAGTCAGGCTGATTCTGAAATGGAAAACAAGCGAATCGAGGCAATTGCCGAAAATGCGGAGATCGATATTCCCGATTGTATGGTGGAACAGCAGATCGATTCTCAGCTGCGCGATATGGAAATGCGCATGAGCTATCAGGGGCTTAAGCTGGAGGATTATTTGAAATATACCGGCATGACGCTGCAGCAGATGCGCGATATGTATCGTGAGGGCGCAAAGAAAACGGTGAAAATTCGCCTTACGCTTGCTGAAATTATTAAAGCCGAGAAGATTGAGGCCAGCCAAGAGGAAATTGACGCTGAAATTGAAAAGTATGCGCAGAATTATGGGCAGTCAGCCGAAGAGTTCCGCAAATCCGTTACAGAAGATCAAATGGAATATTTTAAAGAGATGGCCGTTATGAATAAAACACTTGCCTTTTTAAAGGAGAAAAATCCTGCAAAGAAAGCTGCAAAGAAGGCGGCTTCGGCAAAGGCTAAAGAGGAAAAAGCAGAGGATTCTGAAAAAAAACCTGCTGAAAAGAAGACAGCAGAAAAGAAGACCGCCGAGAAGAAGCCTGCGGCCAAAAAGCCCGCGGCGAAGAAGGCTCAGGAGGAAAAACAAGAACAATAGGGGGAGACAGAATGGCACTTATTCCTTATGTAATAGAACAGGACGGCAGAGGGGAGCGTTCCTATGATATTTATTCCCGTCTGCTAAAGGATCGCATCATATTTTTGTCCGGAGAGATTAACGATGACCTGGCCAATACGATTGTTGCGCAGCTGCTGTTTTTAGAGGCAACAGATATCGAAAAGGATATCATGCTTTATATCAACAGCCCCGGCGGCTCGGTAACGGCGGGAATGGCGATTTATGATACGATGCAGTATATTAAGCCCGACGTTTCAACGATCTGTATTGGTATGGCCGCTTCCATGGCTGCCGTATTGCTTTCATCAGGTACGAGAGGAAAGCGGATAGCCCTGCCGAACAGCGAGATTATGATTCATCAGGCGCTCGGCGGAGCGAAAGGTCAGGCTACCGATGTGCTGATTCATGCAGAGCAGCTTTTAAAATGTAAGAATAAACTGAATAAAATTCTTGCTGATAATACAGGAAAATCCTTTGAGCAACTGGAAGCCGATTGCGAGCGCGATCATTATCTGGATGCACAGGAAGCTTTGGAATACGGTATTGTTGATAAGATTTATTCAAAAAGACAGTAAGGAGTTTTAAATGGAAGAAATAAGATGCGCTTTTTGCGGTCGTACTCCGGCACAGGTAGGGCTTGCTTTTGTTTCAGGGCCTCCCGGAATTTATATATGCGAGGAATGTGTACAGGATTGTGTGGAGTCCCTGGAGGATGAGCACCATGATATACAAAGGCAGGAAAAACTTGCGCTTCCTAAGCCCGCGGAGATCAAAAGTGTTCTTGACCAATATGTAGTAGGGCAGGATAATGCGAAAATTGCGCTGTCAGTAGGTGTTTATAATCATTATAAACGGATTAATGCGCAAAAAGGAAAAGAAAAGCCCGAGGTAGAGATTCAAAAAAGCAATATTCTGCTGATTGGACCTACAGGAACGGGAAAGACGTATTTAGCACAAACCTTGGCAAAAATATTGGATGTTCCCTTTGCTATTGCTGATGCCACTACTATTACAGAGGCCGGTTATGTAGGCGATGATGTGGAAAATATTCTGCTCAGGCTGATTCAGGCGGCGGATTATGATGTGGAAAAGGCAGAGCGCGGCATTATTTATATCGATGAAATCGATAAAATTGCGCGCAGAAGCGAAAATCCCTCTATTACAAGGGATGTTTCGGGCGAGGGCGTGCAGCAGTCCCTGCTGAAAATACTGGAGGGTACACTTTCCAATGTACCGCCTAACGGTGGCAGAAAACATCCGCATCAGGAGTTCATCCAAATTGATACGACGAACATTCTGTTCATTTGCGGCGGTGCGTTTGACGGCCTGGATAAGATCATTCAGCGCCGGATAGGCAATAAGACGGTTGGGTTTGGTGCTTCTATGAATCCGATCGCTACTACCACTGATATCGGCGCCGTATTTGAGGAAGTAACCCCCCATGACCTGCAGAAATTCGGTTTGATTCCCGAGCTGATCGGTCGTCTTGCCCAGACGGTGACTTTGCACGCGCTGGATGAGAAAATGCTGGTGGATATCCTGAAAACGCCTAAGAATGCGCTTACCAAGCAGTATGCAGCGTTAGTGGCAATGGATGGAGTTCAGTTGGAGTTTACCGACGAAGCGCTTACCGCGATTGCGCGTAAGGCTATTGAACTAAAAACCGGTGCGAGAGGACTGCGTTCCGTCATTGAGGGGATTATGATGAATATCATGTATGAGATTCCGTCGCTGAAAAATGTGGAAAAATGCGTAATTACACCTGAGGCTGTAGCAAAAACTGAGAAGCCACGGCTCGTTTATAAGCAAGAGGTTGCACTGGCAGAGTAAACTGAAAGAGTGGCAGTAATATTGTAGAAAGAAAGCGCCGCCGTATGCGTTAAAGCATGCGGCGGCGTTTTATATTATGCTGTGCAGATGGGAGTTGTGCCTAAGGCGTAATATCGTTAGCGGAATTACGCCAACTCTATTTGCTTAACGGCGAGGATAGCTGTTTCATGATATGTGAATATCATGAAAACCAGTTCATATTCCTTGGCAGCGTGAAAATATCACACAGCCTAAGGTCAGCATATGATTAACGGAGAAAAAAAGAAAACTTGTAAGTAATTTCTCTTTTTTTGCTGTTAGCGGGGCATAGGTATATTGCGTTCATATGAACAAATGCTGATTCTTGATAAGAAAAGAAGAATTTTTTTCTCCAATAAAAGTAATTTAGTTTTTGCATTTATTATGCTATCTCAGAAAATTTATTTAAGAAGCTCTTCAAATGTTTTATGAAAGACTTTAGAGAATGCAATAATTTCGATATCTGTAACAAAGCGTTTACCACATTCGATTCTTTGAATAGCGTTTTTATCAATATCAATCCCCGCCAGCTGCATACGATCAGCTAATTCGCGTTGGGAAATTTTGAGTTCGGTCCTGAATTTGGCTATATTTTTACCGCAAATATTGTTTAACCCATCATCCGTTTTATTTATAAACATAAAATTCTCCCTTTTGACATTTAGTGCTTGTCATTGGTTAAATTGTATGCTATAATGTATACAAATATGACATTCACAGAATGTCAAAAAAGGAGAGGAAGAGATGAAAAAATTATTTGCAATGTTGTTGATTTTGGTTTTGGGTGTCTGCTTTTCGGCTTGCGTAATGGATGACAAACCAAGCAACGGACAAGCGGCAATCGCGCCTTCACAAGAGAGTAAAGAAAATTTCGGACTTAATGAAACAGCCGTATTTAAGGATTTAAAATTTACTGCTGTCGAAATCAAAGAATCTGACGGTACAGATTTTTTTGTACCTGAAGCCGGCAATGTATTTGTAGGAATAAAATTTACAGTTGAAAATATTTCTGACCAAGAACAATCGGTAAGTACATTATTGCTTTTTGAAGGATATGCTGACGATATAAAATGTGAGTATTCCTTCAGTGCCGCGTGTGCTTTTGACGAAGGGACGCTTGACGGAACTGTTTCGCCGGGCAAAAAATTAGTTGGTTGGTATGCGGTAGAGGTGCCGAGGGATTGGTCAACTATTGAATTGCAGGTACAAGCAACCTGGCTTTCTAACAATTCGGCAAATTTTGTATTTACGAAATAAGGAGCTTTTATTATGAGAAAAAGAAGCATTATGTTAATCATTGCAACAATTTTATCAACCGCATATGCGGTTTATCTATTTTGTTTCTTCATGGGAACAACTGCATCAGCAACTGATGAAGCAGAAATTGTAGGAGGCGTAATAGCAACGGCGCTTGTTACACCGCATGCGATTATGTTTTTAATCGGTGCGATTTTTGGGTGGCTTGGCGTGTTTTTGAAAAAATCATGGGCGGCTTTAGTTGCGGCAATTTTATACTCTGTTGGTGCAGTGCTTTTTTTTGCTTACATCATGTTTGGCGCACCGCTTTTGATTTTAGGTTTTATTGGTTATGCAAATCAGAAAAAAATCAATAAAAAACTATCAAAAGTTAAATAATAATCAAAGCACAGACCATACGGTAGGATGTCTTTAACAGATAAAAAGAAAGAGAAGATTCAAAAATCTTCTCTCTTTTGTTATGACGGGGTATTGTCCTATTATATTTGTCCATATAAATATACAGATGCTTTTTCTTTACAAGAAAGAAAAGGTATTTTAAGTTTTCTGATGATAACACAAAAATTGCAGTTGAAAGCTTTCTTTGCCATCTCGCCATTAAAGGGAAGCTTTGTAGAGCGGACGCTTCATATATTATACGGCAATGGCTGTTTATCTATTATTCTAAGAATTTGTATATTGGAAAAATCAGGGTCAATGCATAAGCACGGGAAAGAGTTTTGGGAAGAGAATTGTATTGCTGTGCCCGGAAAGCGGCAAGAACAAATATCTTGCTGTAGTGCTGCATTAAAGCAAAGGAAAACGGCATCAATTATCTGCATTATTTTTCTTTATAATACAGCATGCAGTGACAATAGCCCTCAAAATCAGGATTGGCGATCTGCTCACGGAATTGTTTGCACATACATTTTGTATCTTCACTTATTTCCAGTACGCAGGGACAATGTCCGTTTTTCATTTTTAACCCCTGTTTTACGGCTTTTACGATTTCCTTATCTTCGTTTAACCTAACCTTCATTGCCAAATGCGTCCCTTTCTAAAACCTGATATATTTAGTATATGAAAATTTTTTTGATATTTGCTTGTAAAAATAAGAAAAATGCTGGAAATTAAAACTTATTGTTTATCATCCCCGGTTGCGTTATTTTCTTCCGGAGCAGAAACGGCGCTTTCTTCGGAGGGATCCTCGTTAAAATAAATGTCGTATTCGGTGTCGTCCAGTTCGTTTACGATCGGTTTTAAGCCGGTTTTTTCCGAAAGCTCGGCAATAATCTGATCCATTCTAGCTTCACATTGTTCCTGTGTCCATTCTTCTTCACTTTCATCCTGCTCCTTGTTCAGCTGTTTTAAAGCAAGGTATAGCAGCAGATAATTATCTTTTTCATCGCCAGGTTCAGCTTTGATCCATTGCATGCGATAAATCTCTAGCATAGGATCGTCGCTTTTGGTGTCAAAATCAGCCTGAGTAAGCAGACCGTGAAAATCACCGTATTTTTCACGCGTATCCAAATCAGCTACTTTTATTTTTTTTTCAGATTTTATAGAAACAATAATAAGCGCAGCAATGGCAAGAATAGCGATTACACAGCCGATAATTGTGCCGGTGCTGAAATAGATTCCGAAAATATTCATAACAATTGACCTCCGCAGAGTAATTTTAACGCATTCATTATATCAAATAAAACGGGGGAAGGCAAATATATTCTTGAATTTTTCCAGTTTATTTGCTATAATAAAACCATTGAATCTTGCATATTTGAGACATCACAATTTTAGACGTTTCAAAATGTTTTTTGAAGGGGGATCTGTATGAAAAAATTGGGGTTGCGGCTCTCCTTGACAGTAGGGCTTATCAGTATGGCTTCTGTTAAAGTGTTTGCGGCAACAGCTCATTTGGAGGGAGAAGAAGCAGCGGTTCCCTCTGTGCTGGATAGTATCGACGCTTCTTTTTTAATGGCGAATTGGTATAAGCTGATACTTATTCTTGTTGCGGCCGGATGCCTGGCCGGATTTATTATCAGTAATATTCATCATTGCAGGAAAAGGTAATAAAGCAACCTTGGGCTGTATATAATGTTCCGTGGTGAGAATATGACGATATGTTGTGAAAAGTTGAATACGGAATGCGGTCTGCTGTGCGAAACGCCTATAGTGCAGGGAGAATTCTATTTGGGTGAGGTCATACGCCTTTTACCTGACCTTGTTAAAAAGTATGCCGGCAGAGTGCAGCTAATGTATCTGGATCCACCGTTTATGACGGGGCGTGATTTTGAGGCTGTAATGCCGGTGGGGGAAAGCGGATATTGCGGAAAAAGAGAAGCTTTTGCCCGAATTCCGCTGTATTCAGATAAATGGAAAAGTAAAACAGAGTATTTGGAATTTTTAAAGCAAATTCTGCAGGGAGCCGGACAGCTTTTAAAAGAAAAAGGTGTGGTTTGCTTACATGTTGACCGGCATATTTCTGCTTATGCAAGGGTTTTGCTGGATGAGGTTTTTGGCGAAGATTGTTTTATCAATGAGATCATATGGCATTATCGTTCGGGCGGAAGCAATAAGAACGCGTTTCCGGCCAAGCATGACACATTGTTTTTATACGGCAGGGTGCCGGGGGTAAAGATCAGGCCTGCCGCAGTGGGATATCGGCGCAGCGCAGCACCACAGAATCATTTGAAGAAACAAACGGATGAAAATGGGCGGGTGTTTTTTTCCATTAAAAGCAACGGAAAAGAATATCGGTATTATGAAGATGATATTATTCTTTATGATGATGTTTGGGATATTCCGCATCTGCAGCAAAAACATCCGGAGCGTACCGGATACGGCACGCAAAAACCACTGGAGCTGCTGGACCGGATTGTATGTTCCTGTTCAGAGCTGGGCGATCTGGTATGCGATCTGTTCGCCGGCAGCGGCACAGCCTTGATCAGCGCGCACAACCATGGCAGGCGTTATATAGGAGTTGATCAGTCTTCTTTGAGTTTACTGACCTTTCGGCGGCGGATCGCGGAAAAAGAAAATGCGCAGGTTTTGATTTATCACACGGAAGATTCCGATGATCGGGCCAGTATTTCTATTCACCGGCAGGAGTTTTCAGGACAGCTTCAGGTAACGATTGACGGTTATAGAATCCTGAATTTACGTGCTGATCTTCCCAAATGCGGGGATGGACTGCAATATATTACTTATTGGTCGGCTGGCCGAATGGAGGGAAACACTTTTATTACTGAGGATTACACCATACGCACGCCTCAAGTTCCCAAATTGAGGAATAGCTTGGTTATCCCTGCCGGAAATAATAAAGTAATTTATTTTTGCGACTGTATCGGAAATCAGCGGTTTATAAAAATTTAAAGCACAGCAGCCTGAAAAGCCGTTTTCAGGCTATTTTTCTATAGCTCTTGGAGGATTTTAATGGAATTAAGTGTGTTAAAAGGCGTGGGGCCTAAAAGAATGGAAGCCCTGCATAAACTGGATATTTATTCCTTGGAGGATTTAATTGCCTATCTGCCCGTAAAATACCGAGATTTGACTGCAGTATCCAGGCTGAATGCCGTAAACACCGATACACCGGCGTTGTTTAAAGTACGGTGTATGCAAAAGCCTGCGGTAAGATATCCGCGTAAAAATTTTTCCGTGACTACCTGCGAAATTGAGGATATTTCCGGCCGGGCACAGGCCATTTGGTTTAACCAGCCGTATATGGCACAGAATATACGGGACGGCGCAGAAATTTATCTCTACGGAAGCGTGGAAATCAAACAGGGAAGGCGGCGGCTGATGAACCCGACCGTAGAGCATGAGGATGAGTTGTGTATTGTACCGGTGTACCGTTTACCGGCGTCCTGCGGAATGAATCAAAAGGCAATGCGCGGTTTGATGAAGCAGGCGATTGAATACTGTTCTTCCGCTGAGCGGGAAATTTTCTCTTCCGCATTCCGGGCGCGTCATCAGCTGGCGGAACGGAATTTTGCGGTAACGAATATTCATTTTCCGCAAAGCGAGAACGCTCTGCTGCAGGCACGGCGAAGGCTGAGCTTTGAAGAGCTTTTGCTGATACAGCTGTTTATCCGGCTGCGCAAAAGGAAAAACGAAATACAGGCTGGGAAAAAGTTTGTAATACAGGAAGAGAATTTTGATAAAATAATAAATAATCTGCCGTATACGCTTACCGGCGCGCAAAAAAAATGTATCGAGGAGATCAAGCGCGATATGACCTCCGGCAAGGCAATGAACCGGCTGGTTCAGGGGGACGTGGGCTGCGGCAAGACGATCGTGGCTTTTCTGGCGATGGCTCTGGCCGTACAAAACGGCGGACAGGCTGCTCTGATGGCTCCTACGGAGATTTTAGCGCGCCAGCATTATTTGCAGCTGTGTCAGATGTTTGGAGAAGAAAAGGCTGCTTTTTTATCCGGCTCTTTATCGGCCTCCGAGCGAAAAAAAGAGTTGGAACGGATTCGAACCGGAGAGGCAGTATATATCGTAGGCACCAATGCCCTGATTCAGCGCAGTGTGGAATATCGAAAACTGCTGCTGATTATTACCGATGAACAGCATCGCTTCGGCGTGGCTCAGCGCGCGCGTTTTTTTGCCAAAGGAGATTCGCCGCATACGTTGGTCATGTCGGCAACGCCGATTCCCAGAACACTGTCCCTGATTGTTTTCGGGGATTTGGATATTTCAGTGATTGATGAACTGCCTGCCGGTCGGCAGAGGATAGCCACATCTATCATTCCGCAAAAACGCGAGAAAGATATGCTGGCCTATATAAGGAAGGAGCTGCAGCAGGGACGGCAGGCTTATTTTGTTTGCCCGCTGATAGAAGAGGAGGAGGAAAGCACCTTGATGTCGGCAGAGCAGCTGTATGCCGAGCTTTCTGCCGGTGCGCTTGAGGGAATTCCGATTGCGCTGCTGCACGGTAAAATGAGCGCCGAAGAAAAGAATGCCGTAATGGATGCCTTTGCGGCAGGCGGGATTAAGGCGCTGATATCCACTACGGTTGTAGAGGTAGGCGTAAATGTAAAGAATGCCGTTATCATGGTTATCTACGGCGCTGAACGGTTTGGGCTGGCACAGCTGCATCAGCTTAGGGGCCGGGTTGGAAGGGGAACTTTGAAATCCTATTGCTTTATGCTGACACAAAGTAATAACGAAGAAACAAGGGCGAGGCTGGAGATCATGACCCAAACAAACAACGGTTTTGAGATCGCACAGCGCGATTTTGAATTGCGGGGACCGGGGGATTATTTGGGCAAACGTCAGAGCGGCATTGCCGAGGCAAGGTTTTCTTATGCTTTATCCAATACGCTGCTTTTAAAGGAAACACAGCGTGTTCTTGAGACCGAAATTCTGCCGGATAGAAAAATACTGGAACCGTTGGCGGCCTATGTGAACGAGCGCTTTGATAAAGAGCTTGAGGATATTGCATACAACTAAATTTTGGCAAATAAAAAAATTTTATATTTTTTGTATAACTTTTCAAAAACCGTTAAGAATAATAACAGATTCTTAAAGGGAGGTGAAAAGAATATGGCAAAGTCTGATGCAAAAACAGCTCTTGAGAACATGAAGTACGAAGTAGCTAACAGCCTTGGTGTTAACATGAAAAAGGGCTACAACGGCGATCTTTCCTCAAAGGATAATGGCCGTGTAGGTGGCGAAATGGTACGCAGAATGGTTGAACAGTATGAGCAGAACAATAAGTAATTGTGAATTGCTTATAAAATAAAGCAGGGCAAATTCGCCCTGCTTTGTTTTTTTGGATATAAGGGACGGTGGATTAAAAAACGGGTGTGTGACCGGATGGGCAGCGTGTGCTCGGAGACTTTGCCTTTTCTGCCTCTTCATGCTATAATAAATAAAACGTCGTTTTATAAGCGGGAATACGGCAGAAGGATTTTTTTGAAAATGATATTGATTATTGCGGAAAAACCGAGTTTAGCACGGAATATTGCAGCAGGAATCGGCAGGCTGGCACGCCGTGACGGTTATTTGGAGGGCTGCGGCTATCTCGTTACCTGGGCCTTCGGGCATCTGTTTTCCCTTTGCGATATCGAGGACTATGCGCCGACGACCTCGGGGCGCTGGACGATGGAAAATCTGCCGTGCTTTCCGGAGACGTTTCAGTTTCAGCTGAGAAAAAACGCTCAGAAGCAGACGGATGACGGCGTAAAAAAGCAGTTTGAAATCATAGCGGCGCTGTGTGCGCGGGCGGATGTTGAAAAAATTGTAAATGCCGGCGACGCAGACAGAGAGGGCGAGATCATTGTACGCCTGTGCATTGAAAAGGCGAATGTTCAAAAAGAGGTTTTGCGGCTCTGGCTTCCCGATCAGACCGAGCAGACGGTTGCCAGAGCGCTTACGGAGATGAAGAGTGAGACTGAATATGATCATCTGGCAAACGAAGGCCTTGCAAGAACATATATTGACTGGCTCTACGGTGTGAACCTTACCCGGTATGCTACCCTGAAAACCGGAGTGCTTTTGCGGGTAGGGCGGGTGATTATTCCCATTGTAAAGGCGATTTATGACCGGGATATGGCCATTAAGAACTTTGTGCCGGATGTATACTATACCATAAAGAGTGCAAGCGAAACCCGGGGACAAGTGCTTGAGCTTATCAGCAAGGCGAGGTTTGCTAAAAATGAAAGGGAAAAGGCGGAGGCGTTATGCCGGCAGTATAATGCCTGCCGGGCTTTTGTAAAAGAGGTAAAATCCAAAAAAGAGACCATTAAGCCGGGGAAGTTGTATTCTTTATCAAAATTGCAGAATTTTTTGGGCAAGAAATATAAAATGCCTATGGAAAAAAGCCTGCAGATTGTGCAGAAGCTTTATGAAGCCGGGTATCTTACCTATCCGCGGACCAATTCGGAGTATCTGGCTACGGCGGAGAAAGATAAGATACGGCAGGTCCTTTCCGTTGTGGCAAAACTGGGGTATACGGTTGCTTTTAAGGAAAATAAAATGATTTTTGATGACGCGAAGATTGAATCGCATTCTGCCATTACGCCTACCTATAAAATTCCGCGCAGGGAAAGTCTTTCGCAGGAGGAATATCAGGTATATTCGGCAGTTATGCGCCGTTTTGCCGCCGTTTTCTGCGCGGAGGACTGTATTGCCAGAAAAACGGAGATGACAATAAGCGTAGGGGAGCTGGAGGATTTTACGCTCAAAGGCATGGTGATTCTGCAGTCCGGCTGGATGAAATATGATGATTCTGCGCAAAAGGATAAGCTTTTGCCGGAGCTGAAAAAAGGCGACGACGTCGCCATTGCCTTTGCGCCGCTTGAAAGAGAAACCAGTCCGCCCAGGCATTATACGATTGAAACACTCAACAATTATCTGAAAAATCCCTTCCGGGAAGAGAAAAGCAATACGGAGGAGAATGATGAGGAGGACTATAAGGCGATATTTGAAGGTCTGGAGCTGGGAACCGAGGCTACCAGGACCGGGATTATAGATAACGCCGTTAAAAGCGAATATATTCAGCTGAAGAAGGATGTATATTCTATTCTGCCGCTGGGGGAATATCTGATTGAATCCCTGACGTATATGGGAATTTCCATGGATAAATATAAAACGTCGCAGATGGGACGCGTTTTAAAGCAGATCTATAAGGGACAGGCCACAGTGGCGTACGGCGTACAGCAGGCGCAGAAGGAAATTGCTCGGGTTTTTGAAAGGGAAGAACAGCCCCCGGAAACGGATACCTTTAACGGCTTCTATATGGATGCAGCGGGAAAGTGCCCTTTGTGCGGACGTGATGTGGTAAAAAGCCGATACGGCTATTCCTGTACGGGCTACCGCGAAGGCTGTCATTTTCACATCCGCGGCGTTATCTGCGGGCGCGTTATTTCGCTGAGCAATGCAAAGCTGCTGCTGGAGACGGGAAAGACTTCTAAAATACAGGGATTTATTTCTAAAGCGGGAAAGAGCTTTGACGCAGTATTAAAGCTGGAAAACGGAAAGGTCAGCTTTGATTTTTAACTTAAAACAGAGAATATTCCGCCGGATAAAATAAACAGAAAATATTAGGCAAAAAAACGGAAGCTTCGACATATATTTTAAGGAATGAACGGAGGGTAAATATATGATGTGGCTTCTGGCTCTTTTATCGAAATTTCCTTTTTTTATCGGACACATAAGCAATAAAAATTCCTTTCCCAGGCCTTTATCCAAAGCGGATGAAGCATTTTATATCCAAAAATGTATTCAGGGGGATCTTGCCGCCAGGGATAAGCTGATAGAGCATAATATGCGCCTGGTTGCGCATATTGCCAAAAAATATACGTCCGGCGGGCGCGACAGCGACGATTTGATTTCCATTGGCTCCATCGGCCTGATAAAAGCGATTGCCTCGTACAGTCCGGAAAAAAGTACGCATCTGGCAACGTATGCTTCCCGGTGTATAGAAAACGAAATTTTAATGCACCTGCGCGCAACAAAGCGTCAGCGGGGAGAAATTTCCCTTCAGGAGCCTATCGGTACTGATAAGGAAGGAAATGAAGTATCACTGATCGATATTCTCCGCAGCGGGGAACTGGAAATCAGCGACAATGTGGAAACAAAGATGCAGATCAGAGAGCTGTTGGAAAAGATGGAGCGGATACTGGGCCAGCGGGAGCAAAGGGTGCTGATTCTTCGGTTTGGTCTGGGGGGAAAGGAGCCGCTTACCCAGCGGGAAATAGCAAAAATATTGAATATTTCACGCTCCTATGTAAGCCGGATAGAAAAATCCGCGATAGAAAAGTTAAAGACCTGAGAATTGTGTTATTTATTTCATATACAGAACGCAATCCTATCAAAAAGATACGGTAAAATATACATAAACTATTGATTGAGAATATGGAATACATTCCATATAATTTTAAAGGAGATTTTTCTATGAGAGATAAATTTATAAAATTCATGTACGGCCGCTATGGAATGGATCCTTTGGGAAAGGATATGCTGGTATTTGCCCTGCTGTTTTCGCTAATTGGTATGGTGCTGAACCTTTTTTGCGCCGGCTGGTATTCGCTGCCTTTTTCTCTGCTGAGCCTGCTGCTGCTGGGTTTTGTGATTTATCGCACATTTTCCCGCAATATCAATAAGCGGGTGCTTGAGAACCATCGGTATTTAAATAAAACGGCAAAGCTGCGGAATTGGTTTCGCTTTCAGAAAACTAGATTTCAGGATAGAAAAATTTACCGTTATGTAAAGTGCCCCAAGTGTAAAAATTATTCGCGGGTTCCCAAAGGGAAAGGGAAAGTTAAAATTACCTGCCGCAGCTGCAGGGCGCAGTTTGAAAGGAAGGTATAATGTTTTTACAGCAGGTGAAATTTCAGGAATGTGATACCCGGGTAAAGAAATATATTTTACCTAAAAAAATTCTAAGAACCACAGGCAAGGTGGGCGGAGAAAAACTGCTTTTGGAGGGCGGTGAACGCCAGATTTTTTTACAGGAAAAAACTCTGGCTTCCCTGACGACTACTGCGGAGCAACGGGCCGGAATCTTGTTTGATTTTGGGTTTGAATTCAGCGGCGGAGCCGTGCTCAGCATTCATACGGTATCCGGAAGCGGGGAAGCGGAGCTTCGCCTTTCTTTCGGGGAATCGGCGAACGAGGCGCTGGCGGCGCTGGGGGAAAAGGGCGCCTGTAATGATCACAGCCCGCGGGACCTTGTTTTTTGTGCCCAAAATTTTTCGGTTAATGAGCTGGGAAATACGGGTTTTCGCTTTTTATATGTGGAACTGCTGACAAGCTGCACCGTTACCCTTAAGGCTGTGCAGGGAGTATTTTGCTATCAGCCGCTGGAGTATTACGGCAGCTTTGAATGCAGCGATCCGTTATTGAATAAGATTTACGATACGGCCGCCTATACCTGTCATTTATGTATTCAAAATGAGATATGGGACGGCATTAAGCGCGATCGCCTGGTGTGGGTAGGGGATATGTCGCCGGAAATGAAGACGATTAAATATGTGTTTGGAGATATTCCGCAGTTGGTCAGCGGATTGGAGCGCTCCGCCCGGCACGCACCCCTTCCGGAATGGATTGATACCATGCCTACGTATTCCCTCTGGTGGCTGATCATTTTGGAGGAATGGTGCTTTTATACCGGCAATTATGCGGCTGCTGAACGGCAAAAAGACTATATCTGCGGTTTAATTCCTCAGATTTTGGAAAATATAGATGAAAACGGCGTATTTTTGGCGGACAGCTTTGTGGATTGGCCCTCAAAAGACACACCGGCGGCCGTATCCGGCACCAAGGGACTTGCCGTGCTTTGCCTGCAGGCGAGTGTCCGCCTTTGCCGGTATTTTAAAGAAACGCAGTTGGCCCGGCAATGTTCGCTTGTGCTGAAGCGGCTGTCTTCCTGCAGGGAGGATTGCGGCGGAATGAAGCAGATTGCATCGCTTTTAATGCTTGCGGGGATCGATGACGGCGGTTGTGCGGAAGCGCTGAAACAGGGCGGCCCCAAGGGCTTTTCTACCTTTATGAGCTATTATATTCTCACGGCAATGGCGCGCTGCTGCAGCGAAAAGGAAGTCTTTGATGCCTTGAAGAAATATTACGGCGCTATGCTGAAGCTGGGAGCTACTACCTTCTGGGAGGATTTTGATATTGCCTGGGCGGAGAACGCCTGTGGAATTGACCGGATCTGTGACGGAACGAAAACAGACGTTCACGGGGATAACGGAAAATATTGTTATCAGGGCTTCCGTCATAGCCTTTGTCACGGATGGGCGTCAGGACCGGTGCCTTTTTTAACAGAATATGTGCTGGGGGTCAATATCCTGAAAAAAGGCTGTCGGGTTATTGAACTGAAGCCTCATTTAGGAGAGCTGCGTTATGCGCGCGGCAGTATTGCCACCCCAAAAGGCCGGGTAGAGATCGCGCATACCAAAACAGAGGACGGTAAGATTGTTACGGAGGTTTCCGCTCCCAGGGGAATCAGGGTCTATTGAGCTTTATATTTCAATGTATTTTGTATTTTGGAATATTGAAATGGCGAATTGTTAAACCATGTGCAACATATTTTAAAATTTAGCAAAACGCAAGCTCTGAGCAGAACGGAAATTTAAGACTTTGCGAACCCTGGCGTTGATTCATGCCAGGGTTCGTTTTAGTATTGCCGGATTGATGCGAGAAAGAATTCCGCTTTTGGAATAAACCTTTCGGAATTACTCGTTTGGATTTTCAACAATTCCCTTTTGCCGTACATAACGAGGGAAATTAAGCTTTTTCTGAATATTTTGTTAATTTGCGTGCATTATTTTTCTTGATTATTGTACTTGATAGGATTATTCACTAAAACTGAAAAAAGCCATTCCCTATAGAGAATGGCTTTTAAAAATAACCTTTTAAATTTCCGGAATGACAACCTCGACCTCTTTGCCGGCGTTTGCTGACTTTACAATCGCGTCCAGAATAGCCTGGTTCAGGATGATCTGGCTTGACGGTACGGGAGAGCTGCCATTTTCTTTGATTGCATCGAGGAAAGAACGTATTTTATTATAGAAATTGTCATGGTCGTTGGTTTTTTGCGGAATCTTTGTTTCGGTTCTTTCTCCGGCAACGTCATGATACAGCGTCATGGGGCCGCCGATGGAACCATTCCAGCATTCGGTGGAAGGAATACGCAGACCGCCTTCGGTACCGAGAATCAGCGTATCGCCTGCGGTATCCATGTGCATAGCCCAGGAAATACGGAAATCAAGAATGATATCGCCTTCTAAGCGGATAAAGGCCGCAGCGAAATCGTCTACTTCGAATTTTTCAGCATATTCTTTACAGGGCATATATTTGGGGTTCTGGCCAAAATAGGCGCTCTTGTAACCGGAGACCGTAAGGGGCTTGGGGTAGCCGATGGCATTGAGAACCATATCCAGCGAATAGCAGCCAATATCTGCCAGCGCGCCGATACCCGCAGTTTTATCTTCAATAAAGCTGGTGCCAAAGGGGGTGGGAATACCACGTCTGCGGCCGCCGCCGGTCTGAATATAATAAATTTTACCTAAAACACCGGACTCTACTACGCGCTTTACCATTTTCATGTTTTCGTCAAAACGAGGCTGGAAACCGATGGAAAGAATCTTTCCGCTCTTTTTTTCGGCTTTACAGATATCAGCCGCCTCTTCAATGGTGACGCACATAGGTTTTTCAAGCAAAACATTTACGCCATGCTCCAGTGCGTAGATCGCCGGACCTGCATGCTGGCGGTTATAAGTGCAGATGCTTACGGCATCCAGGTCAGGTTCATTATCGATCAACGCACGGTCATTGGGATAAAAGCGTGCGTTTTTAATGCCATGCTTTTCGAAAAGCGCTTCTGCTTTTCCGGGGATCAGGTCTGCTGCTGCGACGATCTCGCAATCGGGCATTTTCAGGTAGTTGGCAATATGGGCCTCTGAAATCCAGCCCGTGCCAATAATTCCGATTTTGAGCTTTTTACTGGAATCAATCTCTTTATTTTTTATGATTCCTTCTTTGAATCTGTCAAGAATGTTATCTGCCATTTTCTTTTCCTCCTAACAGCCGGTTGCGGCTGATTTTAAAAATGTTGTTTTAATAATTGAGTGTTTTTAAATAATCAATACTGGCTTTTATTTCGTCCATAGGCTCTTTTCCGGGGGTAGGACGATCCTGCTCTACGATCAGCCATTGAGCACCGGCTTGTTTGCTGGCTTCAATAAGCGCCGGTACATTCTGCATTCCGCGGCCCAAAGGGCGGAACCCGAATGCTTCGTCGGGCGCGGCGGCTTCTGCAGGCTTGATGCCGATTAATTCATACATTCCCTCTATGTTTTTGCCCTTTTTAAAGAAATCTTTCAGGTGAACGATAGGCGCCCTGCCGGAATATTTTTTTACATATTCGCAAGGATCCTCGCCGGCAACATTGACCCAGCAGGTATCCAGCTCGGTTTGCAGCAGCTTGGGAGAGACGGAAGCATAGAGTTTATCTAAAAAGTAAGTACCGTCGTTTAAACGTAGGAATTCAAAATCGTGATTATGATACAGCATAATTAATCCGGCATCCATTGCTTTTTTGCATACGGTTTCTACAGTAGTAATGAGCCCGGTATAGTCGTTTGCTGTAGGACGGATCTCTTCCGGAAGATAGGGAATCACGATATATTTGCAGCCGATTTCGGCATATGTTTGGAAAATATCGGGAATTTCCATCATTTCTTTAAGGGAAACGTGCGCGGAGATGGGCGTAAGCGCGTATTTGGTGCACAGCGCTTTTATTTCTGCTGCAGTTTTATCACAGATACCCGCGAATTCTACACCCTGATAGCCCATTTCATGCACGGCTTTCAGGGTACCTTCAAAATCGGCGGCCAATGCATCGCGTACAGAATATAACTGAAGACCTGTAAACATTTTATACCTCCTGTAACTTTATAGTTG
>CAJMLN010000033.1 GCA_905214315.1 uncultured bacterium | reverse complement strand
TAAGAATAAAAAAACAGCTCCCTTTTTGGGCGGGAGCTGGCGAATGAAAAGCAAACTGAAGGGAGTTCAGGAAAGAACTCCCCCTCAGTTACCTGCGTGACAGTCCCCCCTGACAATAGGCCCCTTTTCTCTTGGCTCCCCTTGAGGCGGGAGCTGGTGAGCGTAAGTGAAATGAAGGGAGAGGGGTTTTACAGCTTTTTTCTTTTCAAGAGAAAAAACGAAGAGCATGCTCTCTTCGTTTTCCTGCACAATTGCTTTACTGCTTGCTTTTTAGCATAACGTCATGGGCGCCGCCCTCTACGATGCTTACCGAGGAAACCAGCGTAATTTTGGCCTTTTGCTGCAGCTGCGGAATCGTAACCGCGCCGCAGTTGCACATGGTGCTCTTTACCTTGGCCAAGCTTTGCCGCACGTTATCCGAAAGCTTACCCGCGTAGGGAACATAGGAATCCACGCCCTCTTCAAAGGAGAGCTTGCCCGCGCCGCCCAGATCATACCGCTGCCAGTTGCGCGCACGGTTGGAGCCTTCGCCCCAGTATTCCTTCATTAAGGTGCCGTTTACGTTGATTTTTGCCGTGGGGCTTTCATCAAACCGGGCAAAATAGCGCCCTAACATTACAAAATCCGCGCCCATGGCCAGAGCAAGCGTAATGTGATGATCGTGTACGATGCCGCCGTCGGAGCATACGGGAACATAAATTCCCGTTTCTTTAAAATACTCATCCCGGGCACGGCAGACGTCGATCACCGCCGTTGCCTGGCCGCGGCCTATCCCCTTGGTCTCCCGCGTAATACAGATGGAACCGCCGCCGATGCCCACCTTTACAAAATCGGCCCCGCACTGGGCCAAATAGCGGAAGCCCTCGCCGTCCACCACGTTGCCGGCGCCCACCTTTACGCTGTCACCATACTTTTCGCGGATGAAATTAATCGTCAGCTTCTGCCACTGGGAAAAGCCCTCGGAGGAATCAATGCAGAGCACATCTGCGCCCGCTTCCACCAAAGCCGGCACGCGCTGCGCATAATCGCGGGTATTGATGCCCGCGCCCACCACGTAGCGCTTATTGCCGTCCAAAAGCTCGTTGGGGTTATTTTTATGCTGCTCGTAGTCCTTGCGGAACACAAAATAGCGCAGTCTACCGTCGTCCGAAACAATCGGCAGGGAATTGAGCTTATGCTCCCAAATAATATCGTTGGCCTCGCTCAGGGTCGTGCCCTCTTTGGCATAAATCAGCTTGGCCATCGGCGTCATAAAGGCAGAAACCGGCGTATCCTCACCCATACGGCTTACGCGGTAATCCCGGCCGGTTACAATTCCCAGCAGCTTTCCCTCGGCGGTGCCGTCCTGGGTTACCGCTACGGTGGAATGGCCCGTGCGCTCCTTCAGGGCTAGAATATCCTTTAAGGTTGCCTCCGGCGCGATATTAGAATCGCTCCTTACAAAGCCGGCCTTATAGCCCTTGGCACGCGCCACCATGGCCGCTTCCTCCTCTACCGACTGCGAACCGTAGATGAACGCCACGCCGCCCTCGCGTGCCAGCGCAACAGCAAGCTTATCGCCGGAAACAGACTGCATGATAGCCGAAACCATTGGAATGTTCATTTCAATGGCCGGCTTCTCACCCTTTTTGAACTTTACCAGCGGTGTTTTCAAGCTGACATTGGCCGGAATGCAGGTGCTGTCGGAATATCCCGGTACCAGAAGATATTCGCTGAAGGTATGTGACGGTTCCTCAAAAAACGTAGCCATAAAAATTCCTCCTTATTTAAAATAACGTACGGCCGAAGCGAACATGCCCATATCAAAATCGCCCGGCACATTTTTATAAAGACCTTTGCCTGTGCGCTCGGAGTGGCCCATTTTGCCAAACACCCGGCCGTCGGGCGAGGTGATGCCCTCAATTGCCGCACAGGAGCCGTTGGGATTAAAGTGAATATCCATCGTAGGATTGCCCGCGAGATCCACATACTGCGTGGCAATCTGTCCGTTTTCCGCCAGGCGCGCAATCAGCGCGTCATCCGCCAGAAAGCGTCCCTCGCCATGGGAAATCGGCACGGTGTAGATCTCGCCGGGCTGCGTATTCATCAGCCAGGGGGATTTATTCGAGGCCACCCTGGTTTGCACCAGGCGCGACTGGTGCCTGCCGATGGTATTGAACGTAAGCGTGGGGCAGGCGGCATCGGTATCCAAAATACGGCCAAAAGGTACCAAGCCAAGCTTAATTAACGCCTGGAAGCCGTTGCAGATGCCGCACATCAGCCCGTCGCGCTGCTCCAACAACTCCGTAACGCCAGCCGCTATCGCCGGCGAACGGAAAAACGCAGTAATAAACTTACCGGAGCCGTCCGGCTCGTCGCCGCCGGAGAAACCGCCGGGAATAAAGATAATCTGCGAATTTTTTATCTTTTGCGCAAAAGTCTCCACCGATTCCTTAACCGCCGCCGAGGAAAGGTTTTTGATAACAAAAATCTCCGGCTCGGCACCGGCCGAAGCCATCGCCCTGGCGGTATCATATTCGCAGTTGGTTCCGGGGAACACCGGAATCAGCACCCGCGGCCTGGCGATAGGCACCGCCTTGGCACGCGCCGATGCCTTATACGTAAAGGCGGGAATTTCTTCATTTTTGCTTTCTATATTGCAGGGATACACCGGCTCCAATTTATTTTCATACAGCGCCTGCAGCTGTTTTAGCGCAAGGGCCGCCCCCTGGTAGGTAAACTGCGGTGCTTCTGTGGTTTCACCCAGCAAAACGCCGTCGCAAACGTCGCCTTCAACCTCTAAGACGAACGCGCCGTAGGCATACCCGAACAGCTGCGAAAGCGTCAGGTTTTCGTCAAAGGCAAAGCCTACGCCGTTGCCCAGAGCCATTTTCAGCACGGCCTCGGCCACGCCGCCGTAGCCGGGCGTATAGGCCGCCAGCACCTTGCCGCCGCGCATAAGGGAAGTAACCTTTTCAAACAGCGCCTTCTGCGAGGCTTTCTCCGGCAGGCCGTTTTCGTCATAGGCCGGCACCAGCAATACCACGCGGTGCCCAGCGCCCTTAAACTCCGGTGAAACAATGTGCGGAATTTTTTCCGTCGTTACCGCAAAGGAAACAAGCGTAGGCGGAACATCCAAAGTTTCAAACGTGCCGCTCATGGAATCCTTGCCGCCGATGGCCGCAATGCCATAATCCAGCTGCGCCTGAAACGCACCCAAAAGCGCGGCTAAAGGCTGGCCCCACCGCTTGGAATCCTTACCGGGGCGGGCAAAATATTCCTGGAACGTAAGGTATACATCCCCAAACGCCGCGCCCGAAGCAATCAATTTTGCCACCGATTCCACCACGGCCAAATACGCGCCGTGATAGGGGCTTTTTTCCGTAATAAAGGGGTTATAGCCCCAGGCCATTAAGGAGCAGTCGTCGGTATCGCCCGCTTCCAGCGAAATTTTATGCACCATCGCCTGAATCGGCGTTTGCTGGTATTTTCCGCCAAAGGGCATTAAAACCGTACCGGCGCCGATGGTGGAATCAAACCGCTCGGAAAGCCCGCGCTTAGAGCATACGTTTAAATCCGCCGCCAAAGCCGAAAGCCCGGCTGCAAAATTTTCGGGAATATCCTTCTGATATGCCCGCGGAGTGGCGGCCTCAATCTGAATATGCTTCTCCGCACCGTTGGAATTTAAAAATTCGCGGGAAATATCAACGATCGTATTCCCCTTCCACTGCATCACCAGCCGCGGCTCCTGCGTAACCTCCGCCACCACGGTGGCCTCTAAATTTTCGCGCTGAGCAAGGGCAATAAAGGCGGAAACATCCTTGGCCTCCACCACCACCGCCATACGCTCCTGCGATTCGCTGATGGCAAGCTCGGTGCCATCCAGTCCCTCGTACTTCTTGGGTACGGCGTCCAAATTGATTTTCAGCCCGTCGGCCAGCTCGCCGATGGCTACCGAAACGCCGCCGGCGCCGAAATCGTTGCAGCGCTTAATCAGGCGGGAGGCCTCGCTGCTGCGAAACAGCCGCTGCAGCTTGCGCTCCTCGGGGGCGTTGCCCTTCTGTACCTCGGCCCCGCAGCTCTCCAGCGAAGAAAGCGTATGAGATTTGGACGAACCCGTGGCACCGCCGCAGCCGTCGCGCCCAGTTTTTCCGCCCAGTAAAATTACAATATCTCCCGGCTGCGGTACTTCGCGCCGCACGTTCTTAGCCGGTGCCGCCGCAATTACCGCGCCGATCTCCAGGCGCTTAGCCGCATAGCCCTCATGGTATATCTCATCCACCTGCCCCGTAGCCAAGCCGATTTGGTTGCCGTAGGAAGAATACCCCGCCGCCGCGGTGGTAACAATCTTCCGCTGGGGAAGCTTGCCCTGCAGCGTCTGCTCCACCGGCCGCAGCGGATCGGCCGCGCCGGTAACGCGCATAGCGGCATAAACATAACTCCGGCCCGAAAGCGGATCGCGAATCGCGCCGCCGATGCAGGTGGCCGCACCGCCGAACGGTTCAATTTCGGTGGGATGGTTATGGGTTTCGTTTTTAAACAGCAGCAGCCAGTCCTCCGGTTTTCCGTTTACATCAATCTGCATTTTCACCGTGCAGGCGTTGATCTCCTCGGATTCATCCAGCTTTTCCAGCTTGCCCTGGGTTTTTAAATATTTGGCCGCTATCGTAGCAATATCCATTAAATTCTGCGGCTTTGTGCGCCCCAGCTCCCTGCGGACGGAAAGATAGGTTTCATATGTCTTCTGCAGCTGCTCGTCCTCAAAACGCACGCTGTCGATCGTGGTTAAAAACGTCGTATGCCGGCAGTGATCCGACCAGTAGGTGTCAATCATGCGGATTTCGGTAATCGTAGGATCACGCTTTTCGCTTTGAAAATATTTTTGGCAGAACGCTATATCGTCGCCGTCCATTGCCAGACCGTACGTCTTTACAAAGGCCTCCAGTTCTGTGCGGCTTAAAGAAATAAAGCCGTGCAGCGTTTCCACCGAAGCGGGCGTTTCATAGTCCGTCTTCAGCGTTTCCGGCTTTTCCATGGACGCCCGGCGGCTCTCCACGGCGTTGATAACGTGCTTTTGAATCCTTTCAATATCCTCTTCTGAAAGCGTGCCGTAGAGCACATAGACCTTAGCCGTGCGCACCAGCGGACGCTGACCTGTGGAAATCAATTGAATACACTGCGCGGCGGAATCGGCGCGCTGGTCAAACTGCCCGGGCAGATACTCCACCGCAAACACGGCGGCGGAATCCGCGTCCTCCAACGTATCGGAAACACTATCCACCTGCGGCTCGGAAAACACGGTTTTTTTGGCGTATTCAAACAGCTCCGGCTCAATATCCTCCACATCATAGCGATTGACAAGACGCAGCTTTTCCAGCCCGGAAATTCCCAGGAAGGAGACGATGTCATTTTTCAGCGCCCTTGCCTCGTCGGCCAGGGGTTCCTTTTTTTCAACAAAAACTCTGTAAACCATTCCTGCACCTCCCGATTTTTTATTCTTTCAGCGCCGCCAGAGCTTTTTGGCCGATATCCCCGCGGCAGTAAGCGTTTTCAAACGTAACAAAACGGCACTGATGATACGCCTCCTCCACCGCCTGCCGCAGGGTCTCTCCCGTGGCCGCCACGCCCAGCACCCGGCCGCCGGCCGTTACAAGGCTTTCCCCCTGCCGTTTAGCGCCGGCTACAAAAAGCTGGCCCGAAAACGCCGGGGCAACGTGGATTTCATACCCCGTTTGATATTTCTGCGGATAGCCTTTGGAGGCCATCACCACGCAGGCCGCCGCTTTTTTAGAAAATTTTACGTCACATTCGGCCAGCGTTCCCTCACGGCAGGCGCGCATCACGGTCAGCAGGTCGCTCTCTAAAAGCGGAAGCACCACCTGGGTTTCCGGGTCGCCAAAGCGGCAGTTATATTCAATCACTTTGGGGCCCTTAAGCGTAAGCATCAGCCCAAAGTACAGGCAGCCCTGGAACGGGCGTCCCTCTTTGTTCATTGCCTCTATCGTGGGCAAAAAGATCGTGCGCATACACTCGTCGGCTATCTCCTGCGTATAATACGGATTCGGTGCAACCGTGCCCATGCCGCCGGTATTCAAACCCTTGTCGCCGTCTAAGGCACGCTTGTGATCCATAGAGGAAACCATCGGCTTTACCGTTTTGCCGTCGGTAAAGGCTAATACCGAAACCTCCGGCCCGGTCAGGAATTCCTCCACCACAATCTGCCGGCCGCTTTCGCCGAAAATGCGGTCCTCCATAATGCTGATAACGGCCTCTTTAGCCTCCTGCGCCGTCTGCGCGATAATCACGCCCTTGCCCAGCGCCAGGCCGTCCGCCTTAATAACGGTGGGATACGGCGCCGTTTCTAAATAAGCCAGCGCTTCTTCCGCAGCAGAAAACACCTGATATTCCGCCGTGGGAATACCGTATTTTTTCATCAATTGCTTGGAGAACACCTTACTGCCCTCCAAAATAGCTGCATTTGCTTTAGGGCCGAAGCAGGGAATCCCCGCCTCCTCCAGCCGGTCCACCGCGCCCAGCACCAAGGGATCATCCGGCGCTACCACGGCAAAATCCACGTTGTTTTTTAGGGCGAATTCCACCATGCCGTCAATATCCTTGGCACCGATATCCACGCACTGCGCGTCTTCTGCCATTCCGCCGTTGCCCGGCAGGGCATAAATAGTTTCAACCGCCGGGTTTTCCTTTATCTTTTTTATAATCGCATGCTCACGGCCGCCGCCGCCTACCACCATTATCTTCATGGCCTGCTCCTTATTTATAAATCGGGTATTTTTCGCAAAGCGCGGTTACTTCTTCTGATATTTTTTCCTTGCTGCCCTCAAAATCGGTAACGGCAAGCTTCATCCAGCCGGCGATTTTCTTCATTTCCTCCTCACGGAAGCCGCGGCTGGTCACCGCGGGCGTACCCACCCGGATGCCGCTGGTAATGAACGGACTCTGCGGATCGTTGGGCACGGCGTTTTTATTGACGGTGATGTGCACCTCGTCCAGCCGACGCTCAAATTCCTTGCCGGTAATACCGAAATTCTGCAAATCCACCAGCATTAAGTGGTTGTCCGTTCCGCCGGAAACCAATCGGAAGCCTTCTTCCGTCAGCGCTTGCGCCAGGCAAGCGGCATTTTTTACAATCTGCTTCTGGTAAGCTTTAAAATCGTCGGTCAGGGCTTCGCCCAGCGCCACGGCCTTGGCCGCGATGATGTGCATCAAGGGGCCGCCCTGGATACCGGGGAAAATGGCCTTATCAATCTGCTTAGCGTATTTTTCCTTGCAAAGAATCAAACCGCCGCGGGGACCGCGCAGAGTTTTATGAGTTGTGGTGGTCACCACGTCGGCATAGGGTACGGGGTTCTCATGCAAGCCCGCCGCCACAAGTCCGGCGATATGCGCCATATCCACCAAAAGATACGCGCCCGCCTCATCGGCAATTTCACGGAACTTTTTAAAGTCGATTGCCCGGGGATATGCTGATGCACCGGCTAAAATCAGCTTGGGCTTATGGGCAAGCGCCAGCTCGCGCACATGCTCGTAGTTGATCGTCTGCGTATCGTCATCGATGCCGTAGGGAACGATGTTGAAATACTTGCCCGAAATATTGACCGGGGAGCCGTGGGAAAGATGGCCGCCGTGGGCCAGGCTCATGGAAAGCACCGTGTCGCCCGGCTCCAGAAGGGCAAAGAACACCGCCAGATTGGCGCTGGCGCCGCAGTGGGGCTGCACATTGGCGTGCTCGGCACCAAAGAGCTTTTTGGCGCGCTCCCTTGCAATTTCCTCTACCTCATCCACATACACGCAACCGCCGTAATACCGCTTGCCGGGATAACCCTCGGCGTATTTGTTGGTTAAAACCGTACCGGCCGCCAGCAGCACCGCCTCGGACACGATATTTTCCGAAGCAATCAGCTCAATGTTGTGCTGCTGCCGCTCAAATTCTCTTTCGCAGGAGGCGTAAACCTCGCCGTCATATTTTTTCAGTTCATCAAAAAACATATCAATTCCTCGCTTTTTATCAATGATGGAACAGCCGCATGCCGGTAAAGGCCATGGCAATGCCGTATTTATCGCAGTCGGCAATCACCAGGTCATCGCGCACGGAGCCGCCGGGCTGGGCAATATAGCTTACGCCGCTCTTTTTAGCCCGGTCAATGTTGTCACCGAAGGGAAAGAACGCGTCGCTGCCTAAAGCAACGCCGGTAATGCCGTCCAGGTACGCACGTTTTTCTTCACGCGTCAGCTCCTCGGGCTTGCGGGTAAAGTACTTCTGCCAGCTGCCCTCAGCTAGAACATCCTGGCAGTCGTCGGAAATATATACGTCAATGCAGTTATCCTTCTCGGGCCGGCCCATGTTCTCCAAAAAGGGCAGGGAAAGCACCTTCGGATGCCGGCGCAGATGCCAGATATCCGCCTTATTTCCAGCCAGACGGGTGCAGTGAATACGGGACTGCTGCCCCGCACCCACGCCGATAGCCTGGCCGTCGGCCGCGTAGCACACGGAGTTGGACTGCGTATATTTAAGCGTAATCAGCGAAATAATCAAATCCCGTTTTGCTTCAGGCGGCAGCTCCTTATTGGCGGTAACAATGTTGGTAAGCAGGTTCTCGTCAATGGTAAAATTGTTGCGCCCCTGCTCAAAGGTAATGCCGTACACCTGCTTTTTTTCTACCGGGTTTGGAGTAAAATTTTCATCAATCTGCACGATGTTATAGCCGCCCTTACGCTTGCTTTTTAAAATTTCAAGGGCTTCCGGCTCATAGCCGGGGGCAATGACGCCGTCGGAAACCTCACGCTTGATCAGGAGCGCCGTGGTTGTATCGCATACATCCGAAAGCGCAATCCAATCGCCGAAGGAGGACATACGGTCCGTGCCGCGGGCACGGGCATAAGCCAGTGCCAGAGGGGAGTCATCCAGGCCGAGGATATCATCTACAAAGCAGGCCTTTTTTAAATCCTCGCTCATCGGCAGACCCAGCGCGGCGCTGGTGGGGCTTACGTGCTTAAAGCTGGTGGCGCAGGGCATATGCAGCGCCGCCTTCAGCTCTTTTACCAGCTGCCAGGAATTAAACGCATCCAAAAAGTTAATGTATCCGGGGCGGCCGTTTAAAATGGTAATGGGCAGGTCGCTGCCGTCCTCCATATAAATGCTGGCCGGCTTTTGGTTTGGGTTGCAGCCGTATTTTAACTCAAAAGTTTTCATCCTGTCCTCCTACTTAATTTTTATTTATAATTCTCTCTTCCGCCGCGCCGGATACCAAATCCGTAAAGCGCACGTACAAAGAGATTTTATTATCCGAATTCAAATTATCCCAAAGCAAGGTGGAAAATTCGTCAATATCGCCGTTAAGCGCTACCCATTCCGGTTCGCCGGCAAAAGAGGGCAGCGGATTTCCATCCTCCTGATAGGTATGGATAAAATGCCCCGTACCTGCCTGCGGCGCATAGGCAAAGGTAAAGCGGTTGCAGGCGCTTCCAGCCTCGTTTGCGCTTTTTAAAAGGCTCATTTTATAGGTAAAACTATCCTTTTCAAAGGTTAAAAGGCCGCTGATGCGGGGGGTAAAATTCGGAAAATCCGGCTCAAACTCCCGCGTTTCCAGCGCCTGTTCAAAGCTTTTGCCGGCGGCAAGAAAATCATAAATGGTATCGGTTTGGTCGCCGTTGGTAACAATCAGCTTATTTTCAAAACGCCGAACAGCGTTATAGATGATAAGCGAAGGGTCTTCTACCTTGCTTTCGTCAAAAGCGGCGGTAAAAATATCGCCGTTTTCTCTCTTTTTAAAAACCCGGTTGCGGCTGTTCTCGCTGCGCCCCATAATAAAATAAGCGGCAACGGCCTTTTTGCCGTCGTCAGAAAGCCCTAAAACAATGCCCCTGCCGGGATACCGGTTATTTTTTAAAAGCTGAGCAATATCCAAAAGTACACTCATAATTTTTTCTCCTTGCCTTTGGCAATTTTTTTAGCTACCTCCTGCGCGGCCCGGGGCAAAAGTTTCCATTCCGCCTGCTCCATCACGCGCCTCTGCAGCGTCTGCGGCGTATCGTTCTTCAGCACGCGCACCGCCTTTTGAAAGATAATTTCGCCCCCGTCGGGCACTTCGTTAACAAAATGCACCGTGGCGCCGGTCACCTTTACCCCCTTTGCAAGGGCCGCCTCATGCACGCGCAGGCCATAATAGCCCTCGCCGCAAAAAGCGGGAATCAGCGACGGATGCACATTGATAATCCGTTTTTCATAGCGCCGGACAAAATCGGCGCTTAAAATGCTCATAAACCCGGCCAAAACAATCATATCCACGGAATACGCCTCCAGTGCACGGAGGATTTCCGCCTCAAAGGCCTGCTGAGAGCCGGCCTGCTTTTTGCTGACGACTTTGGTGGGGATACGATGCTTTTTTGCACGCTCCAGCGCATAGGCGTCCTCCCGGCTGGAGAGGACCAAAGCCAGTGCGCCGTCCTTCAGTTCACCGCGGTCGGCCGCATCCAGCAGGGCCTGTAAATTGGTGCCGCCGCCGGAAACAAAAACGGCAATGTTCGCCTTTACCATAGCAAAACGCCCTCGCTTGAAGCAACCGTCTCGCCGATGATATATGGCGTCTCACCTGCCGCGCGCAGAATTTGCAGGGCCTTATCCGCATCGTTTTTATCCACTACTACGCTCATGCCAACGCCCATGTTAAAGGTATTGAACATATCCCGCTCCGGAATATTTCCGGTTTTTGCAATCAAATCAAAAATCGGCAAAACCTGAACGGCCGCCTTTTCAATTTTAGCCGAAATTCCGTCGGGCAAGCTGCGGGGAATATTTTCATAAAAGCCGCCGCCGGTAATGTGGGATACCGCCTTTACCGTTACCTGCTCCATCAGGCGCAGCATGGGCTGCACATAAATTTTGGTAGGCGCCAGCAGCGTTTCGCCGATGCTTCTGCCGCCCAGCGCCTCACAGGGAGACTTGATATCGGCGTTTTCCACGTCAAATACCTTGCGCACAAGGGAAAAGCCGTTGGAGTGTACGCCGCTGGAGGGCAGGGCGATCATCACGTCGCCCGGGCGGATGGCGGAATGATCCACAATCTTATCCTTATCCACCACGCCTACGGCAAAGCCGGCCAGGTCATATTCATCTTCCGGGTAAAAGCCCGGCATCTCGGCTGTTTCGCCGCCGATCAGCGCTGCGCCGGACTGCACGCAGCCATCCGCTACGCCCTTTACGATATCTGCAATCTTTTCCGGCTCGTTTTTACCGCAAGCGATATAATCCAAAAAGAACAGCGGTTTGGCGCCGCAGCAGATGATATCGTTTACGCACATCGCTACGCAGTCAATTCCTACGGTATCATGCCTATCCATCAGAAACGCCATCTTCAGCTTGGTGCCAACGCCGTCGGTACCGCTTACCAGCACCGGCTTCCGGATGCCGGTAAGGTCCAGCTCAAACAGCCCGCCAAAGCCGCCGATGCCCGAAAGCGCGCCCGTGCCGGCAATTGTTTTGGCAATGTGTTGCTTCATCAGCTCCACAGCTTTATATCCCGCGGTGATATCTACGCCCGCGTTTTTATAACTTTCGCTAAAGCTTTTCATTTTTCTTCCCCGCTTTCAGATATTTTGGTCTCAAACCGGTTTTTGTGAGCTTTCTGCGGCACAGCAGTGGGATATTTTTCATCAAAGCAGGCTGTACAGAAACTGTTTTGATCAAGTCCACCGGCAATTTTCGTCACATTATCCACACTCAAATAGCCCAGGCTATCCACACCGATAATCTTTTCAATTTCCTCCACCGTATGATTACAGGCAATCAATGCATCCTTGGAATCAATATCCGTGCCGTAATAGCACGGGGCGATAAACGCCGGCGCCGAAACCCGCATGTGCACTTCGGTAGCTCCCGCATCGCGCAGCAGCTTTACAATCCGCGCGCTGGTGGTTCCGCGCACAATGGAATCGTCGATCAGCACCACCCGCTTGCCCTTTACCGTATCGGAAACCGGGTTCAGCTTGATTTTCACCTTATCCTCCCGGGATTTCTGCCCCGGAGAAATAAACGTGCGGCCGATATATTTGTTTTTAATGAATCCAATGCCGTAGGGAATGCCGGATTGCCGTGAAAAGCCGATGGCCGCATCAATGCCGGAATCCGGAACGCCGATGACGATATCAGCCTGCACCGGATGCTCCAGAGCCAGGAACGCGCCGGCGCGCACGCGCGCCGAATGCACCGAACAGCCGTCGATCACCGAATCCGGCCGGGCAAAATAGATATATTCAAATACGCACATCGAGGGCTTTACCGTATCGCAGTGCGTTGTAATACTGCGCACGCCCCCAGCGTCAAACACAACGATCTCTCCCGGGCGCACATCCCGGACAAAGGACGCGCCCACCGCGTCCAATGCGCAGCTTTCAGAAGCCACCACAAAAGCGCCGTCATCCGTCTTACCGTAGCACAGCGGGCGAAAGCCGTTGGGATCCCGTACCGCAATCAGCTTTGAAGGCGACATCAGCACCAGAGAATACGCCCCCTTGATGCGTCCCAGCGCTCCCTCCACCGCCTGCTCAATCGACGGGGCCTTGATGCGCTCCTGCGTGATGATATAGGAGATAACCTCCGTATCGCTGGTGGTATGAAAGATCGCGCCGCCCAGCTCCAATTCCTGCCGAAGCTCATAGGAATTTACCAGGTTGCCGTTATGGGCCAGCGCAATATGTCCCTTTACGTGATTGACGACGATCGGCTGAGCATTCAGGCGGCCGTCGGTACCGGTAGTACCGTAGCGCACATGGCCTACCGCCATGTTGCCCTCGCCCAGCTTTTCCAGCACGGGCTTGGTAAAAACATCGTTTACCAGTCCCACGTCTTTATATGTTTGAAATACGCCGTCGTCATTCACAACAATGCCGCAGCTCTCCTGTCCGCGATGCTGCAGGGCAAACAAGCCGTAATAGGCCGAAGCGGCCACATCCATTTTATGCGGCGCAAAAATTCCGAAAACGCCGCACTCTTCTCTCAATTTCCTCATGCCTGCTCTCCAAAAACCCGTTTCATCATTTCGGCATAAGCGCCCTCTACATTGCCCAAATCTCTTCTGAAGCGGTCCTTGTCCAGCTTTTCGCCGGTGGCCGCATCCCAGAAGCGGCAGGTATCAGGGGAAATTTCATCCGCAAGCAGAATCTTTCCGCTGGCATCCTTGCCGAATTCAATTTTAAAATCCACAAGATCAATATTGATTTTTTTGAAAAACGCCTTTAAAAACGCATTGATTTTAAAGGTATACTCCGCAATGGTGTCCAAATCCTCCCGGGTGGCCCAGCCGCAGGCAACGATATGATAGTCATTGACCATCGGATCCCCCAGTGCATCGTCCTTATAGCAATACTCCAGCGTGGGGCAAAGCAGCTTTGTGCCCTCCGCTACGCCAAAGCGCTTGGAAAACGAACCGGCCGCAATATTGCGCACGATAACCTCCAGCGGAACGATTGTCACCTTTTTTACAACGGTTTCCCGGTCGTTGAGCTCCTCCACAAAGTGGGTGGGAACCCCTTCCTTCTCCAGCAGTCCCATCAGGTAATTGCTCATACGGTTGTTTACCACGCCCTTGCCGGCAATCGTTCCCTTTTTCAGGCCGTTAAAAGCAGTGGCGTCATCCTTGTAGGAAACAATGCAGTATTCCGGGTTCTCGGTGGCAAAAACCTTTTTGGCCTTGCCTTCATACATCTGTTCTTTCTTTTCCATATTCTTTCTCCCTTTTCGACCTGATCTCAGGTGTATTTTTTTGATATTTCCGCATCCTTGGCAAGTACCTTTTCCGCCGCCGCCCGACGCGCTGCCTCAAGCTTTTCGGCCAGCTCCGCATCCTCCACAGCCAGAATCTGCAAGGAAAGCAAAGCGGCATTGACAGCGCCGTCTATCGCAACAGTTGCTACAGGAATGCCCGCGGGCATCTGAACCGTTGACAAAAGCGCATCAATGCCGTCAAGCGTTGATGATTTTATGGGTAGTCCAATTACCGGCAAAGTAGTAGAGGCCGCAATGGCGCCGGCAAGGTGCGCGGCCTTTCCCGCCGCGGCAATCAACACGCCAAAGCCCCTTTCCCTGGCAGAGCAGGCAAACTCTTTAGCCTGCTGTGGTGTTCTGTGCGCCGAATAAACATGCACCTCACAGACAACGCCGTATTCCTTTACCGTTGCAATGGCTTTTTCTACGATAGGAAGATCGCTATCGCTTCCCATAATGATACCTATCTTTTTCATTCCATCCTCCTTCAAATTCATAAAAAAGGGCAGTCCTATCCACTTTTTTCGGATAAGGCTGCCCAGACGGTCGGCATGAAAACGGCTCCCCTGCTCCACAATGGTATACTCCATCTTCCGTCAGTTACAAAAGAGCCCTCCGTGCTTTTATTATATGATATCCGGCGAATTTCGTCAAACACAAAAACTAAAGATACACGTCTATAACAAAATATTTACAATTCCATTTTTTCGCCGCAAAGGGAAAAAGACACGCCTTCCCGCTCCCTTCAAACGGCCGCGCCGGACGCTGCCGAAGGTTTTGCTCCCCGCGTAAAAAGCTCAATTGTGGTACCGGCGGTTAAAGGAATTTCTCCATACCGGGAGGGCGGAACGCCGTAGCACTTTTTAAAGCAGCGTGAAAAGCTGAACAGATCACCGTAACCCACCGACGCAGCCACTACCGAAACAGAATACCTCTCCCGCCGGAGCAGCTCCAGCGCCCGCTCCATCCGATATTCCATCAGATAGCGGCCGGGGCTCTTCCCCGTTTCTTTTTTGAACAAATTGGAAAAATAGCTCCGGTCCAATCCCAGGGCATCGGCCATACTCTGCACCGAAATATCCTTCATATATTGCTTTTTAATCATATTTACCGCACGGGCCGCATATCCGGTGTCATCCTCCTGCGCCATATCGCCGCAAAGACAGGAAATTACCTCCCAAATAGCGGCAATCGCCTGTATATCTTTAAGGATTCCGCCATTCCGCAGGCGATCCACAGCAGCAAAGATCTGTTTCAGTCCTTCCTTGCGGATCACATAAGGAAGTTCCTCCAAACAGGGCAGTTCAGAGGTAAAGCCCACCCATATATAATACCAGGGGTCTTCCCTGTCCGCTTCATACTGGGTAATTTCCCCGGGCTTAATCAAAAATGCTTCTCCGGGATATACGGCATACTCATGCCCCTCTACCCGGTATTTTCCCCTGCCTGACACCACATAATGCAAAAGCCAATACGTCCGCACCGCCGGCCCGTAGCAATGGCGGCTTTCACAATGCTGGCTGCCAAGATATAGAGGAATTACCTTATTGTATTGTTCATTTCGTATATTGCACTGCTGCAGCATTTTTCCTTTTCTCCGTTCCTTTATTATCTCACATTATAACATATCTTCCTCATATTCTGCAATACAAATTTCAAAAAAAGTATGCTATAATGCTGTTGTAAAAGAAAGGGAGGTTTTTTATGAAAATAACATTTATGGGTGCGGGAAGCACCGTGTTCGCAAGAAATGTCATTGGCGACTGCATGTGCTCGGAAATTCTAAAAAACAGTGAATTCGCCCTGTATGATATCGATCCCAAGCGCTTAAAGGAAAGCGAATCCATTCTGCGCGCCATCAATAAAGGGAAGGGAACCCCCGCCGTAATAACCTCTTACTGCGGAGTAGAAAACCGAAAAGCCGCTTTAAGGGGTGCAGCTTTTGTTGTAAACGCAATCCAGGTTGGCGGCTATGATCCCTGCACGATCACCGATTTTGAAATTCCCAAAAAATACGGTCTGCGGCAGACAATCGCCGACACCTTAGGCATCGGCGGCATTATGCGCACGCTGCGCACCATTCCCGTACTGGACGATTTTGCCCGGGATATGGAAGAAGTTTGTCCTGACGCGCTGTTTTTAAACTATACCAATCCCATGGCTATGCTTTCGGGCTATATGCAGCGCTATACCGCTGTAAAGACCGTAGGTCTCTGCCACAGCGTGCAGGTGTGTTCCCAGCGGCTACTGACTGATTTGGATATGAGCGATAAACTGGAAGGCCGCAAAGAGCTAATTGCCGGCATCAATCACATGGCCTGGCTGCTGGAAATCAAGGACAAAAATGGTAACGACCTCTATCCTGAAATCAAAAAAAGAGCTCTGGAAAAGCTGGAAAACGATCGGGAAGGCAAAGATCTGGTTCGGTACGACTATATCCGCCGTTTGGGCTACTACTGCACCGAATCCAGCGAGCATAACGCCGAATATAATATGTTTTATATAAAATCCAAATATCCCGAGCTGATCGAGCGGTACAATATTCCTTTAGATGAATATCCCCGCCGCTGTGTCAATCAGATCAACGGTTGGGCAGCGCAGTATGAAGAGCTTGCTAATAAAGATGTGATTGAGCACGACCGCTCCCGCGAATATGCCTCGCACATCATGGAGGCCATTGTTACCGGCACACCCTATCAAATCGGCGGCAATGTGCTGAATAAGAATTTCCTGATTGAAAACCTCCCCGAGGATGCCTGCGTGGAAGTTCCCTGCCTGATAAACGGCCGCGGCATAAATCCCTGCAGCGTGGGCAAGCTTCCCCCGCAGCTGGCAGCGATGAATATGACCAATATCAACGTGCAGCTACTGACGATCGACGCTGCCGTTACCAGAAAAAAAGAACGGATCTATCAAGCTGCTATGTTAGATCCCCATACCGGAAGCGAGCTGGATATCGATACAATTGTAAAAATGGTCGACGAGCTCATCGCCGCGCACGGCTCCTGGCTTCCGGAATATCACTGATACCGTTCTGCCGCCCGAACAGGGCGGCTTTTTGATTTTCCTACGCTGTTTTTACAAAATTCAGCAAAGAAAAATTTTTGACCAAAATTTCTTTTTTCTCTTGCTATTTCATACAGTTTGTGATACAATTACATTTAGTTTTAAATACTATTTGTCAAGAGGTGTCATATTATGAAATATGGAATTGCAATAGACTCAGGCTGTGATCTGCTTACAATAAAGCAATGGACGCAGGAGCCCGTTTCCTTTACCCGCGTTCCTTTAAAGCTGGAAATCGGCGAAAAGGAATTCGTGGATGACGAAACCTTAAACATTCAGGATTTCATGCAGGAAATGATGGAATTTCCCGGCAAAACCGGCAGCGCGGCCCCCAGCCCGGACGAATGGTACAACGCCTTCACCAAAGCCGACTGTACCTTTGCCCTGACGATTTCCGGAACGATCTCCGGCAGCATTTCCAGTGCCAGAGCTGCAAAACAGCTGTTAAGCGAAAAAGAGCCGCAGAAGAAAGTGTTTATTCTTGACTCTCTTTCCGCCGGCCCTGAAATCTCACTTTTGACCCGCAAGCTTACAGAGCTGATCCGGGAAGATCTTTCGCCCGAGGAGATCTGCAGCCGTTTAGAGGAATACCGAAAGCACACCCATCTGCTCTTTTTACTGGAATCCATGGATAATCTGGTAAAAAACGGACGGGTAAGCAAGCTGAAGGGCGTAATCGCCGGTATGTTAAAAATCAAGGTTTTAGGCGCAGCCACTGAAACCGGTACCGTGGGTCTGCTCTATAAGCCTCGGGGGCGCATCTCCATGCTGACAAAAGCCTTAGATGAGATGTTCCTTCGCGGCTTTCAGGGCGGCAGAGTCATTATCAGCCACTGCTTTAATCAGGAGAGCGTACAGCATATTCAAAATGCTCTGACCGAAAAATTTCCCGCCTGTGACATTGCCGTTACGCCTGCCAGCGGCCTGTGCAGCTATTATGCGGAAAACAAGGGATTGTTGATCGGTTTTGAAGATATCGCACCGGCATCAATATAAAATAAAGAGATCTGCCCTCGTGAGGGCAGATTTTTTATAATTTACCTTATATTATATATGATTCAACGCGCATCCATTTTAAAGATTCATGCCATTCCTGTAAAAAAAACGCCTGCTACTGCCAAAAAAATGCCTGTTGACCATTTTCAGAGCCCCACAGCGATTCAACCCTTCCAAAATACAATCTTCCATCTTTTGTTATTTTGTGGTTTTCCTTGAAAGTTTTGTGGTTTTTCTTCGGATTTTTATTGTTTTTTCCTGTTTTTTGTATTGACATACTATTCTTTTTGCATTAAAATATAGGTGAATAAATTTAGCTTACTGCAAAATATCCCAGCAGGGCAGATGGAGAAAGGACTCGCATGGCACAATATTCAGACGGCAACGAAGGTAAAACAAGAATCATTCAGGAGCTGGTTCCGGGGAAGCAAATCACGCTGGCCCATATCATAGCCAATCCGGATATTGAAATTTATACAAAGTTAGGGCTTGACCCGGCAGACGATCACTCCGGCGCCATCGGAATTATTACCATGACGCCCGCCGAAACCGCCATTATCGCCGCAGATCTGGCCACCAAGGCCTCTGGCGCGATGCTCGGTTTTGTAGACCGCTTCAGCGGCACCCTGATTATCACCGGCACGGTATCCCAGGTAGAAGCCTCGGTTACAGCTGTGACCGACTATGTAAAAAATACGCTGAGCTTTACCGTTTGTCCGATTACCAAGACATGAACAAAGTCATCTTGGTAGGCCGCAGCGGCGCGGGAAAAACCACGCTGACCCAGGCTCTTTCCGGAGAAGGACTCCACTATGCAAAAACACAGGACGTAAAAAACGGCGGGTTTATGATCGATACCCCCGGCGAATATGCCGAGGAGCGGCATTTGGGCGGTGCAATCGCGGTATTTGTCTATGAGGCGGACGTCGTAGGGCTGCTGATGAGCGCAGACGAACCCTATTGCCTTTTTTCGCCGAACATGGTCAGTATGTGCAACCGCGAGGTCATCGGCATTATTACGGGAATTGATAAGCCACGCGCCAATCTGCCGCGTGTAACCAACTGGCTGCGGCAAACGGGCGTAAAGCGCATTTTCTATCTCTCCTCCGTCACCGGTGAGGGCGTGAAAGAATTAAAAACTTTCCTCCGAGACTTTGACCCTAAAGCAGAAAAAGCAAAAAAACGCGCCGAGCTGATGCGTCTAAAATATCCAAATCGGGTCTAAAAACAGAAAAATCAATGAAAATATCGGAAAAATTCAACATAATGCAACATTTTCCATTGACTGATTTCTGTGTTTATGATATGATGAAGCTATAAAAAATGGAATATCCAAAAAGGAGAAAAACATTATGACAGAATACGAGATCAAAAAGCAAATCTGTGAGATCGGCAAAAGGATTTACAATCAGGGAATGGTCGCCGCCAACGACGGAAACATCTCCGTAAAGATCGGCGAAAATGAGTTCCTCTGCACGCCCACCGGCGTAAGCAAGGGCTTTATGACGCCCGAGTTCATCTGCAAGGTAGATGCCAACGGTCAGGTGATTCAGGCCAACCCCGGATTTAAGCCCTCTTCGGAAATCAAAATGCACATGCGCGTCTATAAGCAGCGCCCGGACGTAAACTCCGTAGTGCATGCGCATCCGGTATATGCAACCAGCTTTGCCATTGCGGGCATTCCGCTGACCCAGCCCATCATGCCCGAGGCAGTTATTGCGCTGGGCTGCGTACCGATCGCCGATTACGGCACACCCTCCACGGAGGAGATTCCCGATGCCGTTGAAAAATATCTGCAGAGCTTTGACGCCGTTCTGCTGGAGAATCACGGTGCGCTGACCTATTCGGATTCTCTGCTGAACGCCTATCACAAGATGGAGTCGGTAGAGTTCTATGCCAAACTGCTGTATCTTTCCCGTCAGCTGGGCGGCCCGAAGGAGCTTACTCCCCAGCAGGTGGAAAGACTGTACGAAATTCGCCGCCAGTTCGGCTTAAAGGGCAAGCATCCGGCAAACCTTTGCCCCAATGCCAAAGAGGGTAAAGCCAGCTGCCACAGCTGCGGCGGAAACTGCACCTGCGGAAACAAGGCCTCCGATACCGATCTGGTAGCAGAGATCACCAGAAAGGTTTTAGAGTCTCTGGGAAAATAACAAAAGGTGGCGTGTTTTTTGAATAAAACAATGTCAGCCCTGATCGCCTCGCTGGTAAGCAGCTGCAGGGAAAAAGATCTATCCGGCGGAATCTGCCTGAATACGGCAAACGCCCTTTGCGCCTGTGTGGCAGAAAGAGCCGCGGAAATGGGTGTAAACGCTGTAATCGCGGTTGCCGGTCCCGGCGGTCATCCGGTTTCGGTACAATGTATGGACGACGCCTATATCGCCTCCTATGACATTGCCGTAAACAAGGCCTTTACGGCAACGGCGCTGAAGATGTCCACGGCGGAGCTCAAGCCCCTGGCACAGCCGGGCGGTTCCCTGTACGGCATTCAGTTTACCAATAACGGAAAGATCGTTATTTTCGGCGGCGGCGTTCCTCTTTACAGCAAAGGGGGACGGATCCTCGGCGGTTTGGGCGTAAGCGGCGGAACGGAGGAGCAGGATACCGAATTAGGAAAATTCGGCGGCGAGCTCTTTGCTGCCTGCCTGAAAAATATTTAAAAGGACGGAAAAAAGCATGGATATCAATTCACAGAATATAGAGCAGATTGTAAAACAAGTGCTCTCTTCTATGCAGGGCGGCGCAGCAGCGCCGAGCGCCAAAAGCGCAGCTCCCGCAGTGGCGGGCAGCCTCCCCAAAACGGCCCATGTAGCAGTTTTGACCGGGCTTGAGCACTTTGATATCAAAGAATATCCCATCCCCCCTTTAGGCGATGACGATATTCTGGTAAAAGTAGAAGGCTGCGGCGTCTGCGGTACGGACGCTCACGAGTTCAAGCGCGATCCCTTCTCCCTGATTCCCGTGGCCCTTGGCCATGAGGGCACCGGTGAGATCGTGGCCATGGGCAAAAACGTAAAGAAAGACAGTGCCGGCAAGGACCTGCATATCGGTGACAAAGTCGTTACCTGCATGATTTTCAAGGATAACCCCGATATTACGATGTTCGATTTAAACAAACAGAACATCGGCGGCGCCGACGTGTACGGCCTGCTTCCGGACGACGACATTCACTTAAACGGCTGGTTTGCCGACTACCTGTTTGTCCGGGGCGGCTCCACCATCTTTAATGTAAGTGATCTGGATTTGGATTCCCGGATCCTGATCGAGCCGGCGGCCGTTTTAGTTCACGCGGTAGAGCGTGCCAAAACTGTGGGCATTCTGCGCTTCAACAGCCGCGTAGTGGTTCAAGGCTGCGGCCCGATCGGCCTGCTGTGCATCGCCGTGCTGCGCGCTATGGGTGTGGAAAACATCGTTGCCGTTGACGGCGACGCCAACCGCCTTGCCTTTGCTAAGGAAATGGGTGCAGAAAAATCCGTAAACTTTAAGGATCACAGCGGCATCGAGGCACTGACCAAAGCCGTGGAGGACGCGTTCGGCGGTCACCCGGCAGATTTCGGTTTCCAGTGCACCGGCTCGCCGGTAGCCCACGCCAATATCTATAAATTCATCCGCAACGGCGGCGGCCTTTGCGAGCTCGGCTTCTTTATCAACGGCGGCGATGCTACCATCAACCCGCACTTTGATATCTGCGCCAAAGAGCTTACCGTTGTCGGTTCCTGGGTTTATACTCTGCGCGATTATGCGACGACCTTTGATTTCTTAAAGCGTGCCAAAGCGATCGGCCTTCCGATAGAGAAGCTGATCACCCATCGGTTCCCGCTGGAAGAGATCAACGAAGCCTTAAAGACCAACCTGAGTATGCAGGGCTTGAAGATCGCCGTAGTGAATCAATAAGAGGTAAATAATCCATGAAAGCAACCGGAATTATTGAGGTTTACGGACTTGCCGCAGCTTTTGTGGCCTGCGACGCTGGCTGCAAGGCAGCCAACGTTACCGTGGAGCCCTTTGATAAAAACAAGCCCGGAAATCCCGATGGATTGAAGGTTCCCCTTTTGGTGGCGGTCAAATTCCGCGGCAGAGTAACCGACGTTACCGCCGCTGTAGAAGCGGCCAAAGAGGCAGCCGAAAAGGTTTCCGGCGTAGTGTGCACCCATATTATCCCCAACACCGAGGCGGATACGGAAAAGATGCTGAAGCTCAACGCTTTTGATAAAAAATAATTTTTTGACGGAGGAATCATATTATGTCAAACGAAGCATTAGGAATGGTTGAAACAAGAGGTCTTGTTGCCGCGATCGAGGCAGCAGATGCTATGGTTAAAGCTGCCGAAGTAGTTCTCATCGGCACTGAAAAGATCGGAAGCGGACTCGTATCCGTTATGGTTCGCGGTGACGTCGGCGCTGTAAAGGCCGCCACCGAAGCCGGAAGCGCCGCAGCCGCCAGACTTGGCGAGGTTATCGCTACCCATGTAATTCCCCGTCCTCATGGCGATGTGGAAAAAATACTGCCGCAGATCTAATCCCTAATTAAGAGGTATGTAAGAATGAAGTCTTTAGGCTTTATCGAGATACAAAGCGTTACCGCCGCCGTGGACGCCCTGGATATCATGTGCAAAACGGCGAATGTGGAATTTGTTACCTGGGAACGCCGCCTCGGAGGCCGGCTGGTCACGGTAATTGTGAAGGGTCAGCTTTCGGCGGTCACCCAGGCGGTAAACGCCGCGGTAGAGCATTGTATCATCGAGCCTGCCGCTCACGCGGTAATTGCCAATCCTCACGAGGAAACAGCAAGAATTTTGGAGCTTTCGGCCGCGCGTACGCGAAAAGCCTACGAAGCACGGCTGGCAAGCAGCAACCAGGCTTCGGCAGATGAAAAATATCTGCAGGAAGTATGAAAGGTGGTTATATAAATGGCAAATACACCATCCAAGCCTGCCGCGAAGGCAGCGCAGACAGCACAAAAGAAGCCTGCCCCTAAGGCCGCCTCCGCTGCAAGCAGAGCCGCCGCCAGGGTAGCAGCCGCAAAAACAGAGAAACTTGAAGAAACTGTTATAAAGGAGGAAATCAAGATGACGCAGGAAGCATTGGGCATGGTTGAAACCAGAGGCCTTGTTGCTGCAATTGAAGCAGCGGATGCTATGGTTA
>CAJMLN010000032.1 GCA_905214315.1 uncultured bacterium | reverse complement strand
GGATCATTAAAGCAGCTGTTGTTGCCTGAGAGCAGCAGAAGGATTAAAAAGAAAAATAATAAGCTTGACGGATCAAAACCGCTACATCCGTTGTCACAGTTTTGACAATTCCCAAAAATTCCGTTGCAAAATGCCATATAAGGTCACACTCCTCACAAGATTTGTTAAATTGTATGAGGAAGAATCGAAAAAAATGAAAAAATATGATAAAATATCTGCTTTACAGAAAAAATTTTTATTGATATAAAGAATGTTTGTTATCAAAAAAACAAAGAGCCCCGTTTTTTTAATCGGAGCTCTTCTGGCATTAGCGGATTGACATCGTAAATGTAAAATCGATACGTTTTTCGCTTAAAGAAAATTCCGGTGGAATTTTTGGTCCGCAGGAGTTAGAGCCCAAGCCGGAGTGCTTGTAGTCCAAATGCAGATAAACGCCGTCGCTTTCGCCGATTTCATCGGTATGCTTTGCCTGGTACAGCTGATGCGCAGAATATTGGGAAACATTGATATCCATTCCTTTTTCACAGGAAAAGCGCATGGCGCCGATTTCCAGCTGTTTTACACCGGTGTGGTTGCCGTGTTCCTGGGGATATATATAGGGAACATATTCTTCCCGCGCAGTGCTTTCATGGTAAGACAGAGCAGCATGGTGCATCATATCGCAGTAGCTCTCCAGAGGTCCGTACCCAAAATAACGGAATGTATCGTTTTCTTTGGGCAGTTTAAATTCAAAACCAAGGCGGGGCAGAAAGGGCGAGGTTTCAGCAATGTTGCCGTGCATATGAAGCTTTACGGTACCGCAGGCAAAGATGGATACGCTTAGGTTGTACTGAAAATATGGCCGATGAGAAACGCCGGCTACGCTGGCTTTTATCTGGATAATTCCGTTTTTAATTTCAGCGGTATAGGTCTTTTGAAATTCACGGTCCAGATTTTCTCCCTGCCAGATATTGATAAACATCCAAAATGGCACCATATGACGGTCATTGTCTGTAGGAGCATGGAAGGCCGTTACCTTGCCCGGCGCCAGCAGCTGTTCTTTTCCATCGATTACAATACTGTCAAAGCAGCCGTACTGCTTTGAGAAGGCATAGGAAAAGCGTTCGCCGCGGGCATAGATATGAAAGGCATCCTCAGTAAGCGGGCAAAGCGCTTTGGGTGGCTCCTGCGGCTGAATCCTGCACCAGAGTGGCTCCTCCAGCCGGGCAATTTCTTTGCCGTTTTTCAGCAGAAATACCTCCACTGCAGCGCCAAGGCGGCAGGTCTCCGGCAGAGGATGCTCGGGAGCTATGACGGCCGTCTGCCGCGGTTTTGCCGTTATCTTTACGGTTTTATCCTCTAAAACGGCACCGTCGCAGGTGATGCGGTAGCGGACGAGGTAAGCGGACATATCGTTAAAGTCAAACCAGTTCTTGTAGTGGATTTTTCCGCCTTTGATCTGAATACGGAACGGCGCGTAGGCCGCTTTTGCTTCATAGGTACCGGCCTTAAAGCTACGGTCAGCAAAGGTAAGACCATCGCAGCAGAAATTTCCATCGTGCGTCAGCTCCCCTTTAAAATCGCCGCCGTATTTGGCAACGCCGTTTTCTATTACGGTATGGTCGGTCCATTCCCAGATGAATCCGCCAATGAGATTGGGGTATTTTAAAAATTTTTCCCAGTACTGCCATACGTCACCGGGGCCGTTGCCCATGGCATGAGAATATTCACACAGCATAATAGGCTGGGTGTGTACGTCGTCCAACGCGGTTTCCTCTAAAACGGAAGGAGAAAGATACATTCTGGAGTATACGTCGGCATGTTCGCTCACTTCAAAACGGCTGGCATCCTCGCAGTGCACCAGCCGGCTGTTGTCATGCTCGCGCAGCCATTGAATCATTGCCTCGTGATTGGGGCCGTGTCCGCTTTCGTTGCCGGTGGACCACATAAGGATACTGGCATGGTTTTTGTCCCGCTGAAAAGCACGCTCCATGCGCTGTATCATTTCCGCGCGCCAACCTGGGTTGTGAGAAGGCCAGTACGGCTGCGGCTCCCAGGCATGCCCCCAGTTGGCTGTATTGGGAACGGTACGGGTCATGCCGTGGGTTTCAATATCCGTTTCCAGTATGACGTAAAAGCCCAATTCATCGCAGTAATTTAAAAATACCGGGGAAGGCGGATAGTGCGAGGTACGCACAGCATTGATGTTAAGCTCTTTCATCAGCAAGAGGTCCTGATACAGCTTCTCATTGGTCATACACCAGCCGCCGTGGGGAGTGGAATCATGATGGTTGACGCCCCGCAGCTTGATGGGGGAGCCGTTGAGCAGCAGCTCGGCTTTTTTAGAAACAGTAATTTCCCGGAAGCCGACCTTCTGCACGATTTCCTCACCTGCGCAGGAAAATACCAGTGTGTATAAATTCGGTTGTTCGGCATTCCATTTTTTCGGATTCTGTACGGTAAAGCTGCCGTTTTTTTGGATGGTTTTCTGCGCTAACAGCGTTTCACCGTCGTAGAGGGAAACCTCTGCTTTTTTATCGGTTTTTATCAGAATGTCGCTGCCGTTTACGGAAAGCGCAATATCGGTTAAATGCCCTTTGGGCCGGGAAAGGAGATATACGTCCCTGAAAATGCCGTTAAAGCGGAAAAAATCCTGGTCCTCCAGATAACTGCCGCAGCACCATTTATAGACCTTGATGCGCAGGGAATTTTCGCCTGCATGAACAAAAGCGGAAATATCGAACTCCGCCTGAAGATGCGAGCCCTGGGTAAAGCCGACGAAATCGCCGTTTACATAGATTTCCGCGCAGGAGGAAACGCCTTCTAATACCAGATACGTCTGTTTATCCGGATCCTTTATGGTAATGCTGCGCTGATAGATTCCCGCGGGGTTAATGTCCGGAACATAGGGAGGATCACAGGGATAGGGGTAGTTGATATTGGTGTAATTCGGATGCTCATATCCGCAGAGCTGCCAGCAGGATGGAACCTGAATTTTATCCCATTGCTTCGGTTCTGCTGCGGCGTCGCCGTTTTCAAAAAAAGCAAAATCCCATACGCCGTTCAGCAGCGTGTATTCTGCTTGCCCGCCGGGAATATAGTAGCACCGCTGGGGAAGCCTGTTCAGGCTTGTTTTGTGGGGGTCTTCATAATAACGCTTCATTGCAGCCTCCTGAATAAAATAAAATTGATTTAAATTTTCAGTAAGAATGGAAAAATAAAAGATCAATATACTCTTATCAACAAATCATTATAGCAATTGTGGAAAATAAGGTCAATAGAATTATATTGCGCATATGCACTAAATTGCGTTAAGAGAAAACACGGAAATCTTCCGCAGGAACAGCGGTGTTTTGATACAGAAACGGTGTGCTGCCGTAATTGACAATTACCGTATGGTTATTAGAGTACCGTACTGCGGCTACATCGGGCGTAAGCATTTTGTGTTCTTCCATAAAGGCATATTGCAGGGGGCATACCGTGCGGTAAAGGTCGTAAGTTTCTTTAATGCTGGCAACAGCCGCATCCAATTCAGCGTCGGTGGCGCATAAAAGGTCATTTTCGCCCATCCAATTGCTTCTGCTGCCGCTGGGAGTTACAAAGCGCGCATAAAAGTACAGTACGGGTCTGCCGCCGTATTCGATCAGTTTCAGCTGAAATTTTTTTTCGCCCAGCACGGCGTTGACCAACTCAGTAGAGGGACAATACAGAATGGAGCCATGATAAACTATTTCCCACAGGGGAACCAGTTCATCCTGAAAAAGCAGGGGCTTGGCGGTAAAGGCGGAAAAGCCCGCGTACAGGACAAAGTCAAGCTCATGGGCTAAAAAGTCACAGCTTCCTTCAGATGCAAAGCCGCCGAAAAGTTTTTGAGAAAGCGCGGCGATTTTTCGCCAGATTTCTACGCACTCGGTGCGGTTGACGGGGTGTTTGGAATCAAAGCACGCCCGTGGCTGGACGATGGAAAGCACATCAATGTAATGCAGTCCTTCAAACCCAAGTGCCCGAATCCGCGGCAGATTTTCCTGTGCCTGCTTCAATGCTGTGCGGGGACAGAGGTTATACATTCTGCCGCCGCTCCAGGTGGCGTTGGCGCTGAGGGAACCATCGGGATTTTTGAGAATGTCCTCTTCACAAAAACAGTCGGCGATACGGTACGTATCGGTAGAATTGCTGTGCGCGGTAATTTGATACCCCAGCTTTTGGCCCAAAGCAATGGCTTCTTTCAGCTTTGCTTCTCCCCCTAAAGCCTCTTCTACGGGAAAAAGCTGCGGGTACCTTCCGTCATGTCCTTTCTGGTTCCAGCCGACCAGGCATAATTCCGCTTTTTCTATGCCAGCCTTGTGCATTCGAAGCATAAGCTCTTTCAGCCGGTCAAAAGAGATGGCCGCGTGCATTTTCGGTTCAGTGGCGGGCGTTTGTTCTTCTACCGGAGTCGGTACGGGCTTCCAGGCCAGGCGCAGACGGATTTCCGGCGCTTCCGCCGCGTAGGTTATTGCTTTTCGCCGTTTTTCTGAAATTGTCCGGAGCCCGTGCGCATATTGATATTCCCGGTAAGCGCGGGCCATATCGTTGTAATCGGCATCGGGACTAAGAAAAATGATTTGCAGGGTAATATCGTCATAGGGAAGGGTGGCGTCAGCCTGAAAGGAAAAACGAAAGCAGAGATGGTAGCCGGTGGTATCATAGCTTTGGTAAAGGCGCGCTTCAGGCGATAGCTTTTCGAGTACAACAATAAAGCATTCTCCCGGGCGTTTTACTCCGTAAAAGGGCATATTGAAGAAAAAAGTATCTTCACAGCTTTGGCTGCGCGGGGTAAAAAAGGTAAGATAGCCGCGGTGGCACATGGGAACGGCAAAATAACCGTCTCCGCAGGGCGTATCAGATAATTGCGGAAGAATATCCACCTGCGCTGCGCCGGCAATATCCTCTTTTTTTATCAGGGCCGAAATTTTATTTTCCGTTTTTGTGCAGGTGACCGGGATTTGAAAAACCTTGCCGGCAGCGTCAGTCGCTTTGGTAAAAGAAAGATTCATGATAACACTCCTTTTTTGTATTTTGCCATATCATTGTTTGTACACATTTTATTATAGCATGAAGGGAAGGGGGGGAAAATCCGTAAATCCAAGATGTTTTTTAAGAAAAACAATATTTTTGTTTGGGATAATAAAAAGCCGCTCAGTTTTTGAGCGGCCCGGTTCCAATAGCATTATTTTTTACTGTTTTTGCTTTTTTAAGAAAAGAGACAGCAGCGCAATACCCGCAAGCAGCGGAAGCCATAGCATGAGAGTAGCCGTATCTCCCAGAGAAGGCGGGGGATCCAGAGGCGTCTCCGGAATTTCCGGCAGCTCTGTTTTTTGTAGATGGAAGGCTGCGTGTGCGGTTTCCGCTTTGGGAATGAGTCCTGCGGAGCCCTCTGCGGTGAACGTATAGCCTTCTTCTGCGGCGGCTTTTGCCTGATAGGAGATTCCTGCAGGAAGCTCCTGGGCAGTTTTGCTTTCACCGCTTTTTAAGGAAAAGACAGCTGTGCCGTTTGTAAAGGTCATATCACCGTACACGCCGTTGAGGGATGTATCGCTTACCGTTACCGTAAAAGAGAACGCTTTTTCAAAAATTTCGGAATCTGCGGAGGAGAGTGAAACCGTTAAATTTCCTAGGTCAGCGGAGGAGTAGAAGGTGGCCCAGTTCCCTAAGGAAGAAAAGCCGTCCCGTAAATAATTTTCCTGCGCTACGGTTTCCGTACCCTCTGTAAGCCGCAGGAAGCCGGAGGCGGTGTGCTGCCATGAAAGTGCTTTTTCGGATATGGTAAAGGCAGCGATATCGGTATCTGCCTGCGGATAAGCAGTATTGGGGGCAAGCGTAAACCAAACTGCTTCGGCGCCGTCACTGGTGAAATCCTCGGTAAGTCCACTGCCGGATGTATTCTGCCCCCAGAATGCGGCCTGTGCGGTATCGGGATTGAACATCCACACATCAATGGATTTGGTTCCCACGCTGAAAAGATTGGGATCGTCGCCCTCGTAGTCGGAGCCTACGCCGATGGCCTGGGCGCGTGCTCCCGCATAAGCCCGCACTTTGGAATGGCCCGTAATGGAAATATGGCCGAAGCCGTTATCAAAGCTATAGCTGCATCCGGCGCCGATGCCCGCGCCGCCGAGCTTTTTGCTGGGATTAGACCCGCCCGCGGCGATGACGTCAGCCTTTCCGTCAATGGTAATTGTGCCGTAAAGCATTTGTCCGTCGTCATAATCGACCATACCGACAAAACCGTCGCAGCCCGCGCCGATACCTGCTGCGGCTCCGATCGCTTTTGCCGTTACCCTGGCGCTGCCCGTGATTAAGATTGAGGTCGCGCCACCATTATCTCCGCCGCCGATGCCAGCGCCGCCCCAATGTCCCGAGGGCTTGCCGTCTTCTATTTCATAGCCGCCCGTCGCGTCCACCGTGCCGCCGGAAATTTCTATCGTACCGCTGTTTACGTTGGCACCGCCGCCGATACCTGCCCCGTCGGCAGTACCTGACGCGGTGACGGTACCACCGTTTATGGACATTTTGATGTCGTTATGGTAGGGTACCCAGATGTTGCCGCCTACTCCGCCGGAGCCGATACCAGCGCCGCCCAAGGTAAGTGAAAAATCTTCTCCCATGCCGCCGACGGCCTTTATCGTTCCGTTTTTAATGGCGATTGTACCGGAAAAAGAATAATTTATATTTTTTTGGCTGGAACTGCCTCCAGCCCCGATACCGGCTCCGGCCCCGGCGTTTGCGATATTCGCCTTTCCGCCCTGTGCGGTGATATTTCCGTCTTCGATAAGAATTTTTCCAAAACTGGGGACAGAATCTGTCACCCAGGTGTCATTGGCATACAACCAAAGACCGTTGCCGCCGATTCCGGCACCGCCGCTGAAATAGCATCTGGTACCGGTTGAAAGACCGTACCATTTATTGGTGTAGGAGCCATTCTTTTTGCCGTTGCCGCCTCGGGCAGAAAGAGCCCCCTGACCGGAAACCGTAAGAGCGCCCGCCGGGGAAACGTAGATGCCTGCGAATCCCGAGCCGCCGTTTACGGTGTTTTCTCCCTTTAAAATTAAGGCTGCTTCTCCCTGCACAATGCTGATTCCGGGCTTTGCGTCGTTTGTACTGCTGTTGCTCAGGTCGATGACGGCGCCGTCAAGCGTCAGCGTTACTTCGCCGGCAATGCGAAGAGCCTGATTTTGTGTTGCTCCGGAGACCGTATAGCTGCCGGAGGAAAGCGTAAAAAGACCGCTGCTGTCGGGGGATAGGTAGGATCCGCTTTCATCTGTTACGGCCAGTCCGTCCTCTGCCGGACTGGCTTTGGCGGAAAACGGCAGCTTTACAGTGCAAAGCAGTGTAAAAATACAGCAGAACAGAAGAATGCTTAATTTGTTGCACTTTGTTTTTAAATCCATCATAAAACTCCTTTGTGTGAAAATGCTTTTACAGAAAAAGAGTTATCTGCGGCTGTTTCAGAAAACACCACATAATCCTCATTATGTGGTACAGCACGTCTGTTGAATATATTCATTTCTTTTTTTAAGCTGTTTTAAAGGCAATTTTATGATCAGAAGACAGATGAAAGAGAAATATATGACCGAAGCCTTTCCTGAAAATAGAAAAAATACGGATAGGCTTGGTTGCTGTGTGTAAAAAGAAAAACTATCCGTCAGTTGAATAGAGAAAAATGTAAATTATATTGACAGTATACAAAAAATCTTCTATACTACAATAGAATGAAAAGTGAATATGTAACCGCTGTTGGTTAAAAAATACTACATAATGAGGATTATGTGGTTTTTTTGTTGCCGCGGATGGTCAGCCTATAAAATAAGACCGAGGGTATCCATTTGCCGGCGGTGCTCCAAGCCTGTGGATACGATATAAATACGGGTAGTGTTGATACTGCTGTGTCCCAGAATGTCGGCCAGCTTGGCAATATCTTTCTCCAAAGCATAAAAGCACCGGGCAAACAGGTGGCGTAGGTTATGGGGAAAGACTTTTTTTGCCGCCACGCCCGCGCTGCGGCACAGCGCTTTCATTTTTTTGCAGATATTGGAGCGATCCAGGGACTTTCCGCTTTTGGTGATGAAGACGGGGCCGGAGGCGATATTTTTTTGCTGCAGATACTGCCGCAATGCGCTGCGCAGCTTGCCGGGAATCAGGATGGTTCGGTTTTTTCCCTTCAGGCGGATGGCGGCTTCCCCGGCGTTTACCGCTTCAACGGTAATAAATTGCAGCTCGGAAACGCGGATTCCGGTGCTGCAGATTGTTTGCAGCACCAGTGAAAGTCTTTCATCCTTCTGCTCTTTTGCCGCTTCTACCAGGTGCAGATATTCGTTTTTGTCCAGTTCTTTTTCATTTGAGCAGTACGCCAGCCTTTGAATTTTCAGCTGCTTTACCCGCAGCTCATCCTTTCCTAAAAAAGAAAAAAAGCCGTTGATCGCCGCCAGCTTTGCGTTTACGCTTGCGGCCTTGTATTCTCTTTGCAGCAGTTCTTTGTAGGCAATAACGGTCTCTTTTGTAAGGGCGGCGCTGCCTGCCCAGGAAAGAAAATGGCGGATATCCCTGCAATACTGCGTTTGCGTAGCGCGGCTTCGCTCTGCTTCTTTTAAATAGGCTGTATAGGCTGTCAGCTGTGATGATTTTATCATAGAAAACTCCTTTTTCATAAATTTTTATTTTCCTTATTAGAATAACCGACTTTTGCGTTTAATATAAAATTTAAATAAGAGGATAGAAGCGCTTTGCTGTTTTTTGGGGAATAAAAAAGAGAGGCCGCCTTTTCAGGGGTCTCCCATAATTGCCGAATTCTCTTTTTCGTGCGGCACGGTAAAGCGTTTTATTTTTCTGCCTGCGCCGCCTGCAGCATGATGGCACATTCTATCCGCTTTTTAAACAGCCTGCAGCCGTATTCATAAATGCCTTTGATGCTGCCCTCGGCATGATAGGCGTTGGCCGCACAGCCGCCGGAACAGTACAGCTTGGCCCAGCAGTCCCGGCAGGCGGGGCGGGCGTAAGCGTTGCACAGCTTGAATTCATCACGCAGGGCGGTGTTGGTAACGCCGTCCCATACGTTGCCCATGCTGTATTTCGGATCGCCCACAAACTGGTGGCAGGGGAAGAGCTCGCCCCAGGGGGTGACGGCCAGATATTCCGTACCCGAACCGCAGCCGGAAATCCGTTTATAGATACACGGCCCGTGGGAAAGATCGATCATATAATGGTAAAATGTGAAGCCGCTGCCGTTTTTACGGCGCTTGAGCATCTCTTTGGCCAGAATTTCATATTGCTCAAATAACACAGGCAGATCCTCTTCTTTAAGGGCGTAGGGATCCCCCGGCGCGCATACCACCGGCTCCATGGAAAGCTCGGTAAAGCCTAAATCTGCCATGTGGAAAATATCCTTTGTAAAATCCAGATTGTTGCGCGTAAATGTACCGCGCACATAATAATTTCTGTTGCCCCGCGCCTCCACAAATTTTTTGAATTTGGGTACGATCACATCGTAGCTGCCGCTGCCGCTTACGGTTTTGCGCAGCCTGTCGTGAACCTCCCTGCGTCCGTCAAGGCTCAGCACGACATTGTGCATTTCCCTATTGGCAAAGGCGATGACGTCGTCATCGATCAAAACACCGTTTGTTGTCAGGGTGAAACGGAAATTTTTATTGTGTGTCTTTTCTATGCTTCGGGCATAGGCTACAAGCTTTTTTACTGTGTCCCAGTTCATCAGCGGCTCGCCCCCGAAAAAATCGACCTCCAGATTGGTGCGCCGTCCGGAGGAGGCAATCAGGAAATCCAGCGCCTGTTTGCCCGTTTCAAAGCTCATCAGGGCGCGGTCTCCGTGATATTTTCCCTGGCTGGCAAAACAGTATTCACAGTTTAAATTGCAGGTGTGCGCCACGTGCAGACATAAAGCCTTGATGTCGGTATGCCGTTTTTTTAAATCAAAGGCCTTATCGGCATATACGTCGGGCGTAAAGAGCTTTTTTTCGCGCTGGAGCTGCTCAATATCCTCTAAGCACTCATACACGTCGGCTTCCGTAATTTCCGGATAACGGCCGGTAATACGTTTTGCGATAGCCTCTTTTTCTGTGTTTTCAAACAGGGCGATGATGTCATAGGCCACGTCGTCCACGATGTGAACGGCGCCGCTGAAGACGTCAAGCACGATATTGTATCCGTTTAATTTATATTGATGTATCATAGCTTCTCCAAACAAACAGAAGGCCGCCTGCTCAAAAAGAGTAAGCGGCACCGCTTTTTATAGGCAAATCAATTGCTTTTTTTGTTTTCGCAAGGCTGATTGGCAACACCGCAGGAAGTCTTGCAGGCTGATTGGCAGGAAGTCTGGCATTCACCGCAGCCGCCCTCAACAACGCTTTTTGCAAGGTCGCGTGTCTGAAGCGTTTGTATTCTTTTCATAAAAATCCCCCTTTTTGTCAACTTTATAAAAGAATTTTATCACCGAATGAAAAAGTTGTCAATCAGTATCCGTGTGTTTGCGGGATATCTGTTTTTCATAGAGAAGCATGGTGCCGTCAAAAACGCCGAGGGAGCTGTACAGCGGTACGTCGTACTGCCGGTAGAAGCGGATGAGCTCCAGGGCTTCTTTGGAAATGATTTCGTTCGGCAGCAGCAGCGGGATTCCCGGCGGATAGGCCCAAAGAGCATCCGCGCTGACGGCGCCCTCCTGCAGTGGTTGCCGTTTTTCGGGAAGCTGCGGCCCGGCAAAGGCTTCTTCCGGCCAGGGGGGGACACAGAGACTGCCGGGGGTGCAGGCATCGTCGAGCTCTTCGAGGGCGGCTTTGAAAGCGGAAAGATTCTCTTTTTTTTCGCCCAGCCCCGAGAGGGCGGTCACATAGGCGGGCGCGGTCATTTCCGTTTCGATATGATATTTCTCCCGCAGCAGTGCGGCGCACTGTCTGCCGCTGATGCCGGCCTGTCCGCAGAGAATTACAATTTTGCTTCTGTCGCGGCCGGGACAGTCGTAAAGCTTGAGGTGCTTCAGCTGAATCGTGCTGTAGAAATCCTGCAGCATTTCGCTCCACCGGGAAAAGAGCGCGGGTCCTTCCTGTGCGATCAGCCCGATGCAGGAATCTATGGAGGACATCAGCACATAGGAGGGACTGCTGGTTTGAAACAGGCTTAAAGAATGTAAAACCGCGGTATCGTCGATGCGCGGACCGTTGACGTGTAAAAGCGCTGTCTGCGTCAGGCTGGGCAGGGTTTTATGCAGGCTTTCTACCGCGATGTCCGCGCCCAAGGCTATCGGATTTTTGGGGAAATAAGAATCGAAGCCTAAATGCGCGCCATGTGCCGCATCCGTCATTACCGGAATATTGTACGCATGTGCAATAGAGCATATAGAAGAAATATCGCTGCAAACGCCCTCATAGGTGGGACAGGTGAGCAGAAGAAGTGCCGCATCGGGGTGGGCGTTTACCGCATCTTTGATTGTTTGGGGAGAGATACAGCCAAAAATTCCGTTTGCGTCGGTTTTGGGGCAGAGATATACCGGGGAGAGGTTTAAAAGCTCAATTGCGCGGTATACGCTTTTGTGGCAATTGCGCGCTACCAGCAGTTTTTTATTTTTTTTGCATAAAGCGTGAAGGGCTGCTAAAATACCGCAGGTGCTCCCGTTTACCAGATAAAAGCTGCGGCGGCACCGATAGAGCGCTGCGGCCCGTTCCATGGCATCCTTTAAAATTCCTGTGGGATGATAGAGGTCGTCACAGCCGGCAATTTCGGTAACGTCAATTTCATAGCCGTCGAGCATGGAAAAGCGTTCGTTGCGCTTATGGCCGGGCATGTGCATCGGAATATAATTTTGTTCTTTTAAATACTGTTTCAGTGCTTTCATGGGGATCCTTCCGTTGCTGGACTTTTTTCTTATTATAGCATATTCCCGCAAAAAAAGGACAGCGGGATTTTTATAGAAGGGAGGAAAGCTTCAAAAAGCAGAGGGAGGATGCAGCGCTTTGGAAAAAACGCAGGATCCCCCGGCGGGAATCCTGCATTTTTTCAGTGCTTTTTCAGTTTTTTATATAATTTGTGAAGCTCAGCGATTACAGACTTTTCGTTTTTTTATCAGCAATACGGCAACGCCTCCCGTGCTGACGGTCAGAACCGTCAGCAAAAGCAGAATGCCGATATCACCTGCAGCTACGGGAGTATCTTTGCTTTCCTCTTCAGGAATCGCTGCTGTGTAACTGTCGTCTAATAATTGCAGCAATATGGTATTTAAGCCGGATATCCGCATTTCGTCTACGCAGTGGCAGCGTGTACATATGCCGTCTGCAAACGTATGATTTCCCCCGCAAAGCTCTACCGTTGTATAATAGGAGTGCATGCGCATCATGGAATACAAAATATCCTGCGCGCCGGCTTCCAGCGTTTCACGGGTGATTTTTCCCGCCTGAATGGCGCTGAGCAGTTCGTCAATATTGCACATGGATGCCGGCTGACGTACGGTATTGCCGGCGTTTATTTCGGCAACGGCGTTTTTGTTGTTGTTCCAGTCCCCGGTAACAAAGCCTTCAAAGCCCCATTCGCCGCGCAGAATGTTTGTCAGGAGGGAATAATTTTCAGAGACGGCAACGCCGTTTAAGATGTTGTAGGAGCTCATAACCGCTAACGGCTTTGCTTCTTTTACCGTTTTTTCAAACGGGTACAGATACAGCTCCCGCAGGGCGCGTTCCGATACTTTGGAATCACTGCCCAATTTACCCGCTTCTTTTTCATTGCATACAAAGTGTTTAATGCACACGCCTAAGCCCATGCTTTGGGCTGCTTTTGTTACGGCTGTGCCGAAGACAGCGGTAAGATAGGGATCCTCGGAATAATATTCAAAATTTCTGCCTGCCAGGGGATTTCTGTGCAGGTTGAGGCCGGGGGCCAGCCAAAGGTCTACGCGGTTACTGTAACCCTCGGCGCCGATTATCAGGCCCATGGCGCTGGCCAGGTCCGCATTCCAGGTGCAGGCCACGATCGTCTGGCAGGGCCAGGAGGTTCCGCTGCTGCCCAGTCCGCTGGGTCCGTCATACATATTGATGCGCTTTATTCCGTATTTGGAGCAGACCGCGTCGCTGCCGCCTGCTTCTCCGGCGCCGGCACCTCGGTAGGAGACAAAGAAGGTCGCCAGCTCTCCGGTGGTCATCTGCGCGGTAAAATCCTCCAGTGAGGCTCTGCCTGCGGAAACATCCTTAAGCTTTATGATAGTTTCCGTCTGCTCGGGTTCCTGCGGCGCAGTGCCGGAGATATCGGTCTGCAGGGAGAGAACAAAAGATTCGATGTTGGGAATGGATTCCGTCTTGCGTAAAATTTTCAGATAATTGACGCCCTCCTGCAGGGTAATAGTATATGCCTGCGTATCGATATAGCTGTGCCAGGTGCTTTTTCCGCTCAATGCGCTCGTATTGGGGACGGGAACGGAAAGGTTTTGCGCTGTGTACTCGCTGTTGTCGGCTGAAAGCGCGATATCAAAGGAATGATCGGCGTTATCCCGGCCGGAGGCGATCCGGAACCGGATGGCGTATTGGCCGGCCCGGGGCGCGTAGAGGGCATAGGAAGCGTAGGCGCCGCCGCCGTACATGCTGGCCAGCGCTTTTCCACTATAGGTTTCCCACGTATTTGAGGCATCGTTCCGCAGACATCCGGTAAAGGTTTCCAGGGAAGGCTTCGCCGATGCGTCAGAGCCTGCGGCGAGATATCCTGCGGCTGCGTAGCGCAGACTTTCAGTCTCGGGCATAAAGGTAAAGGAATCAATATTGGGAATAGTGGTGCTGAGCGTGGATATTTTAATGTAGTTGATACCTTTGTTCAGTTTTACGGCGCAGGCTTCCGTATCAATATAGCTGTGATACTGGCTTTTTCCGTCGGAAAGCGTGCTGGTATTGGGCACCCGTACGGAAATTTCCTGCAGTGCATACTGACTGTTATCTGGGGAAACGGCGAGGCTGAAGGAGTTGCTGCTGTCATCCTTATTGGAGGCTACGCGGAAGGTTACGCCGTAAATACCGTCCTTCGGCGCATAGATCTGATAGATTGCGTAGGAGCCGGCGGGCCACATCTGCGCAAGAACCTCGCCTGAATACGGCAGCCAGGAATCTGCCGCGGCGTTATAGAGATAGCCGGTAAAGCTCTCCTTTTTCGGCTTGTAGGAGGCATGGGAGGAGTCTGATGCGATAAAGTTTTCCGCTTCGCAGACAATGGTACTGCCGGAAAGCGTAAAGGAATCGATATTCGGTGCAGCAACGGACGCTTTTTTGGCAATTTTGATGTAGTTAGTTCCTTTTTGCAGGGAAAGTGTATAGCCGCTGATATCCATAAAGCTGAAATACTGCGATTTGTTTCCGCTCAGCGCATAGGTATCGGGCATGGAAATCGACAGATTCTGCAAAGTATAGGTATTGCCGTCGACAGAGGTCAAAACGTCAAAGCTGTTGTTTTCGGAATTGGAGGAAACACGGAAAGTAACGGCATAGGTTCCGGCTTCTTCGGCTTCTATCTGATAAACGGCGTAGGAGCCGGCCGGCCAGAGCGTACCTAAGCTTTTTCCTGTATGGGATTCCCAGCCGCCGGTGTTTGGCTGATATAAATAGCCGCTGAAGCTTTCGGCAGTCGGTTTATAGGTTTCGTTGGAGGAGTCGGCGGCGATATAGTTTTCCGCTTCAACGGTTAAGGTTCCGCCGGCCTTCAGCAGATGACTCTCCGGGGTGTTTTGCGTCAGACTCTCATAAGTTCCGTCTGCGGTCAGCCGCTTTTCCAGGTTGGTTGGGCACTGCTCGGTCAGCTGCTCTACTATTCTCAGCGCGTCAATCCGGATGCTGCCTGCTTTGCGCGTGCCCGCGTCTTTAACGGAATTTCCTACAAACACATCGTAGTCCCCGGCCTCCAGCACGTAGGAGAATTGATATCCGGAAGCGCCGGTATCGTCATATTGCGCCATGTCGTTTACCGCAAAAGTTAGGGTAAGCGTCTGCTCGGCACCGGGAGGGAGCAGCTTTGTTTTTTCAAAGGCACAAAGTTCTTTGGCCGCTTTGCTGAGGCGGGCGCCGCCGGTTCCTTTTTGCGGAGCGGAAAAATAGACCTGTACCGTTTCTTTTCCGGCTACTGTGCCCGTATTTTTTACTTTTACTTTAACGGTTGCCGTTTGGCCGTCAGAGGAAAATTCTTCTGTCGTCAAAGTAAAATCCGTGTAGGAAAGGCCGAAGCCGAATTCATAATTGACTTTGGAATACGTGGGATCAAAGGTTTCAAAATACCGGTAGCCCAGGTAAATATCTTCCTGGTATTCTACGGCATTACTGCTGAAAAACGTTTGTGTAGTGGGGTAATCCTCCAGGTCCTTGGCGTAGGTATCCACTAATTTGCCCGAAGGATTCACTTTGCCTAAAAGAATATCGGCAATTCCGTAACCGCCCTGGGCGCCGCCGTAGCCGGCAAACAGAACGGCATCAACGTCAATGCCGGGAACGTCGCCCACCGCCCAGGAGGTATCGATCGGCGCGGGCGTGTTTAAAACGGCGATCACCGTGGTAAATTTTTGGGTAAGTGTTGTCAGCATCTGTTTCTCCGCGTCAGAAAGATACCAATCCTCTTTTTTCATATCAATACATTCCCCTACCCAGCGGCGGATAAAGATGACCGCGGTATCACAGGCAGAAGCTGCCGCGTTATACATGGCTTCATCCGGAATATATTTGGGATTGGCTTCGTATTTTTTGGAAAGCTCTTCAAAAATGGTAATTTCGCCGTTATTCTGCGCTTCACGGAACGCATCCAGCGGTGCCACCATTTTTGAAGATCCCAGCGCTTTGGCGGACCCGGCCCCGAAAGGGATATAGCCGTTTTGCGGTGTCAGCGTATCCACGGTATTATCATAGGCTGCTGCCTGTGCTTCCCCAAAGAGCGCAATGGTTTTTTCTTTTGCCAAGGGTAAGGCACTGTTCTGATTTTTCAAAAGCACCATACCCTCATCCATAATTTTACGCGCTACGCTGCTGCCGTTGGGATTGGCTGCGGCCGATACGGCCGCGGAGGGCAGAATGCACAAGGCTATTGCTGCGGTAATGATGATTGCACCCAGCTTTCTTGCAACTTTCATGGTTATCATCCTTTCAAAAAAATTTTATCATTTCTCCATAAATAAGTGTAAAAAAACCTTTGGAAAAAAGCAAGACATTTTCCCAAAGGCAATCAGACGTAAAGTGGCGGAATTTGGTTTTTATTTTGTACGCTTTCGATATTGAGAGGGCGAAAGTCCGGTATCGGCTAAAAAGGCGCGGTTAAAGCTGCGAATCGTGTTATAGCCGGTTTTTATGGAAATTTCGGTAACGGAATCGGAGGTTTCCTTTAAAAGCTGCTTTGCTTTTTCTATGCGGAGCTTGTTGATATAGGCCTGAAAGGTGGTATTCAGCTTTTCTCTGAAAATTCTGATTATATGATATTTGCTGGTGGAGAGCGCGCGGGAAACGGAATCCAGACTGATGCTTTCGCAAAAGTTTTCGTTGCAGTAGGTAAAGACCTGAGAAGCGGTATCCATATTCAGATTTTTATTCTGACAAAACGTCAGCTTTTCTAAAACATGGGAAAGAAGCAGTACGATTAAGGCAAACAGCCTTTCGCCTTTAAACGGCGGGTTCTTTTTAAAGGTTTCTGCGGCTTCTTCAAAGAGCGGCGGAATTTTCGGAGAAAGCTCGTCTGCGCCGATAACAGGACATATCGGTATTTTAGAGGAAAAGCTTTCGCCGAAGCTTTTCAGAATATCGGATTTAAAAATGGTAATATAGCCTGTAACTGCTTCCGTGTGCCAATACGAGTGCATCAAATTGGGAAAGGCAATAAAAAGCTCGCCGGTCTGCAGCCGGTAGTCGGTGCCGTTGCAGCTGACATTTGCGGTTCCTTGTGTCAGATATACGATTTCCACCATATCATGCATATGATTGGCAAAGGCAAAACTGGTGCGTTTTGCTACGTGGATTCGGTCATGCCAGTCTTCATAAAAGATTTTCATTGCTTATTCACCACACGATAGCTCTTTTTATTTTTATTTTAGCATAGTTTGATGTCAGATTCAAGAAAAAGCATATTGTTGTTCTATGAATTTTGAAAAAATAAGGTAAAATAGGAAATAATAGTGCTGAGGTGATGAACATGAAAAATCATTTGGCCGGACAAACCAGCCCCTATCTTTTGCAACACAGCGAAAATCCCGTAGACTGGTATCCCTGGGGCGAGGAGGCTTTTGCCAAGGCAAAAAGGGAAGATAAACCCGTATTCTTAAGTATTGGCTACAGTACCTGCCATTGGTGCCATGTAATGGCCCGCGAAAGCTTTGAAGAGGAAGCCGTGGCTGCAATTTTAAACCGCAGCTTTGTCTCCATTAAGGTCGACCGTGAGGAACGGCCGGATATTGACAGTGCCTATATGCCTGTATGTCAGGCTTTTACCGGCAGCGGAGGCTGGCCCGCCAGTATTTTTATGACGCCGGATCAAAAACCGTTTTTTGCCGGTACGTACTTTCCTCCCAAAGCCAGGGGCGGCCTGCCGGGTTTTACGGAATTGCTTTTTACGATTCAGGACCGCTGGCAAAAGGACAGGGAAGGACTGCTTGCCTCTGCGGAAGAGATTACAGCTCTTTTTTCAAAACAGGAAAGCGGAGAGCGCAAAGCGGAGCTTTCTTCGGCCGACGCGGCAGCCGCGGCGCTGAAGAACAGCTTTGACGGAATGTTCGGCGGCTTCGGCATCTCACCCAAGTTTCCCATGCCCTCTGACCTGCTGTTTTTATTGGCGTATTCACAAAAGAAGGATGACGCTGAAGCCTTGGCTATGGTGGAAAAAACATTGCGGCAGATGTGTCGGGGCGGTATCTTTGATCATATCGGCTATGGCTTTTCCCGGTATTCCACGGACCGGTATTTTCTGGTGCCTCATTTTGAAAAGATGCTCTATGACAACGCCCTGCTGATTTTAGCCTATACGGAGGCGTTTTTTGTTACAAAGAAGGAATTTTATAAAAATGTGGCCGAAAAAACGGCGGATTATCTTTTGCGGGAGATGGCTGCACCGGAGGGAGCGTTTTTCAGTGCGCAGGATGCGGACAGTGCCGGCGGCGAGGGTGCCTATTATGTATTTGAGCCGCAGGAAATTCTGGAGCTTTTGGGACCGGAGGAGGGAAGAGCGTTCTGCAAAAATTACGGGATTACACCCGAGGGCAATTTTGAAGGGCGAAGCATTCCGAATCTTTTGGGGAAAGATTCTCAGGAGGTCTCAGCGGAGACGCTTGAAAAAGTATACCGGTACCGTCGCCGGCGCATGGACTTAAAGACGGATAAAAAAATCCTTACCGCCTGGAATGCATTGGCCATAGCCGCGTTGGCGCGGCTGTACCGTGCCTCCGGAGATGAAAGATACGCCAGCGCCGCCAAGGAATGCGCGGCTTTTTTGGATGCGGAGCTTTGCCGGAAGACAACGCTCTTTCACAGCCGCAGCGAAGGACATCTCGGCAGCAAAGGATTTTTGGAGGATTATGCCTTTACTGTTTTTGCCCTTTTGGAGATGTATGAGACCTTTTTTATACAGGAATATCTGGTGCGCGCGCTGGATCTGTGCACGAAGGTGCTTTCGGATTTCAGCGATCCTGAAAACGGCGGCTTTTATCTCTGCGCCAAAGACGAGCGGAAGCTTGTTTTCCGGACAAAGGATTTTTATGACGGCGCCATTCCCAGCGGGAACTCAGTGATGGCTTATAATCTGGTAAAGATCTCCCTTCTGTTTGAGGACCGCGATATTGAAAAGAGAGCCGAGGAGCAGCTTTCCGCCTGTGCCGGGCGTGCGGGGGGAGCGCAGAGCTTTTATTATTCGGCGCTTTTGATGAAGGAATTTCCGCCGGCTCATGTAACGGTAGTATTAAAGGAATCGGGGGAGCTTGAAAGGCTGAAGAAAAAATTCCGGCATGACGAACTGGTAACCGTGCTTTTTGAGCCTTCGGAGACGTATCCTCTGGTCAATGACAGAACCACATTTTATATCTGCCGGAATTTTTCCTGTTATCCGCCGGTAAACGAGCTGTAAAAATTCCGTAAGGACGAGCTGAATCGGTACGGCGAATATACGCCTGTGCTTTTGCAGAAAGCTGCCGGTGAAACAACGGCTTTGGACGTTAAAAGCAAAAGCCTTCTCAGAAAGAGAAGGCTTTTATTTGCGTTTATGGATGACGCTTAAGCGCGCCATGGCGCGCGCCAGGGATACCTTGGCGTGCTTGCTTTCGTAGATGCTCTGCTTTTGCCGCAGCTTTTCCAACGCCCGTTCTTTCGCGCGCAGCGCCCGCGCCTCGTCTACATCCTCCGGCCATTCGCAGGCCTGGGTAAAGATGATTACTTCGTCCGGCCGTACCTCCATAAAGCCCTGGGAGCCGATCGCGCTGCGCCATTGTCCGTTTTCTTTTATTTTCAATTCGCCGATGGAAATTGCGGCGATCATGGGCTGATGCCCTTTTAAAACGGTAAGCTCGCCGTCAGAGCATTTCACGGTAACGGCTTCTGCCTGTGTTTCAAGAAACTGCTTTTCCGGCGTTATGATTTCCAGCTTAAACTTCACAGTGTTTTCGCCTTCTCTCTTACCTCGTCAATGTCGCCTGTCATAAAGAAAGCGGCCTCAGGTAAGTCGTCGGCCTCACCGCTGATGATCTGGCTGAAGCTGTCAACGGTTTTTTCCAAGGGGACGAATTTGCCCTTTTGCCCGGTAAAGCCCTCGGCAACGCTCATGGGCTGGGAGAGGAAACGCTGAATCTTTCTGGCCCGGTAGACGGTCAGCCGGTCTTCGGGGGAAAGCTCTTCCATGCCTAAAATAGCGATGATATCTTTGAGTTCCGCATAGCGCTGCAGGCATTCCTGTACGCGCCGCGCGGTATCATAGTGCTTCTGACCCACGATTTCAGGTTCCAGCACGCGGCTGGAGCTTTCAATAGGATCTACCGCCGGATAGATGCCCTGCTCGGAAATACTGCGCGAGAGCACGGTAATCGCATCCAGATGGTTGAAAATCGTTGCCGGGGCCGGATCGGTAAGGTCATCGGCGGGAACATAGACGGCCTGGACGGAGGTAATGGAACCGTCTTCGGTGGAGGCAATGCGCTCCTGCAGGGATCCCAGCTCATTGGCAAGGGTAGGCTGGTAGCCCACCGCGCTGGGCAGGCGGCCTAAAAGCGCGCTGACCTCGTTGCCGGCCTGGACAAAACGGTAGATATTATCAATAAAAAGCAGAACGTCCTGTTTTTGTACATCGCGCAGATATTCGGCCATGGTGAGTCCGGTATAGGCAATGCGCATTCTGCTGCCGGAGGGTTCGTTCATCTGGCCGAAGGCTAAGATGGATTTATCCATAACGCCGCTTTTCTGCATATCGCTCATCAGCTCGTTGCCCTCGCGGGAACGTTCGCCCACGCCGGTGAATACCGAATAAGAACCGTGATTGACGGCTACGTTATGGATCATTTCCATAATCAGTACGGTTTTGCCGACGCCGGCGCCGCCGAAGAGACCGATTTTTCCGCCCTTGGCGTAGGGAACGAGCAGGTCGATAACCTTGATTCCGGTTTCCAGCAATTCGGTAGTGGGCTTCTGTTTTTCCAAAGGGGGCGCGATGCGATGGATCGGCATACGGACATCGGCCTGAATTTCGCCTTTGCCGTCGATGGGACGACCTAAAACGTCCACAACCCGTCCGATTACGGGCTTTCCTACGGGAACCTTAATACATTCTCCGTCGCTTTCCACTAAGGTGCCGCAAACGGTTCCCTCGGTGGCCTCCAAAGCCACGCAGCTTACCTCGCTTTTGCCCTTGTGGGCAACGATTTCCATATGCAGCCCGTTTTCCGAGGTTACCAGGGAATTGATCGGCGGCTGTTCTCCGCGGTCAAAGCGAAGCTCCACGACGGGGCCTGTGATTTTTGTGATACAGCCTGTATATTTCATATGTTTCCCCCTTTTAAACAGATCTTCGCAACAGCTCGCTGGAGGCGGCTATTTCGGTAATTTCGTTTGTGATGGCCAGCTGACGCGTGGCGTTGTATTCATCTTTCAGGCTGCGGAGCATTTTATCGGCGTTATTCGTAGCGCTCTGCATGGCGTTCATACGCGCCGCGTGTTCGGAGGCGGAGGAGAGATTCAGCATATCGTAAATCATGCCGATCACATACTGCGGCACGATGCGGTCAAATACCTTTTCGGGCGTGGGTGAATAGAGCACGTCGGCGGAGTATTCGTATTCAACGCTGATATCGTCAAAGTCGCTGATATGCAGCGGAAGTAAACGGATACACCGAGGCGTCTGCACGCTTACGTTTTTATAGTGGGTATATACCACATACACTTCGTCCACGGCGTTTTGCGTATACATGTTCAGCGCGCCCTCGCCGATCTGCCGGGCATAGAACAGGGACGGCTTCTGCGAGGCGCCGAACCATTCCACTACCGGCTCTATTTTGTGGGAGGCAAAGTATTCATTGCCGAACAGGCCGATCGAACCGACCTGACCGGAGGGGAACTGCCGCAGCTTTTCCATGGCCAGGCTTAAAACGGAAGAATTATAGGAGCCGCACATGCCCTTATCGCTGGAGATCACGATAAAAAGCGCCTTTCCGTGGCTTTCAAGGCCGGCGTACAGGTGCTGCAGCGCTTCAGATTTTAAAAGAATATCTTTGATTGTGGCGCGCAGCCGGTTCATATAGGTGAGGTTATAGTCAACGCGCAGCATGGCTTTGCGCATGCGGGAGGTGGAGAGCAGATACATGGCGTTGGTAATTTGCCGTGTCTGTTCTACCGCCCGCTGATGCTGGCGGATCTCATTCAGATTTTTCATACTCTTTTCTCCATTGGGCCAGTGCGTCTCTTAGCTGCCGGCGAATTTCTTCTAAAAGAGCGCCGGAGTCGTTGATTTCAATTTCCGCACCGGAGGCGTTTTTGCGGATAAAATCCAAAAGGGAAGAAACGGCGCCCGGCAGTACCGAGACGGGAATACCTTTGAAGGTTCCCTCCTGAAAGGCCAGCAGCAGAACAACCTGCTGTGCCAGGGAATAGGTAGCGCCTTTTTTTTGATTTAAAAGATACGTCAGACATTCTCCGCGGCTGAGCAGTTCTTTGGTCGCCTCGTCAATATCGGAGCCGAAGCGCGCAAATACCGCCATTTCACGGTACTGAGCCAGCTCAATTCTCAAAGAGCCCGACACTGCGCGCATGGCCGCGTGCTGTGCCGAACGGCCCACGCGCGAAACGGAGAGTCCGGTGTTGACCGCCGGGCGAATGCCGCTGTGGAAGAGCTCGCTTTCGAGGTAGATCTGCCCGTCGGTAATGGAAATTACATTGGTGGGGATATAGGCGGAAATATTGCCGCCCATGGTTTCAATAATCGGCAGTGCCGTCATGGAACCGCCGCCAAGCTCTTGGGAAAGCTGGGCAGAACGCTCCAGCAGGCGGGAATGCAGATAGAATACGTCGCCCGGATACGCTTCGCGTCCCGGCGGCCGGTGCAGCAGCAGGGACATGGTTCGGTAGGCGATGGCGTGCTTGGAAAGGTCGTCGTATACAACTAATACATCGCGGCCTTTTTCCATAAAATATTCGGCGATCGAGCAGGCGGCATAGGGCGCCAGATATTGCATTGCGGCGCTGTCGCTTGCGGTAGAGGCGACGACCAAGGAATATTCCATCGCTCCAGCATTTTGAAGCTTTTGTATGGTCTGGGCGATATTTGAGGCTTTTTGGCCAATAGCGCAGTAAATGCACAGGACGTTTTTGCCCTTTTGATTCAGGATGGTATCCAGGGCAATGGTCGTTTTGCCGGTCTGCCGGTCGCCGATAATCAGCTCTCGCTGGCCCCGGCCGATGGGAATCATGCTGTCGATGGCAAGAATCCCCGTTTCCAGAGGACGGTTTACCGGGCTGCGGTCTATAATGGAGGGAGCCTTGCGTTCTACGGGATAATATTCTGCGGCATTTAAGGGCTTGCCGTCTAACGGCTTACCGATGGGGTCAATCACCCGCCCAAGCATACAGTCCCCCACGGGAACGTCGATGGTATCTGGATGTGCACAACGGTAGCCGTTTTGGCTTTTTCAGCAATCAGCGCGTAGTCC
>CAJMLN010000031.1 GCA_905214315.1 uncultured bacterium | reverse complement strand
GTTTAGATATCTCCACTGTCCCGGCTTTAATCCTGAAAGCATGATTTCACCGTGGCGCATTCTTGTTAAATGAAGCACATTTTTACCAATAGTTTCAAACATTTTGCGCACCTGCCGGTTGCGGCCCTCATGAAGAATGATGGAAAGTGAGGTTGTGTGTTCTGTAGTGTCACAGCACTTAATTTTACAGGGAGCTGTTTTTGCACCGTCGATAACCACTCCGGATTGAAGTTTTAAAATTTCTTCCCGTTCGATCTTCCCGGCAATTACCGCGAGATATTCTTTTTCTATTTCAAACTTGGGATGCGTTAAATGATACGCTGCATCCCCGTCGTTTACCAATAAAATCAGCCCCTCCGTATGATAGTCCAGCCGTCCCACAGGATAAAGCCGCTGTTTGACGTCCACCAGATCCAGCACCGTTTTTCTTCCCTCGGGATCGCTTACCGTACTCACCACCTTATCCGGCTTATACAGCATTATGTACACCCGCTTTTCAGCAGGTTTTATTTGTTGCCCATCAAATACCACGATATCATTTTCTTTTACTTGCGTCCCTAATTGTGTTACCGTTACCCCGTTTACGTTCACCCTGCCCTGCAGGATCAATTGTTCGCAGGCCCTCCGGGAAGCAATGCCGCAGCCGGCCATATATTTTTGCAGTCTCATCTTTTTACCGTCCAAACCATTTTCTTTTTTTCTCCACGTTGTTAAAAAAGACGCAGTCGCTGGAAGCAACCTCTTCGCCGTTAAGATACGCACGGATCTCCCCTGCCTTTTCCCCGCGGGAAACCGGCGCCCGTTTTTCAAGCATGATATCCGTCACAACTGAAAGCTTTTCTCCCTTTTTCAGGGGATAAGCCAATTCCGTTTTGCATATTATATCACACTTTTCCTCTTTTCCGTCCAAAATATTGCAAACTCCCGCAACTTTATTTTCTTCAAACAGGCTTACCATCGTATATTCGGCAAATCCTTTTTCCAACAAGGCCTTGGAATCGTTAAACCAGTTGTAATCATTCAGTGTCACACAGATCAACTGCATACCGTCGCGGGTAGCGGAGGAGCACAGACATCGCCCCGCCGCACGGGTGTATCCGGTCTTGATTCCGTTGCCGCCCAAGCACTCTCCCAAGATACGGTTTTTATTGTGCAGATACCGCAGAGTCCCCTCTTCCGCTCCCGGTATTTGATAATTCTGTGTGGCTACGACACGGGCAAAAATTTCATTATCCAGCGCATAAGCACACAGCAGGGCCAAATCCCTAGCGGAAGTATAGTGATTCTGCGCCGCAAGTCCGCAGGGATCCGCAAAGCGCGTATGCTCCAAGCCCAGCTCTCCGGCCTTCTGGTTCATTTCTTCAACAAACGCTTCCACACTACCGCAGGTCAATTCAGCCAGAGCATACGCGGCATCATTGCCCGAGGCCAGCATTAAGCCGTATAAAAGCTCCTCCCCGGTCAGTCTTTCCCCCTTTTTTAAATAAATCGATGAGCCGGGAATCCCCACGGCGCTGTCGGGAATGTCATATTCCTGCGCCAGATCAAGATTCTCAATCACCAGAACGGCCGTCATCACCTTGGTTGTACTGGCCATAGGCATAGGAGAATCCGCATTGGCCTCATACAGCACCCGCCCTGTGCTCTGCTCCATTACAATATAAGCCGAAGCCTCTACCGCAGAAACCGGAATTGTTAAAAAGCTGACAATTATAAAAAAAGCAGCAAATAATCTTTTCATAAAGTCCTCCAAAAACAAGAATAGGGTTAATGTAACTTAACCCTCTTTTTTATAGTATTGACCGTTTTGCATTATTCTACAGTGGTATCTTCTTCCTTGCTCATATTCTTGATCTGTTCTACCACCTGCGGAACAAGATCGATGATTTTATCATAGCTGCTGCTCTTTTGAATCGGCAAAAAACGGATCAGCTCCCCGGAAATCACTAAAAATCCGCTGGGCTTTACCGAAATTCCCGCTCCGGCGCCGCCAGCAAAGGGAAAGTCTTCTTTTTTACTCTGGGGAAATTCATATTCTCCTCCGCCGGAAGCAAAACCGAAGGCCAGCTGAGAAACCGGAATAATCGTCGCGCCATTGGGCGCAATCACCGCATGACCGATCACCTTATCCACATCGATCATTTTATTAAGGCTTTCCATCGTAGAGGACATAATGTTTTCAATAGGATGCTTTTCCATTTTTCTTACTCCTTAAAATTTCAAATATGGCGATTACAGTATGTACCGCATTTGTGCGCAATATACATTCGCCTAAAAAATCAAATTCTTTTTTATCAAAAACAGGGTTGATATCCAGCTTATACTCTTGATTTTTAGAAAGATTCGCTACCGCCGGCGCCAGAATTCCAAAAACCTGTCCGCTGATGATGGCGGTAGACGCCGCGTCTCCTGTTCCGATATGAGAAGAGAGAATCAGTTTTTTAATCACAACATGCTTTCGGAACGTTCGGAAAATCTGCGCTTTACTGTATTTGCTTTTTTTGCCTGAAAACAAAGATGCTATAACGTTTTTTACAGTTATGCTCTTTTCCAGAATTTTTATGGGCACCACTCCCAGAAGCATAAAATCTGCCTGTAGGTTAACAGCATCGTTTTTCGTGTTCGCCGCTATCCGAAATGTAAGCGGCAGCAGCAAAACAACAACAAAAAGCAACAAATAAAGCACAGACTTTCACCTCATGAAAAGTCTGTGCTTATTTTTATAAAATATACAATATTTTTAAAGCTTATTCCTTCAAAAGTTTATAAATTTAAAATCACCATTCCGATAAACGCAATCACCGTACCGGCATTAGCGCATTCCTGAAAGGCTATCCTTACCGCAGTGCATACAAGCAGCATAAAAATATCACAAGTTGACCCTGACGTTATTTTAAAATCTCATCTGCCTGCACTTTTTTAACATAAAGATTCTCCCGCATTTTTTCAAAGGCAGGAACAGGCGTTTCACTGTACACTGCAAATGTTCCCGCATCCAGTACCCGAACGCCCTCTTTTGTATTACGAAAGGTCGCCGGCATCATATATTTCTCCATCAAGCCAAGCGCTGCTCTTCCCTCTTTGATTGGAACCAGCAGAAACAGGCGAAAATCATCGTAGTTTTCAAGAGTAAGCTCTAATTTTTCCCCTTTTTCCAGCACTCGTGCCTCCTGACGGAACCAGTCGTACAGACAATACCGGGTTCTTCTAAGCCCATTGACATCCCGGGAAGAAATTTCGCCCCGTACGGGTTTTTCCTCTTTGTTCAAATTAAATACCGCAAGAACGCCGCAATCCCGAATAGTATTGAACACCTTGAAAACATTTCCGTTTGTCTCACAATCCTCAAACAAGCACTCCCGACAGGGCAGCGCAGGATTTTCCAGGCGGATGATTCTGCCGTCGGAAAACACCGTGGGCATGATGACCTCTTTTATGCTTCTGCCCAACTCGTCAGACATATAAATCGGTCCGCCGCTCATGCTGCGCAGAACAGCATTCTTCTTTGCCTGCGCGTCGTCAGACCACCACATATCCCAGTCGCCGGTATAAACCGTTCCCTGCAAAAAGGAATTATAGCTGCATTGCAGTAAATGGTGAATAAACCAGGTTCTGTTCTCAGGCTGAAAATCGCCGCTGAAACGGTTGATATTGCTGTAGGTTCTGTTCCAGAAATTCTCCACCGGCATTCCCATACAGTTGATAAGCGCACCGCCATAATATTTTTTGGCCGTTTTTTCTATCGCAGAGTGAAGATTTTCCGTGCACCGGCCAATAGAGCCCTTTCTATAACAAAGCCGCTCCGTAAGCCCCTGGTTATCTACCTTGGCAAAATCAATACCGCAGTCTTTATAAAACGCATGCTGCGCATCATAATATTTTTCTGCCTTCTGCTTTTCAAAGCTGTGCATATAATGCGGCCCGTTAGGCCACATCGTATCATTCCAGGGGGCGGGAATCGTATACTCCAGCAGTTTGCCGTATGTTTTGGCCAAAGGCCCCTCCGGATTAATCCCCGACCAATATCCGCTGGTAGGATGCCAGATTCCTACAGAAAGCCCATACCGGTCCTTCAGTTTTTTCACCGCGCCCTTTAATCCGTTCGGAAAACGCCCCGGCGCGGCCTCCCAGCTGTTCAGTTCACGGGAATGCATCGTTTTCAAATCATTACAGGGAACATCTCCCCACATATCGTCCAAGATCATCCACCGCACGGGAATATCCTTGTCTTTAAACTCCTGCGCTTTATCCAGAAGATTCTGTTCGGTAACGTCCATATGAAACGCATCCCAGCTGCACCAGCCGAGATATTCAAACACTTCCGGATAACTCTTTGCCTTCCTCAGTTTTCCGTGCTTCTTCATTTGCTTCAGGCCGAAATCCGCTACCAGCTCCGGCAGAGCATACACATCATTTCCTATGCCGCCGATAAAAACATATTCATCGATCCGGTCCTGTACCGTATTGGAATGAGCAATCAGAGAAGCCCTCTTTCCAAAGGGAAAAAGCTCCGTTTTAAAATCTTTATCGCAAACGGTCATAAAAAGCTCATAGATATTTCCGCGGTCAAAAACCAGAGTCTGCGTGCGTTCCTTCAGCTCGCTGGTCTTCCTGCCGATAAATGGCTGCTGCCAGAACAGCCCCCGAATAAATGCATCGATATACGTACCCTCATGGGGAATCCCAAACTCAATGCCGATGCCCTTTAAATCATCCAGATGAGAGCCATGCCCATGCGTACCAGAAGGATCATACCCACCGGTCGCTTTTAAGGCAAAGCAGCCCCCGCGCTCCGCCAGCGCAAGTGTAAGCACAGCCGTTTTATCCCGGCTTTCAAAACGGATTTCTGTTTCCTCCGCCTGAACCATTGCCAGATCAATACGGCTGCCTAAAGTGGAATTCATCCAAACGCTTAAATCTGAAAGCACCTCGATATCATTAAAATAAACAGAGATATCCTCTTTGTTTTTAAATTTATACATAACCTTCTCCTCAATACGCAACACACGCAATGTTTTTCTTTATAAAAGCGGATACATCCTTATTAACCGCCCGTGCTTCATCAAAGCACGGCAGATATGTTCTGCCTACAGCACTGTATTTCGCGCCCGTCAGTCTGTTGTACGGAATCAGTTCCACTTTTACTCCGTCCTTCGCCGGAACAAGAAACTCCGCAATTCCGTTAAAATTTTCTTCGGTATCGGTCAGACCGGGAATCAGCGGCACCCGGACGGTAAACTTCTTTTTGCTCTCCATTAACCTCTGTACGTTTTGAAGAATCCGTTCATTCCCCTGTCCGGTAAACCGGCGATGCTTCTGTGTGTCAATATGCTTAATGTCAATAAAGATGTCATCAATTTTTTCAATAGCCTGCTGAAAAACCCCGGCGGAGACACAGCCGCAGGTTTCTATCGCCGTAGAAACTCCTGTAACATGCCGCAGTGTCTCCCAAATAAAATCCGCCTGCAGCAGCGGCTCTCCGCCGGAAAACGTCACGCCGCCGGCTTTTAAAAAAGACGCGTTTTTCATCAGCTGTGCGGCCAGCTCTTCCGGGGAATATTCCCGGCCGATCTTCCGTACATAATCTCCGGGACACCTTTTCAGGCATACCCCCAGCCCTCGGCAATCCTCATGTGCGCATTTTTGCAGGCAAAGTCCGCAGCCGGTACATTTTTCAGTATTTCTGGCTGTTTCAATCTCGGGAGAGATTCCCTCCGGATTATGGCACCAGAGACAGCGCAGAGGACAGCCTTTCAAAAACACCGTTGTCCGCAGACCTTTGCCGTCATGAAGCCCGAATTCTTTAATATCAAATATAACACCCACTGCTGAATTCCTGCCTTGCAATCAGATGATCCTGATATTCCTTATCCAGTTCCACAAAATAGGCGCTCCAGCCCCAGATACGAACGATCATATTTCTATAATTTTCCGGATGCTTCTGCGCCTCCAGCATTCTTTCCCTATTAATAGAATTCAGCTGCAGCTGATGGCCGCCCCTGTCGATATACGCTTTCACCAGTGCGGCAACCTGCTCGATCCCCTCTTCGGTATCAAATACGGCAGAATGGAATTCCATCGTCAGCGGACCGCCGTTGATCGCCCGCTGCACAGGGCATTTGGTAAAGGACTGGATAACCGAAAACGGTCCTTTGGATTTTACATAAAGGCTGGGAGAAAAATTCGTACCGAACGGTTCCCCTCTGCGCCGTCCGTCGGGAGACGCCTCCAGCTCGTTGGCGTGCCACAAATAAAACATGGCAGAGCCCGTACCGGCCCGGAAGATTCCTCCCCGCTCATTTTTTCTGCCCTCCAGGCTGTCGGCGAACCACCCCACCAGTGCTGCAGCAATAGCGTCTACGCTGTCAATATTATCTCCCATTTTAGCCGTTTCATAGCGGCAGGCATGCAGAAGCTCCTCATAACCGGAAAAATCCGCTTTTATCGCTTCTATCATCTGCGCGGCAGTAACCGTCTTCCGCTCAAATACATGCACGCGCACCGCCTCCAGAGAATCCGCCGCGGTAGCAAGACCGGTGCCGTGAATTCCAAAATTATTATATCGGCTACCCGTTGAAATATCGCGCGCCTTTACAAGGCAGTCCTCCATCAGAACCGAATAAAACGGCGCGGGAATTATGTATAAATCATGAATTGCCGCGCAGATGCTGTCTGCCTGCGCGTAGATTTCCTGTCTGACCAGTTCGAGCAATTCCTCAAAATTATCTGTATTCTCCAGGCTCCGCAGCAATACGTTCTGCACCGCCTTAGGATAGGACAGTGCGCCAATATTGGGAATATCCATCGCGCATCCGGCGGTAATAAATTCCCAGCAGGCGGCCACGGAATAATTTCGCGCCGCTTTCTCGTCATAGCCCAGTGCCATCAGGCCGGGAATAACGACATCGTCATTGGAATACTGCGGGAATCCCAGACCCGCTTTGGTAAGACGCGTCCCCTCGACATATCGCTCAAACGGCGTATCAGAGGAAACCCGCAGATTAATTTTAGGATCAATCAGCTTCAGCTCACAGCTGGCACGCAGGCACATTTCCGAAAGAAGATTATACGCATCCCTGCCCTCTTCATCCACGCCGCCCAGCATCATGGACTGACCGTTATCTCCCAGCTGCACTCCTACATATTGGTCATTATCCCAATTAAAGCTTAAGAAGAATTCTTCAACCAAACTCTCCGCCTGCTCCCGGGTGAGAATTCCTTCCTCCATATCTCTTTTTAAATAGGGATAGGCAAACTGATCAAATCTTCCCACGGTATTATGATATTCACCCTCGGCCCAAAGCGTATAATGCAGAATGCGGAAAAATTGCAGCATCTCTAAAAACGAAGATGCCCCTTTATGCGGAATATTGCCAAAAACAGCAACGATATCCGTCCTGCCCAGTCTTTCCGCCTCCGCGCAGTACCGGTCGCAAAGCCCGAATACAGCGTCAATGGCACGAATAACCGCCCTTAAAAACGCTTCGCCCTCGGTATCGCCTTCTTCACAGCACCGCGCAAGACGCTTCGCCGCTTCTGCCCGCCGCACATCCAGTCCGCAGGCTATTGTGGAACCATAATCAGCACAAAGATTCGAAACATACCCCAGTTCATGCACAAAATGCTTCTGTGTGATCTCCTTCCATTCCACTTCGCTGAAAATACCCGGCACATCCGTTACCGTACGAAGAAATACGATCCGCTGATTTTTTAAAATAACCGGTTCCTCCTGGGCAAACACATCTTCTAATCGCATAGCCATACGCGTGACCGGAGCGATAGAAGGATTTGAAAAATCAGACGCTCGCGCTTCATCAAAAGGACGCCTGAAACTATGATGTGCGCCCGAGAGTATCTGATCATATAGTTCCTGATGATACATAACTTTTCCTCCATTTTTAATACGCCTTATTATAGCATTAATAAAAACAGATTGCAATATTAAAAATCCCGCAAATTTAAAATAACGTTCGTTTTTCGGCACATTCTATACGCTTTCCTGCAGCTTATTATAAAGGTTTCCTGCCCGAATTACAACGGATTTATCTGATTTTATAAATTTTTCACCCCCTCCTTTAGCCAAAAGAAAACGACTGAAATTATTTTCAGCCGTTCCATTTTTCTATATGCAGAATCAAGCTCAAGCAGCAGGCGCTTCAGTGGGTGCTTCGGTAGGCTCGGGCGTAGCAATTCTGGCCTGATAATCTTCGAACTTATAGCCCTCTTGGCCAATAACGCCGAATTTCAGCTCCTGAACCTCCATCTCGATAGCATCTTTTCCCTTTCTGCTATACTTTAAGCAAACGTCATAATCTGTATTAACATACATATTAATCTCCATAGGGCCGCTCTTATAATAATAATGCGTCGTCTGCAGATCTGCAACCATTTCTTCTCCTTGATTATCCATCTCGGCACCGCTGGCTTCATATTGCTTATGAGCACTGAAAGTTCCAAATACAGAGGTCTGAGAAGAAACGCCAAAGCTCGACGTTCCTGCCACGGTAAAGGATTCACCGCCATCTTCGCTGATCAGATACAATCCACTATAGCCTACCTCAATATAGTTAGTCGTTTTCTCCTGGGTAACCATGTTGCCGTTTTCATCCGGCTCTGTTACGGTCTGCGTTGCAGAAAATTTCAAAAAATAGTTAGAAAGCTCCGCATCGCTCAAACCACTGGTAGTATCCTTATACACCGGGGGAACCGTAGGTGTAACTTCTACTCCGTCACCTTCGCCGTTATTGCAGGCAACCAGTGAAAACGCCATAACGCCTACAACAAGCATAACGAACAAATTCTTTAATTTTTTCATTTTTATTCCTCCTATAAGAAATAAATTATTTTTTCTACATTTGAATTATATAAACTTTTATTGCCTTTGTCAACCACTCTTTTCAAGTTAAACAAAATATTAAAAGACCCTACATGTATTATTCATACTTTTGCGGTGGTTTCTAAAAAAACAAGTGGTCATTCTGCTGAAAGTCCTCTTTTTTTTAACAAGCGCGCACACCAAAGCGCAATTGCTGCAGAGGCAAAATCCTTAAGGAGATACGGTGCGGAAACCAACAAAAAAGCATCAATCCAGTCTCGGCCGGAGATCATCGTATACTGTAAAATCCCCAATGCATGACACAGCAGAATCCCTATCGTCCCCAGCGTCAGTCCCAGCCAAACTCTCTTTCCAGCACCAACTCCACAGCAAAGCGCCGTTAATAAAAAGCCCCATAAAAAACCGCCGGTAGGACCGGCCAGCACACCGGCACCGCCCTGAAATCCCGCAAATACCGGCACACCGACAATTCCCAGCAAAAGATATACCATAATAGCCAAAAGGCTTTTCAACCCTAAAAAATACCCGCAGAAAGTAACTGCCAGAGTTTGCAGCGTAAGCGGCACGCCTCCAGGCAAAATTGGAAAAGAAATCTGAGAAAACACTGCTATTACAGCAACACACAGCGCAATAAATACCATATCAACCGTTTTTAATTTCATCTTTATCATACTTAACACTTACCTCCCCTGAATGTAAAAATGCAATCTCTCCCTCAGTATTTTTTACAATAAGACCGCAACGGTCATCGATTCCCACTGCTGTGGCCCGCATCTCTTTTCCCTGCACAGTGTATAGAATTTCCTTACCGATCAATAGCGACCTCGCTCTGTATTCTTCAATATACGGCGCTCCACGATAAAACAAAAAAAACTGCCGGAGAAGCTCGCAGGTAAATTGATCGGCATAATGTCCAGTTTTTTTTCCAAAAACTGAGCCCGCTATACTTTTAATTTCTGCCGCGAACCCTTTCTCTGGTTCATAAAGATTGATACCAACGCCTAAAATTGCATATTCCATTCGCCCGTTTTCCACATTTACCGATGCTTCCGTCAAAATACCGCATACCTTTTTCCCCGCAACAAAAACATCGTTCACCCATTTTATTTCCGCCTTTTGCTCTGTAAAGGCCTCAATGGCCCGGCACACGGCAACTGCGGCCATCGTAGTGATCTGCACGGCCTCCTCCGCCTGCATCGCAGGCCTTAAAAACACGCTCATATACAAGCCCGTATTCGGCGGCGAAGAAAAGCTTCTGCCCATTCTGCCCCGCCCACCGGTCTGACGGCGCGCAATCACAACGAGCCCTTCTCTGCTTGTTTCCGCCTCTGCTTTTAAATAACTATTAGTGGAGGAAACTGAATGCAGTACTCGTATCTCCAAATCCGGAAAACAGGCCTGTATCCCCTGCCGGGTCACAACGTCATCGCGGAAGCAATACCCGCTTTTAGTGGAAGCAGTGATATGAAATCCCTGTTTTTTTAAAGCATTTACTGCTTTCCATACCGCATTCCGGCTGATTTGCAGGCGCTGCGCAATCATTTCTCCAGAAAGCGGTTTGTGCGGGTTCCGAGCCAGAATTTCAAGTACATCTTCTGTAACCGACAAAAAGCATCTCTCCTTTTTTTGTTATAGCATACCCTAAACGCCAAACATTGTCAACTGTTTTATATTTTTAAAGTGACAATGCTGGCTGTCCACCAGTCTTCGCACATGCGCCATGACCTGCAAAATCCGCTTGTTCAGCCGTCAGAAATAAAGCACCGCCCAGCTTACACAGCAAGGCGGTGCCAACGGAAAAACTCTGTTTTTACTCTCTGACCGGGAGCATCCAATACTTCTGATTTTTATAAAAGCGCCTCAACGGCGTCGGCCACATTCTTCAGCGCGGCGGTATCAATTTCTTCAATGCGTCCCTGATCTACCAGCGCCGCATTTTCCGGTACCAACGGAAGCTCCGCCCATGACGGAACGGCAAATTTGCCGGCAATATCCTCGGCTTTTGCCGGACCGTAAATAAAATGCCGTTCTCCGCATGCGGGACAGGTAAAATAGGCCATATTTTCCACGATGCCGAGAATCGGAATTTCCATCTGTCCGGCCATTTTTACCGCTTTTTCCACAATCATGGAAACAAGCTCCTGAGGAGACGTAACAATAATAACGCCGTCAACCGGCAGCGACTGAAATACCGTAAGCGGCACATCACCCGTTCCGGGAGGCATATCCACAAACATAAAATCAACGCTGTCCCATATAACGTCGGTCCAGAACTGCTTCACAGCACCGGCAATCACCGGTCCGCGCCAGATAACCGGATCGCTTTCATTCTCCAGCATCAGGTTAATGGACATCACGTCAATCCCCGTATCGCTTTTAGCAGGAAGAATCCCATCCTCGCTACCTGAGGCTTTTTCCGAAATTCCAAAGCCCTTAGGAATAGAAGGACCGGTAATATCGGCATCCAAAATGGCGCACTGATATCCGCGGCGCGTCATATCGCAGGCTAAAAGAGACGTTACAAAGGATTTTCCCACGCCCCCCTTGCCGCTGATAACACCGATAACCTTTTTGATATGGCTGAGCTTATTGGCTTCCTCCACAAAGCTTTCTTTGCCGTTTTTGCTGTTTCCGCTGCAGTTGGACGCGCAGTCGGAGCAATGATGCGTACATCCCATAAAACAATCCTCACAATGCGTTTTTATTAGTATACCACTTTTCCCGTTCTCAATCAACCGATTTCAGGGATTCCACCATATCGATCTTCTGCAGCTTTTTATACATAATCAGGTTCACCAGGGCAGAAAAAATCATCGTAATCACCGCTGAAAGCACATAACTCAGCACCTTAATATTCCGGCCGAACATAATATCCTCCATCTCGGCGGTCACTACCACATACCGGCACAGCACAATCCCCATAAGCAAGCCCACGGCCGTACCAATCAGGCTGAGAATAACCGTTTCCCGGCAGATGTAAGCGGAAACCTCCCCGTCATAAAAGCCAAGCACCTTGATGGTGGCAATCTCCTTCTGCCGCTCGCCGATATTGATATTGGTAAGATTGTACAGTACGATAAACGCCAGCATGCCGGCGGCAATAATCAGAACATATACCACGTAATTGATTTTATCAATCATATTGGCAAAGCTGCTGACCACAACGCTGGAAAACGCCGCCGAGTCCACCCCGTCAAGTGCAAGCAGTCCGCGCATAACGTCATCTTCGTTCTGCGCATGCACCGCCGCCAGAAGCGAATTGTATTCCGGCTGTTCCCCAAAGAGCTGTTCATACTTCGCCTGCGTCATATACAGATAATGATCGATATATCCCTCACAGACCGCCGTGACCGTCACGCGGTATTCGCTGCCGTCGTCATCCTCCAGCGTAATACTGTCGCCGGCGGATATCCCTAAATTTTTAGCGGCTTTTTCCGTAAGAACGACGCTTTCATCGTCAAAGACAATGCTTTGTCCGCTCGTTCGGCTGCGCAGGTTCATAACCCCCAGCAGCTCATCGCTTCCCGGTGCCGTCCAAACCTTGATTTCCTGCGGCTTTTCTCCCTGCGCGGTCATTTCCCGACTACTGATTACCGCAAAATTCTCCGCTCCCGTCTCCTTTAAATATTCAATGACCGGCGCGGGCTCCTCTGTATTGACGGTAAGATCATATTTCTGGATTTCGCCGTACTGTACATTGACGATATCGCCGATCGCATCCTTTAAGCCAAAGCCGGTAAGCAGCAGAGCCGTACAGCCGGCCACACCGATTACCGTCATAAAAAAGCGCTTCTTATACCGCAGAATATTCCTGGCCGTAACCTTATGCGTAAATTTCATATGGTTCCATATCAGCTTGATGCGTTCCAAAAATACACGCTTTCCCGCCTTCGGCGCGCGCGGAAGCATCAGCCGGGCCGGCACCTCTCTCAAACTTTCCGCGCAGGCCCACAAGGTAGCCAGCGTTACGCACAAAATCAGCGCCGCTGCCGAAAGCAGAGAAATTCCCGGATTAAATGAAAGAACCAATTGCGGGAACCTGTAAAGCATGCTGTAAGCGTTCCAAATAACCATCGGCAATACCGTAAGACCGCCGGCGAGCCCCAGGCCGCTGCCCAAAAGTCCGGCGGAAAAGGAATACACCACATACTTAAAGACAATTCTCCGGTTACTGTAGCCAAGCGCCTTTAACGTACCGATCAGCACGCGCTCCTCATCTACCATGCGCGTCATCGTCGTCAGGGCAACCAAAGCCGCCACTAAAAAGAAGAAGATCGGGAACACGCGCGCAATCGCCACAATCTTTTCGGCGTTGGAGGAAAAACTCACGTAGCTGGGATTCGTATTTCTGTCCAGCACATACCAAGAGGGCGCAGTCAAATCATTCAGTTCTTTTTCCGCTTGTTTCAGCTCTTCCTCTGCCTCAGCGAGTTCTTTTTCGGCATCAGCCTTTGACGCAGTGTACTCCTCTTTTCCCCGTACAAGCTCGGCCTTTCCTTCTTCATATTCCAAAAAGCCCGCATCGGCCTGCTTTCTTCCCGCTTCGTATTCCTGCTGTGACGCTGCCAGCAGCGCTTCATTTTCTTCAATTTGTCCCAGCGCCCCATCCAGCTCGGCCTTTGCCGTTTTCAGCTCTTCTCCGGCCGCCGCAAGCTCCTCCTTGCCCTGTACAAGCGCCTTTTCCGCATCGGAAATTTGCTGGGCGAGCATTGCCGTCAACGGCAAAACGTCTTGATCTGTCAGCGGCCGCTCCTGTGCAAGCGCAATTAAAGCACGCACCGCACCGGTTTCATCCAGCGGCTCCAGCAGCATAAGCGCCTGCAGCTTCTGTTCGCTGCCGCCCGAGAGCATTGCCGCCGCGGCCTTCAGCTCCGAAAGCTGCTGCTGGCTCTCCTGCAAAGCCGCCTCGCCGTCCTGCAGCTCTTCAAAGCCCTTTTCATATTCCGCCAGACCGAGCGCATACTGTGCCCGCGCTGCCGCAAGTTCCTGCCGGCCCGCTTCCAGCTGCTGACTGGCTTCCTCCAGCTGCTGTGCGGTACGCGTCAGAGTATCTTCCGCCTCTTTCAGTTCGGCCTCGGCTCTGCTGAGTTCCTCTTGGGCTTCAGCCAATTTTTGTTCGGCCTCGGCCTTGGCCTGTTCATATTCCCTTCTGCCATCGGCAACAGCTTCCTCATATTCCCGGCGAATCTCCTCCAGCCGCCGCTGCGTACAATCCGTTTTGACGGCATCGATTTTATTTTTGGTTTCCGCTATGCACTCGTCGTACGCATCATAAAACGTATTCAGTGCCTCCGCATTTTCCGCCAGTAAATAAATATCGGTATAATATTCCGCCGTTACCGCGGCATCGGGTACATAAATCACGGCGTCAACATATCCCTTCCCTACGCTACTCGGCTCCCGTTCAATCGACATATACGCCGGGGAATCGGCAATGCCGGTAACCGTGAATCGAACTCCGGCAAGCGCCTCGCTCTCCTGTGCAAGTAAGATTTCCTCTCCTATCTGCGGCGCTTTTCCGAAGCCGACAGACACTAGGGCCACACATTCCCCGCTGTTTTGCGGAAACCGCCCCTCCAGCAGGGTCATGCCGTTAATAAGCTCTTCATCCGTAAAATCCGCGGTAGATATGCGCAGAACGCCGTTTTCCCCCTCCCCGCTCTGAAACAGAACATCCGTGGAATATACGCCCACGGCTTTTTCAATTCCTGCAAGCGCGCGCAGGCTTTCCGCATCCTTTTCGGTAAGTCCCATGGTGGATTTGATATCAATATCAAAAAAGTGATGCGCGTCATAATACCGGTCCATGGAATCATACATATCCGGTCCGGTAGACTGCAAACCCGCCAAAAATCCCACGCCCAACGCGGTAATCGCCAAAATCGCCAGAAAGCGGCTGAAGGAACAGCGGATCTGCCCCAAAACTATTTTACGATAGTTTCTTTTCATTACCACTCAATCCTTTCGGCATCTATCGGGTCCGGATTCAGCCGCATATCCGATACGCTTCCGTTCTTTATTTTTATTACCCGATCGGCCATGGCACAAATCGCCTGGTTGTGAGTAATAACAATAACGGTCTTGCCGGTATTTTTACAGGTATCGTACAGCAGCTTTAAAATTGCCTTTCCGGTATTGTAGTCCAGCGCGCCGGTGGGTTCATCACAAAGCAGAATTTTCGGATTTTTGGCAATTGCCCTGGCAATAGAAACCCGCTGCTGCTCGCCCCCGGAGAGCTGTGCGGGGAAATTTCCCATACGCTCCTTTAAGCCGACCTGCTGCAATGTCTGCGCCGCATCCAGCGGCTCCCGACATATTTCCGAGGCCAGCTCCACATTCTCCAGCGCCGTGAGATTCTGCACCAGATTATAAAACTGAAAAACAAAGCCCACCTCATACCGGCGGTATTGGGTAAGCTGTTTCCCGGTATATTGACTTATCCGGTTCCCGTCGAGCACAATATCGCCCGCATCGCAGGTATCCATACCGCCCAGCATGTTCAGTACCGTAGTCTTCCCTGCGCCGGAGGGGCCTACAATAACCACAAATTCTCCCTTCTCCGCTTCAAAGCTGATATGATCCGCCGCCGCAATAGTATGATCCCCGCTTTTATAAAATTTACATACGTCTTTAAATTCTATATATGCCAACGCACTCACTCCCGTTTTTTCCTTTTTATACAGTACTCCTATTTTGAAAGAAAAAACGCATTCTCTTGCAGAGAATGCGGTATATTTTACTTATCTTTCCAGCTGTTTCACCAAACGTACGGTTCCGTTTTTCAAAAGCTCTATATTTTCCTCCTGCCATACGGTGTCCCGCCAGGTATGAATCCGGCTGATATACAACCCCAGAAACCGATTTCTGCGAAAAGCGGCCACACCTATATTCTGTTCAAACCAAAGCTGATCTGACGGATATAAGGTAGAAGCCGCATGAGAAAATAAAATCTCCTTTTCCCCGTCTGCAAAAGCTTCCTTTACAAATGCGCCAAAATTCCGCCGCGCTTTTTTATTGAAAATAAACAACAGTGTATCTCCGTCAGAAACGCAGTCAAAGTTAAGTAAAAGCTTGCCCCGCAGCTCATTTTTATGCTTTCTTTTAAAAAGCGCCGAACCGACAAGTCCCGTTTCCTCATTGTCAAAAAGCACAAAAGCAATTTTTTCTCTCTCTTCACCGGACAGTGCCTGCAAAATTTCACAAAGTGTAATGACGCCGGAGGTGTTATCATTTGCCGTGTGCTGATTCGGCGGACCGGCCGTCAGTAAAAAAACAAAGGCAAATAAAGTAATCCACACAGCAGAATATACCGCCCAAACGTTGGCCGTCAGTAAAAAAGCCAACCGACCAGCCAAAGCCGCTATTGCCCATATTACGGCCGCAATCAATACATTGTAAAGCAGATACACAGGGATATTCTTCGGCGTTAAAAAATTAGGAAACGGCAGTACGGCGCAGGTATCATAATGCGCGGTTACAATGAGCCTGGCCCTTTGTATATCCCCGATTACAAGGTTTCTGTTTGAAAGCAGTTTATTCTGTTCTATCTGTACCCCATCTATCCTGCTGCACAAAAAGTCAATAAACCGGGTTTTTTGCTTTTCCGTTTTCCGTATCTGAAAATTTTCAAATATTTCCTTTGACAGTTCCGTCATAGTTGCCTCTTTGTTGGTATTATCAAACAAACAAATATATCGGGAATTCCGCTGCGCTGCTGTCGTTTGAAATGTAGGAAAACCTTGTATCTTCAAAGATAAAATACATTTTATCCCCGTCGTAAATAAATGTAAAACCGTCCCCGTGCAGGGTAGGTATTGTCCCCCTATAACATACAGCCAATCTGGCTCCTTCCAAAAGGCACAGGCTTTTCTCTATTCTCCCGCGCGTAATGCAATAGACAAAGGATTCCAAATATGCCTCTTCCCCAATCAAACTTTTTATACTTTTCAGTTCTTCCTCGGTAAAATAGTCCTCCGGCGTATCATTCGTATACTGCGGCTGTTCCCTGGTATATTCGCCGTCCGCACTTACGCCTGCACCGAATCCGCCGTCTATTTTTCCGGAAGCTACCAAGCGCAGCATTTCATCCTGCAGAAAAAACAGCACATATTCATTTTGCATAATCTTTCCAGGCGTTTGTGCATAGCAGGCAACACCGGGTGCAATAAAAAACGCTTCCCCCTCTAAAAAACCGGAATGCCCATAATAATAAAACTGCCCTTGAAAGGCAAATCCATCTGCTCCCTGCTCGCTGATTTCCAAATTACCGATATTGCCGGAATGCACATTTGTGCGTCTCCAAGCTCCTTCAAAGGAAGCATTATTTTCCGCAGGTTCCCGCTGTGTGTACAGTAAAAAAATATTTTCCGCTATTGCTTTTTGCTCATCAGAATAAAAAAACGTCTCCTCCGGCCGCCCCGTCTGTACCGGCAAAGGCATCACCGTTTCCTCATACACCGGCGGTACCGCTGCCCCCGCCGCCTCATTCCGGCATCCGCTCAAAAACAAGCATATACAACACAGCAATACAAAATATTTTTTCATCCCCATACGCCTCTTTTCTATAAATCTCTTACGACAGAATTCCCAGTTCTATTTTCCATAGCAATACCCGCTCCGCCGACTGCTCAATCTGCTGCCGTTGAATCATTCCGCTGCGCACCGCTTCCAGCACAGCTGGAATCTGCTGTTCAAAATCCGTACAGCAAAGCATATCGTTGCCGGCCAAAACAGCCGCCACAGCGGCTTCCCGGTCGCCGGTATACTTTTTTATAGCATCCATATAAAGGTCATCCGTCATAATTACGCCCGTAAACCCCAGCTCCTCCCGCAATACTTGATGTACGTTTTTTGAAAGAGACGCCGGCACCGACGCGTCCATACATTCCACAATATTATGCGATACCAGCACAGCTCCCGCACCTGCCTCAATCCCCGCAGAAAACGGAAGAAAATCCGCCTGTACAAAGGTTTCATACGGCCGCCTGTCGATCGACATACCCGTATGCGTATCCGCATTATTCCCATACCCGGGAAAGTGTTTAAGCGCGGAACCCATGTGTGCAGCATGCATCTGCTCCACCACCGTTTTTACATAAAAAGCCGTGGTTTGCGCATCCTGGCCGAAGCTTCGCTTATACATATAATCCTTTTCATCCACCGAAACATCACATACCGGCGCTAAATTCAAATTGATGCCCAGCGATTGCAGCAAGCGGCACTTTTCCACAGTATCCTTTTGAATGCCTTCCCAACCGCCCTGCTTGTACAACTCCTGCGGTGATAAGAACGGCGTTTTTCGCAATTGGGGATTGCTGCTGACGCGATTCACCGTGCCGCCCTCTTCATCCACGCCAATAAGCATCGGAAGCTTTGCCGCCGCCTGATAGCTTTGTATTTCCGCCTGCACTTCCGCTGCGCTTTTGCCCGTAAAATCCCTTTTAAACAGGATATAGCCGCCCAGTGAATATTCCGCCGCCTTTGCTGCCGCCTGCGCCGACGGGCAGCGGGCAATAAACATCTGCCCTACTTGTTCTTCCAGCGTCATACCCCGAATTATTTCGCCTGCCCGAATGGCTGCGCGCGTTTTCTTCTCCCCGGAAAGCGCGGCAATGATTACGTTTTCCGCCTCTTCCAGGCACCCGCTGTATTCCACCGTAACGGTATTATTCAAAAATACGCGGCTCTCTTCGCCTTCAGCCGGGCGAGCAAACATCACAACCGTCCCATCGTCAAGCGCCAATGAAAACGTTTCATCGCTGTAATCACACACAACCCCCGTCAGGCTTTGATAGGTCGGCTCTGTAGGCGTTGGCGTCAACATTGGCAACGTTGCCTGCGGCCCCGCCGTTCCGACGGGCGCCGCTTCATCTTTTTGAAAAAAGGCGCAGCCCGCGGTAAGCAGTGCTGCGCTTAAAACCACTGCCAAAAACGACAATGTTTTTCTCATAAATTTCTTCCTTCCTCTGCTTTTTCAAGCTCCGAAAGATATCTTTGTAAGGCGTCACGCCAATCCGGAAGCCTGCCGAACCCATTCTGCTCCAATTTTTCCTTACTCATACGAGAATTATAGGGCCGCTTAGCCTTTGCCGGATATTCGCTGGATAAAATCGGCCGGATTTTCATATTCAAATGCGCCTGCGCCATAATTTCCTGGGCAAATTCCGCCCAGGAGCAAAGCCCTTCGTTCGTGGCGTGATAAACACCGTATTTTTCCGTTTGCAGCATATCGCACAGAAGAACGGCCAAATCAAACGTATACGTCGGCGAACCGATCTGATCGCCCACCACCGTTAATTCATCCTTTTCCTTGCCTAAACGAAGCATCGTTTTTACAAAATTAGCGCCGTTTACGCCAAACACCCAGGAAATGCGTACAATAAAATATTTATTTAAAAGACGCGTAACCTCATCTTCTCCAAGGGCTTTTGTTTCCCCGTAATAATTGATAGGCTCTTTTGTATCCTCCGGCGCAAAGGGCGTTTCACCCTGACCGTTGAAGACATAATCCGTACTGATATAAATCATCCTGGCATCTATCTCCCGGCAGGCCATCGCCACGTTCCGGGTACCCAGCACGTTGACGCGGTAGCAAAGCTCGCGGTTTTCCTCCGCCTTATCCACCGCCGTATAGGCCGCGCAGTGCACAACCGCATCCGGGCCATAAGCGCAGATTCCGTTGAGCACGGCCGCTTCGTCGGTCAAATCAAAATCCTCAATATCCACGCCCTTGCATGCAATACCCAATAAGTTCAGGCGCTTTACCACATCATAGCCCAACTGTCCCTTAACGCCGGTAACCAAAACCTTCATATCCTTTACCTCTTACCATACATTCTTTCATAGTAATTCTGATAGTCGCCCTTTAAAATATTCTCCCACCAGGCGCGGTTGTTCAAATACCACTGCACGGTCTGATGAATACCGTCGTCAAACCTGGTTTCCGGCAGCCAGCCCAGCTCATTATGGATTTTCGTCGGATCAATGGCATAGCGCATATCGTGGCCCGGACGGTCGGTAACATAAGTAATCAATGTTTCCGGTTTATCCAGCTCCTTTAAAATCGTCTTTACCACCTGCAGATTTGTGCGTTCATTATGGCCGCCGATGTTATATACCTCGCCCACACGCCCCTTGCGGATTACCAGATCGATCGCCGAGCAATGGTCTTCCACATACAGCCAGTCGCGCACATTTTCGCCCTTGCCGTATACGGGAAGGCTCTCGTTATTCAGCGCGCGGGAAATCATCAGCGGAATCAGCTTTTCCGGGAAATGATACGGACCGTAGTTATTGGAGCAGCGTGTAATGGAAACCGGCAGCTTAAAGGTGCGGTGATACGCCAGCACCAATAAATCCGCGGAGGCCTTACTGGCCGAATACGGGCTGGAGGTATGAATCGGCGTATCCTCGGTAAAGAACAGCTCCGGCCTGTCCAGCGGAAGGTCGCCGTAAACCTCGTCGGTAGAAACCTGATGATAGCGCGTAATGCCGTATTTGCGGCAGGCGTCCATCAGCACCTGTGTGCCCAGGATATTCGTGCGCAGAAAGATTTCCGGGTTTTCAATGGAGCGGTCCACATGGCTTTCCGCCGCAAAGTTTACCACGATATCCGGCTTTTCCTCTTCAAACAGCTTAAAAACACATTCCCGGTCGGCAATATCGCCCTTTACAAACCGGAAATTCGGATTTTTCATTGCCTCCTCCAGCGTGGCCAGATTGCCCGCGTAAGTAAGCGCGTCAAGACAGATAATCCGGTCCTCCGGATGGTTTTTCAACTCAAAATATACAAAATTGCTGCCGATAAAGCCGGCGCCGCCTGTAACGATAATCTTCAAAACAGCCTCTCCTTTACATCTTAAAATTGCAATCGCTGTCCCTTAAAAGGGGCGCGCCCGCGTCTTTTTCCGAAACGATAGGATCCTGAATTCCCCACTCCACGCCAATGGCGGGATCATCAAATTTAATGGAGCGGTCGCATTCCTTACTGTAGTAATTATCGCATTTATACACAAACTCCACGTTATCCGTCAGTGCCGCAAAGCCATGGGCGAAGCCGCGGGGAATAAAGAACTGCCGCTTGTTTTCCGCCGAGAGTTCCACGCTTACCCATTTTAAATAGGTAGGGGAATTTTTGCGGATATCCACCGCCACATCCAGCACCGCGCCGGCCACAACCCGCACCAGCTTTGCCTGCGCCATAGGGTTCATCTGGAAATGCAGTCCCCGCAGCGTTCCCTTTTTTGCCGTAAAGCTCTGATTATCCTGCACAAAGTCCGCAAAAATGCCCGCCTCTTCCAGTTTCTTTTTTGACCATGTTTCCATAAACCATCCGCGGTGATCGCCGAACACATCCGGCTCCAGTATTACCACGCCCGGAAGGCTTGTCTGTATTGCTTTCATGAGTATCCTCCTGATATCCAAAAGTTTATTCTATGCACACGCGCTAAAACAAATTCATTCTACTACATTTGCCGTTTTTTTGCAAGCGGCAATCCGCACGGCGTTTTTTGCAGGAAAAATCCTGTGTCCGCACAAGTAAGATATAAGGCAACCCGTCCCCCACCGTTATATAAAGCAATAGTTGGTATCCCAGGCCGGAATACAGGGCTGATGGCGCAGATAAATCCGATAATCCGGCCGCATCCGATGCACCGCTAAGGGCAATGAAAAAATATCCTCGCTGCGGTGATACGCCGCCACCAGCATTTTGGGACGCATCTTCCGGATCGTTTCGCACGCGCCCCGGAGCGCCGCCGCTTCGCCGCCCTCCACATCCATTTTCAGAAAGGTAAACGGTTTTTTCAAAGAATCCACCGTTACCGACGGAATCCGGATATTCCCGCCGGTTCGCGAGCTTCTGCCCCCCAAAGAAGAAAAGCCTACCATGCCGCAGCAATCACCTGCCGCCGCCTGCACACAGTTCATATGCGAAAGCGCCTGCGTGTTTTTTATTAGCTTTTTAAAATTTTTTCCGTCCGGCTCCAATGCGGTAATGCCGTTCCAGCTTGGCACTTTCCGTGCAAATTCCAATACCGTATCACCGTTATAGGCGCCGAGATCCAGATACTCTTCGCTTTCATGCAGAGCCAGAAGCGCATACAGCTCCTCCTTTTCTCTTTGGCAGTTCAATAAATGCCGCAGCTCACCGTCTAATTTATAAAGAATCAGTTCCCGAAAGGTACAGCGCGAAACCTCGTCCGCAAGCAGATCATAGGCATCTTCTATCTTTCCCCTGTTTTGGCGGGCAAAAGCAAGCGTAAACACTGCGTCCCCCGCAACCGGCACCTCCGGCGCATAGACCTCCGCCTCCAGCGAAAGGATATTCTGTATCACCTCCGGCCGCTGGGTACCAAAGCAGACCAGCACAATCATGTCCGGGAATTGCTCTCGGGCTTGAGAAAACGTCAAAACCGTAAAGCCCAAAAAGCTCTGCCCGCGGACAAAGGCGTCGCTGGCAAAAAAACCTGCGGGAGCCATGCCATACCGGGCCAGCTGCTGCACCATCAATTCCGCCCCGTTCCCCATGCCATAGAGCACCAGCGGCCTTCCAAGGCGTTTCAGCTTCTCCCAAATATCTTCTTCCGGCATGGCAACTCCTCCTAATGATAAAAAGCATAAATATAAAAGTATTGTAACACACTCTCTGGCGGCAGGCAAGGCTATTATCCGCCCGGCCCCGGCTACGAAAAACACCGTCTGGAACAAAAAAATATCTGCGCATGAAAATGCGCAGATATAGTAATACTCTTTCCTGCTTGTCCGAACGTTTGATGCAGGGTTGTGATATGTAGCACCAAATCCTGTTCCGGGAATGAGCTGAGATGATAAATTTCTCAGATGTTATGTTTCCATATTTAATTTTTATTTTTTTACAGGAAAAGAGTAATACCCAAAGGAAAAACAGGGCATCTCATCCTAAACCCCTTCTTTAGCAAATTTTATACTTCATGGTTCTTTTCGTGCTATGCGAGCATCTCACGGTCGGAGAGAATATCCTCAATCACATCACTCAAGTGAACCAACTCTAACTGCTCTTCATTACACAATTTAGCAAACTCCAACGCTTTATGTTCATCAAGAAATAAATCCGGCACATTCATCAAAAACATGTTTCTGTCATTTACACAGACATACACATTAATACCATAAGAGTCATAAGTACCAATATCTATGTGTGAATTTTTTTCTTGATTCACCTCATAAACATACCTCATAATTATGTACAATATTTATTCCGTAACCGAAAGAATAAACATCTCCTTCTTCTTTAATTTTTGAGACAATTTCCGAATTTTAAATCTCCATTATAAACAAATA
>CAJMLN010000030.1 GCA_905214315.1 uncultured bacterium | reverse complement strand
TTTCCGGTATCCTGATTTCCGTTCTGATTGCCTGTACAATTCCGATGTATTCAGCGGGAATTTCGCACCGCATGCTGGTTACACATCTTGAAAATTATCAGAATGAATACGAGGTCAATCCTGCGGAGATCCGGCTTTCCGGATCTTTGGCTGCGTTTAAGCAGGAAACGCATGAAGAAAATTTTATTTACGGCACCGAATATTTTGAAAATTATATTTATAAAGATTTTGGTATGCCGGCGATGGTGCAGAGTATTACGTTATCAACCGGTATTTTAAAGGCGAACGATGTGAGAGACCGCCAAAAATTAAATACAAAAAATATATTCCTACGTGCAACAAACAGCTATGAAAACGCTGTGGAGCTGGTAAACGGAAAGCTTCCCTCCGGAGAACTTGATGAGGATGGCTGCGTGGAGGTGATGATTAGCCGGGCGACGCAGCAACAACAGCTGTTGGCGCTGGGAACAATGCTGCAGGTTGCACAAAGCAGTGAGGATATTTTAACCGATTATAACGAAAATGTTTTAAAAGTAAAAATCGTAGGTATTTTTGATTACAGTGAAAATCCTTTAAATCCCATTGCCGAGCAGGATACGGGAATGGAATTTTACTGTGATTATAACCTGTGCTACGAGGATGTCTTTTTGGAGCGGGAGTTTGTAACCCGGGCTACCTGGTATTATGTCGGTGACTTTACAAAATTCGATTTTAATGGTATTGACCGTACGATTAGTGCCATTGAAGATTTAAATAAAAATGTAACAATGTGGGGGCTTGGGGAAAATGCTACTACAATCATTCCGCCGGTAGAGCAGTATAAAACGTATAAAAGTGACAGCAAGTCTGTAAATGTATTACTGATTCTCTTTTATGCACCCATTATGATTTTAATTATCTTTTTCATTTTTATGATTTCTAAATTGGTGATTGAAAATGATAAAAATGAGATTGCCATGTTAAATTCGCGGGGAGCTTCACGCGGGCAAATCGTGCTTTTGTATTTGTGGCAGGGAGGTGTGCTGGCGCTTGTCAGCGTGCTGTTGGCGCCGTTTGTGGCCTTTTTGCTGTGCAATATTCTGGGTACAACTTCCGGCTTTTTGGAGTTTGCCCAAAGGGCACCTATTAAACTGATGCTCTCCTTTACGGCTGTTTTAGCGGGTGTTTTAGCGGCTGTTTTAGCCATTATCACTATGCTGGTGCCAGTATACAGGGCATCAAAGATAGAAATTATTCAGTATAAGCGGTCAAAGCTGAAAGAGCCAGTTATTATCAATATCGCTATGTCTCTGTTGGCAGTATTACTGGCCCTTATCAGCGCGTACGCGTATTATGTGCTGGTTTATCAGGAGGAGGGACTTATTACCTCATCCGGTGGTGTGCAGCCGCTGGCCTATCTGCTGCTTATCTGCTTTTTTGCTGCAGCGGCCCTGTTTTTCGTTATTCTATATCCGCTTATATTAAAGCTGATTTTGAAAGTGCGGGGCAAGCACTGGTGTGCGGCGAAATATTCGGCTTTTTCCAGAATCGCACGTTTGCAGTCAAGAGAAAAATTTATTGTGGTATTTCTTGTCTTGACCATAGCGATTGGTGTGTTTTCCTCGATTTCCGCACGAACGTTGAATAAAAATATAGATGACAGTACGTTGTATCAGTATCCCTGTGATTATATTGCGGATGTTACGTTTACAGCGGCCTCGGCTACTGAACAGATTAACAGGCAGTATTTTTTTGATGTGCTTGAAAATACGCAGGCAACAAAAGTAGTTACTGGAAATAAGCCGAGGATTAATACTCCGTATGGCACATCAATTACGAATAATTTATCGATGCTGGCAATTGACCCGGAGGAATACGGAGATATCGTTTCTTGGCGCGATGATATTTTACCTAAACCGCTTAAAGAGTATTTGGCGATGCTTAAGAGTAATCCCAAAGGATGTATTCTTTCTGAAAATGCAGCGGCAGCGCTGGGAAAGGTAAAAATCGGAGATACGATTAATGTCCGTCCGGATACGACGCTTCCGGCCGGCAGTGTGGTAGCCTGCACTGTTTTGGCGATTGTAGACGCTTGGCCTGCATATTATCCGGAAATTACCTCAGAAAATGATGTTACATATGATAATTATTTAGTGGTACTCAATTTGGCGGAAGCAGAAAGAGTGGCGCCGAACCAGCCGTATCAGGTGTGGATGAATACGGAGCAGAATATCAGTGATATCAAAAAAATCGCTGTTCCGTATTTTGCGCGGCTAAAAAATATTCAGGATGGAAAGCAAGCTGTTTATCTCAGCCAGATCAACTCGGTGCGCCAGGCTACAAACGGTTCATTAACATTGGGTTTTATTTCCGTTTTAGCGGTATGTGCGATTGGCTTTGCGATTTACTGGGTGCTATCTATTAAAGGCAGAAGCCTGCAAATCGGAACAATGCGGGCGTTGGGTATGCCGGTGCGCGATGTGTATGGTATGATTTTGTGGGAACAGATTTTATTGTGTCTGGCTTCCGTTGTGTTAGGACTTATAATTGGTGTAATTTCCGGATATATGTTCGCGCCGCTTCTGCAGTCAGCTTTTAATTCGGCCGGGCAGATGCCTCCGCTGCAGGTAAGCATTCATTTTGCGGATATAATTAAAATCTGCATCTTCATCGTTGTTCTGATTGCTTCCGGGTTGGGTGTATCACTTATGATGCTGAAGCGTATTAATGCAGCATCAGCTATTAAGCTGGGGGAGGAGTAAGATGGCAAGTATAATAAGAGGAGTAGATATCCGTCGCGAATTTCCCTCAGGCAATGCGGTTGTACAGGTTTTAAAGGGAATTCATGTAGAAATGGAGGAAAATGCCTTAACTATTTTAAAAGGCCGTTCCGGCAGTGGTAAAACTACCTTGATGAATATTCTCGGTACGCTGGATAAGCCTACTTCCGGCAATATTTATATCAACGATAAAGAGATTACGCAAATTTCGCAAAACCATTGCGACGCGCTTCGGCGTCGGTATATTTCCTTTGTATTTCAATCCGTTGCCCTTATGGGAACGATGACGGCCTATGAGAATATTGAGTTTATGCTGCGGATTGCCGAGCTTCCTATGGAGCGCGAGCGTATTATGCACTGCTTAGAACTGGTGGGGCTTGAGAACAGAGCGGATCATATGCCTTTCCAGCTCTCCGGTGGGGAACAGCAGCGAATTGCTATTGCAAGAGCAATCGTTCATAAGCCGCGCATTATCTTTGCCGATGAGCCCACTGCGCAGTTGGACAGTGCTACCTCGTATATTATTATGAAAGTTTTTCATCGCTTGATCCAGGAAGAAGGCATGACAATTGTGATGACAACACACGATCAAAATATGATGGAGCTTGCCGACAGAGTATATACTTTAGATGACGGGGTCATAACTGATATAAAAGATAACAGGGAGGTGCGGTAAGATGGCGCCTATTGTAGCCTGTGAAAATCTTGTGCGCATTTATAAAACAGATGAAACGGAAGTACTGGCGCTTCAGGGAATGGATTTAACCATTGAGGAAGGCGAAATTGTTGCGATTATCGGCGCCAGCGGCAGCGGTAAAAGTACTTTTTTGAATATTTTGGGCGGTTTGGACCGCCCCAGCGCCGGAAAGTTGTACGTGGACGGCTTGGATATGATGAAGCTTACCAATCGGGAAATGCTTCTGTATAAAAGAAATAAAGTGTCGTTTATCTGGCAGAACAGTGCTCGGAATCTGCTGCCATATCTTACAGCCATGGAAAATATTGTGCTTCCGATGGAGATTGTAGGGAAAAAACCGGATTATGAAAAGGCCAGAAAGCTGCTGGACATGGTAGGAATTGCTGACAAGGCAGATTCCAAACTATTTACACTTTCCGGCGGTGAGCAGCAGCGAGTAGCCATTGCACTTTCCTTGGCCAATGAGCCGCGGATATTATTGGCGGATGAGCCAACCGGCGCGGTAGATAACGCTACGGCGAATATGATTCTGGATCTTTTTCGTACTATTAATAAAGAATTGGGCGTTACTGTTATTATCGTTACCCATGATTTGAAACTTTCCGCGAAGGTAGACCGTGTTATTAAAATACGGGATGGACGAACCAGCACAGAGTATTTAAAAATTAACAATGATGCTGCAGCAGCGGTTGAGAATGTGAATTTTGGGCATACTGGTGCAGAAGCTACACATCAGGAATATGTGGTGATAGACAGAGTCGGCCGGCTGCAGATTCCTTCTGAAATGCTGGAGATGGCGGGCATTCAAAATATGAGCCGTGTCCGGCTGGAATTTGATAATGGACGTATTATGATTATACCGTTTGAGAATTAACAGCCATAAAAATAAAATAGGAAAAGAGAGATTTGAACTCTCTTTTTCTCCTTTAAAAAACGGCATTTTAAACTATGATTTTATAGTTATACATTAGATTTTTATGATTTCAAATATAAAAATAAAAGTGCTTTTTTATATATTTTATTGTATTAATTTTGTCCAAAAACATGCCGAAAATAATCGGTATCTAATACCCCGGAGCAGTATTTCATTTTATTGGAAACCATGGTCTTGATAGTAGATATGTAACTATCAGGCACAGCAATGGTTCCATCTTTAGGTATAAATTCATTTTTGGAAGCATAATAAGTCCCCAAGTCTGTTTTCCAGTCATAATTTGTATTAAAGATAAGCGCAGGTGTATTGGAAAGTACATCTCGGCCAACCATCAGGCGTGAATCAAATTCAGTACCGAATAGGTTGGAAAGAGTTGGCAGGATATCCAGACTGAATGTAGGTGAATCTACGATGATGGGTTCCCGATTCTCCAGGCATCCGCTCCACAAGATAAGCCGCGAATGATCCCGTTGAAAATAATCGGTTACGTTATTGCCGTACAGTTCTGAAAGATTTGGCATATTTCCCAGCGCTCCGCTGGTATCCAGGCCGTAAGGGAAATGATCAGTAGAAATGCAGATAACCGTGTCATCAGCAATGCCCTTGCTTTCAAGCTCGTCCACAAGATAGGTAAGGGCATCTTCCAAATCAAGATTCGCCGCTAAATATCCCTTTACAGCATCTGAATAGGGAAGATCTTTTACTCTGTCCCAGTGCCGGTTAGTCATAGAGTTGCCGCTGCGAGTATAACCGCTATGCCCGCTTACGGACATATAGTAGATATTAAAGGGCTGCTTATCGATATAGGTGGGCAACGTGCCGCTGATCATTTCGTAATCGCTTTGCGGCCAATAATTTTTTACGTACTGTTCCATCCCATTGCCATACCCCATAAACCCATCAGAATAGCCGAGGTTATTATGCGTAATATTACGGTCATAATAGGTATAGGAATTATTGTGAAAAGCCTTGCCATAATATCCCAGACGATTCAGCTGGCTGCCCATGGTATAGTAGTTCAGATGATTCGCGGTGTTTTTAAAAGATTTTCCACCGTCAGTAGGCATCATTCCAAAAATATTCTGATATTCCCCGCCGGTTGTTCCAGCGCTTGCCGGCTGATAATAATCGGTAAAATTAATTCCCTTTGTTGCAAGACGGTAGAGTGTAGGCGTAAGCGAAGGGTTGATAACCTCAGCAGAAAAGGCTTCGGCGGTTATCATGATCAGATTTTTTCCCCTAAATAAACCGGTATATTCGTTTTTTTGAGAAGGCGTAAGGCTTTGAACATACGTATTAAGCGCCTGTATTTCCGCAGAAGCATTTTGGTTCAGCAGGTCAAAGTCAAGGTCTATTATATTATCTCCGGTTATAACAGGCTGCGTTGTCGGACCGGGATCGTTTTCCTCCGGCGGTGATGTAGGCTCAAGACCCTGTACCGGAATTTCCGGCTGTTCAAAAGTCAGGGGATTCCCGAACAGCTTATTCTGAATATCTAAGCGCATACCGGTAATCAGCCCGAAACTGCTTACTGCCGATTGAAAATTATATTGATCGCGATAGACAGGCGCATGAATGCTGCTGGTAAAGACGAGAATAATAGCAAGTATATAAGAAAAGACTGATGTGGCAACAGAGATAAGCCTTACGATGGCTTTGCTTTGCAGGGCAGGAAGAAACTTGTTACTGAAAATAAGATAGAGAACAAAGGGAAGAAAAAACAATAATATTACAAAAATACCCCCCTGCGGAAAGATCAGGCGAAGCAGATCGGAAAAATAACTTGTAAGGGCATCACTGGCGCCGCCGGCCATGGTGCTGATGTCATAGAACTGCTTGAATTGTTTATAAATTAAGAATTGGATAATATAAAGAAGACCTGTGAGAAAGATCAGACAGGAGGCAATGGTTTTGTTGATTTTTTCTTTTGGAAACAGGGAGGATAGAAGATACCCGAGTCCGCCGTAAGCTATGCTGAAAAAGAACCGCGGAAAAAATCCTGAACCGAAAATATTTCCCGCGGTGAATATTTTAAAAACAGCTTCAAAATAAAGAACTATTACCGAAAAGAGAAGCATGAATTTTAAATGCTCATACCCACCTTTTTTATGTTTTTTATAATCCTCTATATAGAGCGCTCTTTTATATATCATCTCTTATCACCTTATTTATCATTATAATTGGTGTGTTTAGGAAAGTCAACAAAATTTGACAAAATACCGGAAATATTAAAATTATAAAAAGCAGAGGATGTTCTCTGCTTTTATTTTACTGTATTTATTATATTTTATACACCGCTGTAGGCCGCAAAACCGCCGTCTACGGGAACGACAACACCAGTAACGAACCCGGAGGCCGCGTCGGATACCAGCCACAGCAGGGTACCGGTTAAATCATCAGTTTCACCGAAACGGTTCATCGGTGTTCCGCGCAGGATTTTTTCGGTTCTGGCCGTGGGCTGACCATCTTTAAACAGAAGCTCTCTATTTTGGTTGGTCACAAAAAAGCCCGGGGCAATGGCGTTGACGCGGATATTGCAGGGGGCAAAATGTACGGCAAGCCACTGGGTCAGGTTGGAAACCGCCGCTTTTGCCGCGGAATAGGCCGGAATTTTTGTCAGTGGACGGAACGCATTCATGGAGGAAACGTTCAGGATAACGCCGCCGATTTTTACCATTTCCTTTGTAAAGGCCTGAGTTGTAAGAACCGCGGCAACCACATTCAGATCAAAAACAAAGCGGATACCGTCGGGATCCAGATCAAAAAATGTTTTCAAATCCTTGTTATCCAGCATGTCGGGCATCATCGTCTCGTTATCGGTCGTTCCACGAGGATTGTTGCCGCCGGCACCGTTGATTAAAATATCGCAGGCCCCTAACTCTGCGCTTACTTTTTCATACGCTGCCTGCAGACTGTCGGTTTTCAGGCAGTTGGCTTCTACGGCAATTGCCGTGCCGCCCTCGGCAATAATTTCATCGGCAACGGCCTGAGCTGCCGCTGTGTTAATGTCCAAAAGTGCCACTTTAGCGCCGCAGGCTGCCAGTATTTTGGCAAAACCGCTGCAAAGCACACCGCCGGCGCCAGTGATAACGGCAACCTTGCCGCTTAAATCAATTTGAAAGGGTAATTTCATGCTTTTTCTCCTTTTACAATAGCCTCCCAAAGGCCGTTTATGTAGCAGGCGCCCAGCGCGCGGTCGTATAAGCCGTAGCCGGGACGGCCGTCCTCTCCCCAAATATTGCGTCCGTGGTCGGGGCGGGTATACCCGTCAAAGCCGTTGTCATACAATGCTTTCATAATCCCGTACATATCCAGAGATCCGCATGCAGTGGGATGGGGGCTTTCGTTGAATTTTGCCTCGCCGGTAAAACGGATGTTCCGGGCGTGCAAAAAGTGAATACGTCCCATTCTGGCGTATTTTGCCGCCAGCTTTACCATGTCGTTTTTCGGACTGCAGCCTAAAGAGCCTGTACAGAGCGTCAGGCCGTTATATTGGCTGTCAACAGCGGCAAACATGCGGTCAATGCCCTCCTCGCCGGTGATGATGCGGGGAAGACCGAACATGCTCCATGGCGGATCATCCGGATGAATGGCCATTTTTACATCACATTCCTCACATACGGGAATAATTTTTTTGAGGAAATAGATCAGATTCTGCATCAACTGCTCTGCGTCAATCGCTTTGTAAGCCTCCAGCAGTCCCTGCAGCTGTTCCTTTGTATAGCTCTCATCCCAACCGGGAAGAGAGAGTTCTCCCTTAGAGGGATCCATTGCGTTTACGGTCTGCTGGTCATAGGCCAGGCAGGTAGCGCCATCGGCGGTTTTCATCTTTAAATCACTGCGGAGCCAGTCAAACACCGGCATAAAATTATAGCAGATTACCTTTATGCCCGCGGCTCCCAGGTTCCGTATGGTGGCACAGTAATTTTCAATAAGGGTATCCCGGTTGGGAGCGCCCATTTTAATGTCCTCATGCACCGGCACGCTTTCAATTACTTCCATCTTCAGGCCCTTGGCGTTTACGGCCTGTTTTAGGGCTATAATGCGCTCCAGCGGCCATACCTGTCCTACGGGAACGTCATAGATAGCCGTAACAACACCGCTCATTAAAGGAATCTGGCTGATGTATTCCAGCGTGACAGGATCTTTTTCGCCGTACCAGCGGAAAGTCATATCCATAGTTACCGTTCTCCTTTAAAAATTAAAATAGTCCTTTGCATTTTGATAAGAAATCCCCTCAATCAGCCTGCCGCAGTCGGAGTCAAATTCGCCTTTTTCTACCCAGGAACCGATCTCGGTGCAGAGAATACGGCGGAAAAAGTCGAAGCGGACATAAGAGGTAAAGCTGCGGGAATCGGTAAGCATACCGATAAAGCGCCCTAAAAGCCCTGCGTTGGCCAGGGAATGAAGCTGCGCTTTAATACCGTCTACATGGTCATTGAACCACCAGGCGGACCCCAGCTGCATTTTTCCGGGAATCGCTTCGGAAAAGGCGCCGGTCATGGCAGCGATCATATCGTTTACCGTTGCGTTTAAGCAATAGAATACCATTTTAGGCAGGGGGTCCTCATTATTGATGTCATTCAGCAGCCGGGCGAAGCTTTGGGCGGAAATCGGGTCGCCTACGACGTCGATTCCGCTGTCGGTGCCTGTGCGGCGGAACAGCCGGGTATTTACATTGCGCAGAGGTGCCATGTGCAGCTGCATGGTCCAGCCGCGCCGGGAATACCGTACGGCGAAGAAGCGTGTCATAAAATCGGTATAGAGATCAAGGGCCGCTTCATCAATTTTCCGGCCTTGCAGAACGTCTGTAAAGGCGCGTTTAGCGTCTTCATAGGTACCCATGCGCGGGGGAATGTGTTCCAACGCATGGTCAGCTACTACACAGCCCGCCTGGGCAAAATACTCCATGCGTTTTTCCAGAACTTCCAGAAGCACGTCAAAGGAGGCAATTTCCGTATTTTCCGAAGCGCCGAGCTTTTGAATATAATCCAAAATATCGTTACGGTTCAATCCGAAGCAGATGATATCCGGGCGGAAAGTGGGCAATACCTTCACAAAGGAAAAATCCTTCATTTTTGTGTGATATTTCAGCGTATCGGCAGGATCATCCGTGGTACAGATCACTTTTACCCTGCAGCGCTTAATGAGGCTTTGGGCCGTGAAGCCACCGCCGGCAATTGCCTGATTGGCCTCATTCCAGATGGCTTTGGTATTTTTTTCCTTCAACGGTTTCCGGATGCCGAAAAGCTGTGCCAGCTCCATATGCGCCCAATAATAAAGCGGGTTACCGGGAGCGTATTCCATGGTAGAGGCAAATTTTATGAATTTTTCTTTATAGCCGGCGCTGCCGGTAATAAAGTTTTCATCTATACCGTTCTGCCGCATGGCCCGCCATTTGTAATGGTCACCGGCCAGCCACAGCTCTCCAATATTGGAAAAGCTTTTATCCTCATAGATTTCCTGAGGGTTCAGATGACAGTGATAGTCGATAATGGGCTGATCTTTGGCATATTTTTCGTACAGCTCACAGGCGGTGTCACTGTCAAGAAGAATTTTTTCATCAAAAAAATTTTTCATCGTAGTTATCCTTTTAAACTAATATCATTTCCGTTTGACGCATATATAGCCAGCAGTACACGCAGTGCTTTCGCTGCTTCGGCAACATCAATAGGCATCGCTTCACCGCTTTCAAGGCGGGCATAAAAATCCTGGAACAGTATTTTATGGCCTACGCCCCAATACGCTTTGCCGGATTCCATCACAATGCTTTCCTCCAATTTCTGCGGAACGCCGTCGATGTACAAATCATCGTTTTTCAGTTCCAAAAGCATTTTTTCGCAGGCAATTTCCAGCGATATGGGGGAATCGGTATAATTGGCTGTAGTGGCGAAAAAGATTCCGCGGGCGCCGTTCTCAAAGGTGATGCAGGCTTCCGCTGTATCCTCTACGTCGATAATGCCTTTTAAATGATGGTTGGCAGTCGTTGCGGATAGGCGCTCCGGCTTACCGCAGAGCCAGAGCATCAAGTCCAGTGTATGAATCGCCTGATTGATCATAACGCCGCCGCCCTCGGTGGCCATAAAGCCGCGCCAGTGGCTGTCGGTATAATAGGGCGCGTCTCTGTGCCAGAGAACTCTTCCGCTTGCACCTAAAATTTTTCCGGCTGCGCCGCTCTGAATCAGCTCTTTGGCCCTCTTGTTGCGCGTTAAATAGCGGTTCTGGAAAGAAATGCAAATTTTTGCCTGACTCTCTGCTTCCGCCTTTTGCAGCTGTTCTACCTGCTGCATATTGATGCATACAGGTTTTTCGAGCAAAACGCTGATATTTTTTTTCAGCGCTGTACAGGCCATTTCACAGTGCAGATAATGGGGGGTGCAAACGTGCAAAACATCAATTTCTTCCTGTGCCAGCATCGCATCAAAATCATCATAAACTTTTGCCTGGGGAGCGTAATTCTTCCTCAGGATTTCTGCATGCTGGGGAAGGATATCGCAAACGGCGGTAATTGTTACATTTTCCATTGCCGAAAGATTTTCAGCGTGGGTTTTAGCAATACTGCCGCAGCCGACAATGGCAGCTTTTTTCACAAAATCATCTCCCGCTTATTTGGAATTATAGGTGGAAGAAAGATCCGCCGTGCCGGTATCTTCTGCCGTAACTTTAACGTATTTGGAATCCTTAATATGCTGCTGAAGCAGATGAAAGAATTCTTTACCGTCAATTGGCAGCTCCACTGCTTTTCCCATCCAGCCGGAAAGAAGCATAGCATTGGCAAGCGTGACGCCTTTAATACCATCTGAAGCCGGGGCATAGAGAGGCTCGATTCCTAAAACCGCATTAGCGAAATTGTTGAGGATGCCAACATGCTGAGGATTATCGCCTTCAACTTTTATTTCAATATTCTGCATGGCCGGCGGGGCAAAAGTGCTGTCGGTCGTATACGTATATTCCTTAATAGAAACGTCGGTTTTTACAAAAGTCAGTTTGTCACCTTCATATACAAGTTTGCCTCTGTCACCGCAGATTTCAAAACGATTGGTACCCGGAGCATCGCCGGTAGTGGTGATGAATACGCCGGTGGCACCGTTAGGATATTCAAAATAGGCGGTTACGTCATCTTCCACTTCAATGTTATGCCATTTTCCAAAATGGCAGAAAGCATGCACCTTGTTCGGCATCATATCGGGGATCCACTGGAACAGATCAATATTGTGGGGGGCCTGGTTATAGAGTACGCCGCCGCCCTCGCCTTTCCAGGTAGCACGCCAGCCGCCTACATCATAATATCTTTGTGTACGGTACCAGTTGGTAATGATCCAGTTTAAACGGGTAATTTCACCTAACTCCCCGTCGGCAATCAGCTGTTTCATTTTCTTAAAATGCGGATTGGTTCTTTGGTTAAACATGATACCAAGCTTCAGTTCCGGATGTTTTTGGCTCTCATCCAGCATTTCCTGTACCTGCAGGGTATAAACACCCGCAGGTTTTTCTACCAAAGCATGTATCCCTTTTTTCATAGCTTTTATCGCAAATACGGGATGATCATAATGGGGAACGGCAATGATTACCGCATCGCAGCAGCCGCTTTCGATGAGTTCGTCACCGCTGTTGAAATACTGTACTTTTTTGCCGGCCTCGGGATTCAGTTCCTCGGCTATTTTTTTCTTTTCTTCAAGCTTTTCCGGCAGCAGATCTGCGATTGCGGTACATTCGCCATTTGTGACTGCACCCGTCATAAAGCTTCTGAAATGGCCGGAACCCATGTTGCCGGCGCCGATAATACCGAATTTTACTTTTTCCATTTGTTGTCCTCTCCTTTTTTATATTTTAATTGATTCAATATTGCTTTTAAAGCGTTCACTGCGGCATCAAAAGATTCATTTTGGTTTGCATAGCTGAATTTATGCTTTAATTCCCGGTTATCTATGTTGGAATATCCCGTAAAAGCAAAAAGGTGAGGTTCTACCGTCAGGAAGAGTGTTCGGTTACCTCTTGCTCTGCTTACTTTTTCAAGTACCTCGGCAATTTTGCCGTCGCCGTAGCCGGCGGGTACGATTTTATGATCCTCCAGGCAGGCGTCTTTGATATGAAGATATTCCACATACGGGGCGATTCTGTCTATTGCCCAGGTGATATCGGCATTTTCCATAATATAATTAGCTGGATCGAAAATTGTTTTTAAATCCGGCAGTTTTTCCTGCAGCTCCAAAGCTTCCTCAGGCCGCCGGCCGTAGATCCGGGCTTCATTTTCATGGCAGAGCTCAATGCCTTCCTTTTTGGAATATTCCAGCATAAGGGAAAGTCTGCGGTAAACCTCTTCGCTGTAATCGGCAGCCGCTTTTCCGTCGGGGATAAAGAAGCTGAACATCCGCATTTTTTTTGTTTGCAAAATCTGCGCGGTTTTTACAGCTTTTTGAAAGCGCTCAAAATGAGGCTCAAATTCATCGGTAATCTCGTATTTTCCGATGGGGGAGCCTAAGGAGGAAACCCGGATTCCCGCGGCATCCAGTTTCGTTTTAAAATCGGCGATTTCTTCTTCAGAGTAATCGATCACGCATTTGCCGTCAACATTTCTGATTTCTATGTAATTAATATCGTTGCGTTTCAGGGCGGCAATCTGTCCTTTCAGATCGGCCGCTGCCTCATCTGCAAAAGCAGATAAAATAAATTGTGCCATTTCAGTTTGTCCATCCTCTCTCTTTCAGTGCTTCGTAACTGTTTTGCATTTCCTGGTAGCTGTTTTTTTCCACTGCGTTGTCCTCTTCGACATAAGCGACTTTCGTGCCGGCCTTTTTCAATGCCGGAAGGATAGCGTCTAAAGGAACATTTCCTTTATACAAGGATACAATGCGGTTGCCGTCAGGTTCCTTTTCATCCTTTGCCGCACGGAAATCCTTGAGGTGAACATACTGCAGACGGGAAGCATATTTTTCCACTGCCTTTACGGCGTCTGCACCGGCAAAATCTACCCAGCCCACATCAAGAATAAAATTCCAGTTGGTCTTTTCAAATAGAACATCCAGTGGATAATAGCCGCCAAGATCTTTAAACTCTATGGCATGGTTGTGGTATCCGAATTTAAGACCGGCATCTTCTATTGCATGTACCGCAGGTGTAAGGTCGGCAATCAGCCGGTCGGTTTCCAATATGCCTTCATTATAATATCCGCCAGGAAAACCGATGCCGATCATATCGGCTTTGAGAATTTTGTGGTTTTGTATCACCTGCTGTGTGTTATTGATAATTTGGTCTATTGCCGTGTGGGTAAGCCCGATATGCAGGCCGTATTCGTCAGCGTAATCTCGGGCTTTTTGCGCGTCATAGGCAAAACCGCTGATCTGCACGGAAATGTAGCCGATCTCTTTCATTTTTTTTAACGTAGCTTTAATGCCTTCTTCGGAACCGCATTTATCCCGGACCGAATAGAGCTGTGCGCCGATAATCATAAGAGTACCTCCTAAAATTTTTATTGATTTATCGCTTAAAAAATATTATACTATACTTAAAGCGCAATGAACATTGCAAATCCTGCTGTTTTCTCGGCAAAAAACAAAAAAATTTCAATATATAGGGAAAGATCGAGTTTGGAACACATAAGGTTTAAGGGGTTTTATTATCATCATACAATTGATAAAAAGCCCAGTGCGTCGCAGTTTACCCGGCATTGCCATAACATGTATGAGATTATTTACATAAAGCGCGGCGATGGGACTTTTTTTGTAGAGGGCACAAAATATGCAATCTATCCAGGGTGCCTGCTGGTATTCAGGCCAAGAGAGTTTCACTACATCAATGTTTCGGAAAAAACGCCTTATGAGCGCCTGGTAGTACATTTTGACGAAAATACGGTATTTGAAAATTCGGCGCTTCTTTTAGATATTTTTAACAATCGTGAACTTGGTGTAAAAAATATTTATCCAGATATTCAGCAGTCGGTGGTACAGACTTTTGAACGAATTTCCTCTTGTATTGCATTGAATGAGCCGGAGCGATCCATCATGGCAAAGCTGGTTCTCAATGAACTTTTAGTTGTGTTGCATAATGAATTTTCTTCTGGAGTTCAGGGAGATATCGGAGGACAGCTGATCACAAAAATCGTGAATTATATTAATGAAAATATTTCACAGCCGTTTCGTTTGGAGGAGTTGGCTGAACGTTTTTTTATCAGCAAATATCATTTAGGACATATGTTTAAAAAGTATACCGGTTTGCCGGTGATGGAATATATTATCCGTAAACGGGTCGTTATGGCACAGCAGCTGATTGCTGAAGGGTGTCAAACATCAACTGCAGCATTAATGAGCGGATTTAACGATTATTCCGCTTTTTATAGGGCATATACCAAATATATTGGCGCAAAGCCGTCACAGGAGGCATCAAAATGAAAAAAATCTGCATCGCGGTCGTTCTTTTTATTGTTTTTTCTATAACGGCGGTAACATCCTTTGCGACCGGTGTCTATGATTCCGGTTTGATTCCGGTGGAAAGCTCATTCTTCCTTGGTGTTCAGGATATTGCAGATACCGGGTGGTACAGTGACGGCGGCTCGCTTTCCCTTCAAAACAGCGGCGGATATAAGGGAAATAACTATCTGCAGTTTGAAACTGAAGGAGATTTTATCTCTCCCAAAATTGATATTGCCCCTTATTTGAGGGAAACAGGAATTTTTACGTTAAATATATATATTCGTCTTTCCAATATCAATGCAGAAGAGGAATACTCTATTCAGGCAAAAGCGGGGGAACAGCTTCTTGCAGAATTTAAAGAACCAATCCGGCAGAATAAGTGGTTTTTATATTCTTCTTCAATTACCGTTGAAGAAATAAAAGAACAGGGAACAATTTTTGAATTTGTTTCTTTGCCCGGAGGATGCAGCCGGATATGTATTGATGCTTTTGCCGTTCTTCCATATCAAGCGCCCGGTATTTCCGGAGAAATTTCTATAGAAGACCAGGAGGACACCAAGAAACCTTCTGTTACGGGAACGAAAGAGTTTCAATGGTACAGCGATTTGCGAAATAAATCAATAGGAACTGTCAGAGAGTATTATTCCAACAGCTTGCTTTTTGGCGGAATATGTCTTGCTGCAGCGATAGCGGTTAGTGCGGTGATTTTGCTGGTACCGTTTAAAAAAATCTGGATAAAAATAAAACATAGGGCGTCCTCTGAATAAAGGACGCCCATTTTTATGTTGACACGAAAAAGTTTTTAATATAATATTGTAAATACTATAGTAAAATTTAAAGAGGAAGGAGAAACGCGTTTTGCTTTCACCGCAGGAGTTATTTTGGCTGTATCTCAATAATATAAAAAATATAGGCGCCCGGCGCTTTGCCAAATTATATTTTAAGTATCAGACAAAAGAAGCTTTTTTATAGGGAATAGAGCGCGGAGATCGTGAGCTTTCTTTTCTTTCTGCTGAAATTTTAGGGGAGATCAGAAGCGGTGCATGGAAATCATCGTGCGAGGGTATGCTTCATTATATGGTAGAGCATGCTATAAACGCGGTATTTTATTCTTCATCCGATTTTCCGCCGCAGCTGAGGGAAATCGACGCGCCCCCGCCGATTTTATATTATATCGGAGATCTTTCTTTGGTGCAGGAGCCCTGTATTGCGGTTATCGGCTCGCGCAGGGCGACCCGCTACGGCAGGGAATGTGCGGAAATGTTTTCACAGGAGCTGGCGGAAAACGGAATTTGCATTGTCTCCGGGATGGCGGACGGTGTTGACGGCTATTCCCATGAGGCTGCGCTTGCCCGCGGAGGAAAGACGATTGCCGTCTTGGGCGGCGGCGTTGATTTCATCTATCCGGCATCCCATACGGCGCTTTATCGGAAAATTGCGCAAAACGGTCTTGTTTTGAGTGAATACCCGCCCACGACACGGCCGCAGAAAGAGAATTTTCCGCAGCGAAATCGGCTGATCATCGGTCTTTCACACTGCTTGCTGGTGGTGGAAGCGGGAATCCCCAGCGGAACGATGATTACAGTGGATTTTGCACTGGAACAGAATAAAACGGTTTTTGCCGTTCCGGGCAATATTACCTCTCCCTCCAGCGCCGGCACTAATTATTTGATAAAAAACGGTTGTGTTTGTGCGCTTTCGCCAGAGGATATTTTAATGGAGTATGGTATTTATAAAGTAAGGAAAATAGAAAAATTTGAGATTCCTGAAAATATGGATCCTCTGCAAAGGCAGATTTTAGAGATGCTGGCTGTGGAAGATCTTCCTGCGGAAAAGATAGAAAATTCTCTGCAGGCTGATATCAATGAAATCAATACTGCGTTAATGATGCTAGAAATAGCCGGGTATATCAAACAGTTTCCCGGAAGAGAGTATTCTTTATGCAGATAAGAAAAAAACGGAGTAGAATATATGGCAAAATTACTTATTGTTGAATCCCCCCACAAAGCAAAAACAATCGGAAAATTTTTAGGCAAGGAATATAAAGTTCTTGCCTGCGGCGGGCATATCATTGATTTGCCCAAAAGTAAGCTGGGCATTAAAATCGAGGATCATTTTGCGCCGCAGTATACCCTGATTTCTTCCAAGAAGGAGATCGCGCAGGAATTAAAAGAGGAAGCCCAAAAAGCCGATACGGTTTTTCTGGCTACCGACCCTGACCGGGAAGGGGAAGCGATTTCCTGGCATCTGGCCTCGCTTTTGAAAATTCCTGAGGATTCCAGCTGTCGGGTGGTTTTTAATGAAATTACAAAAAACTGCGTATGCAATGCGATTGATCAGCCGCGGGGAATTGACCTGGATTTGGTGAACGCACAGCAGGCCCGACGTGTGCTGGATCGCCTGGTGGGATATGAGATCAGCCCGATTCTGTGGCACAAAATAAAAAGCGGTCTCAGCGCAGGAAGAGTGCAGTCGGCGGTAACCAAAATGGTTGTGGACAGGGAGAGGGAGATTGAAAATTTCGTACCTGTGGAATACTGGGAGCTGGATGTTTTGCTTTCCCCGCAAAAATCACGCAAGAAGTTTGCCGCACATTTTTATGGGGACAAGAAGAATAAAATCGAGCTGAATAACGAGGAACAGGTTTTAGGCATTATACAGGAGCTGGAGGGCGCCGAATATTTGGTAAGTGAATATAAAGAGGGCTCTAAAAGCCAGAATCCGCCTCCGCCGTTTACCACCAGTGTTCTGCAGCAGGATGCCTCCAGAAAGCTTGGCTTTACAACTAAGAAAACCATGATGCTGGCGCAGCAGCTGTACGAAGGCGTGGAAATCAACGGCGTAGGAACAGGTTTGGTTACGTATATCCGTACGGATTCTGTGCGCATTGCGGCAGAAGCTGTTAATGAGGTTAGGGAGTATATTTCCGCAAACTATGAGGCCAAATATCTGCCGGCGAAGCCTCATTTCTATAAAGCGAAAAAGAACAGTCAGGACGCGCACGAAGCAATCCGTCCTACCTCTATGAGCTTTACACCAGAGGCGGTAAAGGCCAGCCTTACCAACGACCAGTATAAGCTGTATAAACTGATTTTTGAACGCTTCGTTGCCTGCCAGATGGCTGCGGCTAAATATGCTACTATCAGCGTGGGAATTACTGCCAATGACCGTTATTTGTTTAAGACCGGAACGGCCAAGAGAATTTTTGACGGCTTTATGGCTCTGTATGTGGATTCCGACAAAGAGGAAACAAAGACCGGCGGAACACTGCCTGAAATGAAGATTGGCGATCAATTGGTCTGGAATGATTTTGAAAAGGAGCAGCATTTCACTTCACCGCCGCCGCGGTATAACGAGGCTTCGCTGGTGAAAGAGATGGAAATCAAGGGGATTGGAAGGCCCAGCACGTATGCACCTACCGTATCCACTATTCTTGAGCGGGATTATATCGAACGGGAAAAAAAGACCTTAAAGCCGACGGCACTGGGAATTTGCGTTACCGATATGATGGCGGAGAATTTTTCAAATATCGTGGATCTCAAATTTACCGCTTCTATGGAGGAAGAGCTGGACGATATTGAAAACGGAGACAAAGATTGGGTAAAGGTTGTAGATGATTTTTACGGACCGTTTAAGCAGTGCCTGGATAAGGCAAGCCAAATTGAACGCGTTAAGGTTCCGGTGGTAGAAACCGACGAGCCCTGTCCTAAATGCGGAGCAAAGATGGTGGTGCGCAGCGGACGGTTCGGAAAATTCCTTGCATGCCCGAATTATCCGGAATGTAAATCCACCAAGCCTCTGCCTGCAGATGAAATAAAAGTTCCCTGCCCCAAATGTGGAGGTAAGCTGGTGCAACGTATTTCCAAAAAGGGTAAAAAATTCTATGGCTGTTCCAATTATCCGGAATGTGATTTTGCTGCCACCGGTCTGCCGACGGGGGAAAAATGCCCTGAATGCGGAGGATTTTTAATTAAGGGCTTTAAGGGGAAAATTCTTTGCAATAATTTTGACTGCAAATTTGTAAAATCAGCAAAAAAGGAAACGGAAAAAGAAAGTGAATAATGCAAAGGCTGTAATTATTGGGGCTGGGCTTGCCGGATGCGAGGCAGCTTATCAGCTGGCCAAGCGGGGGATCGTGGTGGATTTATATGAAATGCGCCCCAAAAAACTTACGCCGGCGCATAAAACAGGCGGTTTTGCGGAGTTGGTATGCTCTAATTCACTCCGCTCGGACAGACTGGAGAATGCCGCCGGGCTGCTGAAGGCCGAGCTGCGGGCGGTGGATTCCCTGATTATGCAGTGCGCGGATCAGTGCGCCGTGCCCGCTGGGGGAGCGCTGGCTGTAGATCGGGAAAGCTTTTCCCGATGTGTGCGGGAGAGGCTGCTCTCATTTCCCAACGTGCATTTTATTAATGAAGAGGTAACAAAAATTCCCGAAGGAGCGGTAATTATTGCCGCAGGACCGCTTTGCAGTGAAGCTCTTACCGCGGAAATTTTGAATTTGACCGGTGAGGAATACTGTCACTTTTTTGATGCGGCCGCTCCGATTCTTACCAAAGATTCCATAAATATGGAAATTGCGTTTTCTGCCGGCAGATACGGCCGGGGCGATGATTATATCAATTGTCCGATGGAAAAAGAAGAATATGACCGCTTTGTTTTTGAGCTTGTACATGCGCAAACGGCACAGGTTCACGGCTTTGATGGGCAGGTTTTTGAGGGCTGCATGCCGGTGGAAATTATGGCGGCACGCGGTCCGCAGACTTTGGCCTATGGCCCCTGCAAGCCGGTGGGAATTCTTGATCCCCGCACAGGAAAAACGCCGTATGCGGTGGTACAGCTCCGGCGGGACGATGCAGCTGATACACTTTATAATATGGTTGGGTTTCAGACGCATTTGAAATTCGGGGAGCAGAAACGCGTATTTTCCATGATTCCCGGGCTTGAAAACTGTGAGATTGTCCGTTACGGTGTCATGCACCGCAACACCTACATATGTTCGCCCAAGCTGCTGAACAAATGCTTTTCCTTAAAAAAAAGGCCGGAAATATTTTTCGCCGGCCAGATCACCGGTGTGGAGGGATATATTGAGTCCACTGCGTCTGGATTTGTAGCCGGTATTTCAATGGCGGCGCAGATTTTGGGAAAAGAAACACCTAATTTTACCAAAGAGACCGCAATAGGAGCGCTGGGGTATTATATATCCTCCGGAAGCGGCAGAAATTTTCAGCCGATGAATATCAATTTTGGCATACTGGAACCGCCAGAACAAAAAATAAAGGGCGGAAAGCAGGCCAGATACGATTTTATTGCCAGACGCGCACTGGAGAGAATATTACAGATAAAGGAGAGCTTGTGAAAATGGAATTGAGAGGAACAACAATAGTCTGCGTCCGCAAAGACGGCAAATGTGCTATTGCCGGCGACGGTCAGGTTACCATGGGGGAATCCGTTGTCATGAAGGCCGGAGCGATAAAGGTGCGCAGGCTGTATAATGATACGGTTTCCGTAGGCTTTGCCGGAAGCGTTGCCGATGCTTTTACTCTTTGTGATTTATTTGAATCTAAATTACAGGAGCATTCGGGCAACCTTTATCGGGCTAGCGTAGAGCTTGCGCAGATGTGGCGCCGCGACCGCGCTTTAAGCAAGCTGGAGGCCATGCTCATTGCTGCGGATAAGACGGGAACCCTGGTGCTTTCAGGTACGGGGGAAGTCATTGAGCCGGACGACGGAATTGTCGCAATTGGCAGCGGTGGAAATTATGCGTTGGCCGCGGCCAGAGCACTGGCGCAGAACACGGAGCTGGAGGCCAAGGAAATTGCCTATAAGGCGCTGAAGATCGCGGGCGAAATCTGCGTATATACCAATGATCATATTACGGTGCTGGAGGTGTAAACAGAATGAATTATTCCCCTAAAGAAGTGGTTGACGAATTAAGCCGTTATATTATCGGGCAAAACGAAGCCAAGCGAACAGTAGCGATCGCCCTGCGGAACCGTTACCGCCGCAGCAGGCTCAGCAAAGAGCTGCAGGATGAAATCACCCCTAAAAACATCATTATGTCCGGTCCTACGGGAGTAGGTAAAACAGAAATTGCCCGGCGGATTGCCAAGATCGTGGGCGCGCCGTTTGTAAAGGTGGAGGCAACAAAATTTACCGAGGTCGGCTATGTGGGGCGCGATGTGGATTCCATGATCCGCGATCTGGCGGAAGCTTCTATCCGTTTGATTAAAGAAGAAAAGAAAAATCAGCTGCATGATAAACTGGAAAATGTGACCATGAGCCGGCTGATCGATATTCTTTTGCCTATGCGGAAGAAAAAAGCGGATGAGTCGGAGGAGCTTTCCGTCAGAAGGGAAGCCATCAAAAACGACTTGGAGTCAGGAAAAATCGAAGATCTGATGATTGAACTTGAGGTAGAAGATAAACCCTCAGGAATGAATGTGGAAATGCCCGGTCAGCCAGAGATTGTGATCGGCGATATCTTCGGCGGTATGATGCCAAAAAAAACAAAAAAGCGGAAAATGCCTGTAAAGGAGGCAAGAAAAGTTATTGCCCAGCAGGAACTGAATAAGCTGATTGATATGGATTCCGTAACCCAGGAGGCTTTGGAGCGGGCTGAGCAGAGCGGTATTATCTTTATTGATGAAATTGATAAGATTGCTTCCGGTTCCGGTTCGGGCAGAGGACCGGACGTAAGTCGAGAGGGTGTACAGAGGGATATCCTGCCATTGGTGGAGGGATGTACCGTCAATACCAAGTACGGCCCGATTAAAACGGATTATATTCTGTTTATTGCCGCCGGCGCCTTTCATCTTTCTAAAATTACGGATCTCATTCCGGAGCTGCAGGGTCGCTTTCCGCTGCATGTTGCGCTCAACGCTTTAGGCGAGCGAGAATTGAAGGATATTTTGACGCGTACGGATAATGCGCTGTTGCATCAATATCAGGCTTTGCTCAAAGTGGATAATGTGGATCTGCAATTTACGGATGAAGCGATTGATATGATCGCTCATTATGCCTTTGAGGAAAATGAGATCAATGAAAATATCGGTGCGCGGCGATTGACGGCTGTAATGGAAAAATTGTTGGATGAGCTTTCGTTTTCGGCCAGCAATGAGCTTCCCATGCACGAGGTAATCATTGATGCGGAGTATATTAAGGCGCATTTAGGAGAAAGTCCTGAAAAGAACAATATGCATAAATATATTCTGTAAAAAATCATTGCTCCGGCGGATTTTCCGCCGGATTTTTCATTGCAAAAACGGAACTATAATAGCGGATTTTAAGGGCTTGGATGAGATAGTGATACCGAGAAATAATAGAAGCTTTTCCATATTTTTTGCATTGCAATTTTCCTATGACATTTAGTATAATAGAAACAGAAGGTATCATTTTTAAGTATTTGAGGTGCTTGTAGTGAAAAAAAGATTAACCTGTATAGCTGCAGCCTGTATTCTGGGAATTGTACTTTTAGCCGCTGCGGCAGGAAGACAAACAACACAATTCCATACACGTTATTCGGCATATTCAGCGCTTCCGGCTGTTATTCATAAAAACAGTGCCGCAAATAGGAGCGGAAATTCTTCTGCCGCCATCAATACAGATCTGCAAACTGTCTTATTAAGTGAGGCAAATGATGATTCTATCATAATTCCCGAGGAGACTACGGAATTTCCTGAAAGCGAGGAAAAGGAAACAGCGCCATCCGGACAAAACGACTTAGATCGGACTGCGCCTGACGCGGAGGCGACGCCCTCTCCGGCTACAGAAGACAAGCATCCGGAAGAAACGGTAGAGCCGGACCAGACTGAAGAAACAAAATTGCCAAACGAAGATGCCATTTCGGAATATGAGAAAAAAGTGACGGAGCTTGTCAATCAAATTCGCATAGAAAACGGTTTGTCTCCGCTTGCTTGGAACAGCGAACTTTCCGCTGTTGCGCGGAAGAAATCGCAGGATATGAGGGATGAGCATTATTTCAGTCATACTTCACCGGTTTATGGAAGTCCGTTTGATATGATGAAAACTTTTGGAATCTCTTACACAACGGCAGGAGAAAATATTGCGATGGGGCAGCGGACGCCGGAAGAAGTTGTGGAGGCGTGGATGAATTCTCCGGGACATAGAGCCAATATTCTGAACGCTTCTTTTACACAGATTGGTATGGGATATGCTGCCGAGGGCAATTATTGGACGCAGATGTTCATCGGCTGAATGAAAAAGAGCCGTAGGAAAACGGCTCTTTTTATATATGGAAAAAATGCGGCATCAGCGGAGAAGATCTCCTTTTGAATTTTTATCCCGCAGTTTGATTGACTGTGCCGCAAGCCGGCGGTTTTCCTCTGCCATGGCAGCATAGTGCTTTCGGGTAGTATTCA
>CAJMLN010000029.1 GCA_905214315.1 uncultured bacterium | reverse complement strand
AAAAAAGCGGCAAATCCACCTATATAAAAAAGTTCATAGATCTTCAGGTTCTAACCAACATCGACAATGAGAATGAAAAAATACGTACCATGGATGAACTTCCGCAAAGTGCCAGCGGAAAAACGATTATGACCACCCAGCCGAAATTTGTTCCCAATGAAGCAGTAAAAATCGACCTGGATGAGCATACCTCTTTCAATGTACGGCTTGTTGACTGCGTAGGTTACCTGATTGACGGCATTTTGGGACATACGGAGGACGATATGCCCCGGATGGTGCGTACCCCGTGGTCTGAGGAAGAAATGCCCTTTGAGCGTGCCGCGGAGATCGGCACACAAAAAGTAATCCGCGATCACAGCACTATCGGCGTGGTAGTTACCAGTGACGGCAGCTTTACCGGGCTGCCGCGCAGCAGCTATATCGATGCTGAAGAGCGCGTAATCAGCGAGCTGAAGGATTTAGGCAAGCCGTTTATCGTAATTTTAAACACCACCGAGCCCTATTCGGTGGACACCCAAAAGCTTCAGCTGGCGTTGGAGGAAAAATACGGAATTCCCGTAATCCCCTCGGACGTATCGCAAATGGAGCTCTCTGATATTCAGGCAATTTTAGAGCGCGTACTCTTTGAATTCCCGCTGCGCGAGATGCGCATTAAAATTCCCACCTGGATCCAGGCGCTACCGGCCGAGCATCCTCTGATGCAGGAGATCTTCTCCTCCCTGTCCTTCGGCGGCGACGTTATCAAAATGCGCGACTATACCACGCTTCTTTCCGCTTTTGAAAGCAGTGAAAATGTCCGCAGTCTCTCGCTTGATCAGGTGCTGTTAGGTGAAGGCGCCGTATGCTATAACCTGGAGGTAAAGCCGGACCTCTTCTACAAGACCTTAGGGGAAGAATGCGGCTGTGAAATCAAGGGAGATTATCATTTGATCGCCCTGATGCGGGATCTGATCAGCGCCAAAAAAGAATACGACCGTATTGCCGAAGCTTTGGAGCAGGTGCGCACCACCGGCTACGGCGTCGTTTCACCCTCGATGGAGGAAATGACGCTGGAGGAGCCGGAGATCGTACGCCGCGGCGGACATTTCGGTGTAAAACTCAAAGCCAGCGCGCCCAGCCTGCACCTGATGCAGGTAAAAATCAATACGGAAGTGAACCCGATTGTAGGCAGCGAAAAGCAAAGCGAGGATCTGGTAAAATATTTAATGAGCGAGTTTGAAAGCGATCCTACAAGAATCTGGGAAAGCAATATGTTCGGAAAAAGTCTGCACGAGCTGGTAATGGAAGGACTGGAAACCAAGCTTGCCAATATGCCGATGGAGGCACAGGCAAAAATGCAGCGCACTATGGAACGCATTGTAAACGACGGCGGTGGCGGATTGATCTGCATCCTCCTTTAACCCGATTTCCATAAAAATAAAAAATGCCGGCGAAGAATTCTTCTTCTGCCGGCTTTTATATATGAACATCCGGAAACCCTTTTTAGCCTATTGGTTCTTTCACGCCACGCACCCGTGTTTCCCATCAACTGCTGTATCAAGCTTATATTTTTGCTTTATTCCCATAAAATTATTGATCCCAATGTTCACGTTTGGCTGTTCCGAAACGCTGTGCAATATGCATAATACCATATTGTGACGTTTCTACCGTAGCCATATCACTTACAGCCATAATTCCCTTAAACTTTTCATTTCCCCTAAAATTCCGGTCAGCATACCAAAACACATCGTTTGCTGTTTGCCGGATTCCGTGCACCGTAACCTCCGGAATAAAATCATACCCGCTGTGACATAATTCCTCAAAAATTGTCTGCTCATGGCTGACAGGCCTGATTCCCAAAGGATCCTGCGGATAAAGGCGGGAGGAATATTCCACCGAAAGCAGCACCTCAGGCGAAAGCTTGGCTAAAAAGGCCTTGGGATACCGCTGATAATACTCGCTGCTGATCCAGGGGCGAACGCCGCGAGCCTGTAAAACATCCCACATTTGATACATTTCCCGCCAGAAAATATTCACGTTGCGGATAATGCAATGGCCGTATTTTGCCTGGGGCTTATCATATTCATCGCCCATTCCCAAGTGAAAATACTCCGGATCATCAAATAATTCACAAACCTCCTCAAGGATTTCCCTGACAACGCGTTCATAGAGAAGACTTCCCACCATTTGATGATATTCCCCCAGCCAAGCGTCATGCGCGGCAGAAAAATCCAGTTTGGGCAGCACACGAAACCCCTTTGTGCGCAGGCGGCCGATCTCCTCTGCCAATTTCTGCTTACTCCAGCTTCCTTTTACTGCAATCTCCGGATGAGAATCCAGGCAAATTCCCTCGGCAATATCAATGAGCAGCGTATCAATCCCCTGTGAAGGCAAAAATGCAAGGATTTCATTCCAGGTCTTTTCGTCAAAATACAAAAAATCCCTAAAAATCTGATCCTCATCTTTTCCGCAAAAAGCAGAATAACGATCGTGCCATTCATTATATCCCAAATGCAGCAGCATTGCCCACATCGGTTTCATAATTTTGCCTCCCCATAAACCTTTTTTATCGCAGTGGAAAAACGTACAATATCATTATAATGACAATACACGTCCTCTTCACTTGTCCTGCACCAGGGGGTAGAAATAAATCCCTTTAAATTTCCCTGCGGACAGTTTCGATGCACATGATCGATGATATCATAAGCATTCAATTCACGATAACAGGTAGAAACCATAGGCAAATAATCGAATCCGTTCTTTGCAACCGTATAAAATGCCTCCAAAGAACGTTGGTGCCAATCTCCCGGACCAATTTCAAACAGCCGCTGATACATACTGTTAGAAACAAGCACATCCTTTGGTGTGTTTTTTAAATAGGCCTCCGTACTATACCAGAACCCATCTCCCCATATCCAGGGACGAGCTTTGTTTTTGCGCACTGTTTTAAATAAAAAATCCGCATCATGCCAAAATACATTGTCATTTCGGCAAACGCAAAGACCGTAGCCGTTCTGGCAATGCGGAAGCTCCTCTTCCAGGCCGACATGAATATATTCAGGATAATCAAACAGCTCCGCTGTTTCACACAGCAAATTTTCTATGGCGCGATAATATTGCGGAGTGGACACCATTCTGCCATATTCCCCAAGCCATGCATCGTGCGTCGCCGAAAAATTAAATTTGGGAATTGGCGTCATCCCCAGCGTACGAATATGCTCCAGCTCTTCCTTCAGCTCATATTTGCTCCAGGCCCCTCTGCAGGAAATCTCCGGCACAGAATCATACTGAACGCCTTCCGCCATATCGATCAAAACCGTATTAATTCCGTTTTGCGGCAAAAAATCCACAATTTTCCGCCAGGCACTCTTCTGCGTAAACATCTCATCATAATATTGGGGGTCATTTTTTCCATGAGGAATCTCACTGTCCCAGTCATGCCACATGCTGGAGCCTAAATAGATCATATATGCCAGCATCCTTTTTGCCACCCTTCATTTTTAGTTAATGAAAATTCTTTCTGCAATTAATTCTTATAAAATTATCGCATATTGCCTCCCCGCTGTCAATATATAACTAAAAAAAGCGCCTGTTTGCTTAGAAAATGCGATTCCAAGTTGCACCAAACTTTAAAATATAATAAAATAACAGTAATTTAATGCAAAAGACAATAAAATGGAACAGACGATACAAGAACTAATTTTCGGTCCTTGTATGGATGTAGCGACCACCTATATGTTATAACACTTTACAATATCCTGGCGGCAGACTATGTGTTTTAACGCCCGAAGGCAGACTGTGCTGTGAATTCAAAGGTCTCGGCAACGCGCATCAGATTGAAATTACACGCGGCATCGCCGTACTATCAGCAAGGGAAAACAGTTTATAGCTACTGGAAGCAAAGGAGGACTCTCTCCGTCCGCTTGTACATTATCAAACCATTGAATTCGCTACTGGCGTAACCTTATATGGCTGCCTTGCTCTCATTAGCTGTCTCCAGTACGGTGTAGAACTTATCGATATATCCCGCCCCCGCACACCAAAGCATATTGGCATCATACGCGTTGTTGAAATTCAATCGGCATGTGTTTACAATGGATATCTCTATGGCGGCGTATAGGGCGAAATGAATATTGCCATAGTAGACATTCACGATATTACGCGGCCCAAACTGGTTACGTGCATCCCTTTAAAAGGGCGCGGCGACGGTGTGATCGTAAAAAACCGGTTACCGGTCAACATGGCCGCGGAATTAAAAATGTGTCCGATGAAAATGATCCGCAGTACGGCATGAGAAATAGTTTAGAGATTTTTGATGTATCAAATCCGGCGCACCCCATAAGCCTGTATTCCCAATTTTGAGGCAAGGCTATTCTATCTCCTACGACATGTGGAAACCAATTCTCAGCGGAGATATCCTGATCTGCGGAATTTCTCTTCTGGGTGTGTTTGCCTATGATACAAATTCCCGGAGGCCCTTATTTCATCTTTCTCTGCCCTCTGTGGATTCTCTGCCCGATGCTGTTACCGGTTTAACCACATGCAACGGAGCATTCTATATTTCCTCCGGCCGCTCGAATTTGTTTCGGTTTTCCTGCCGGGATATTTTATTTAAAAACTGCTATCGTTTTGATATAGATCTTCCAATAAAAGTGCAGCCCCAGAGCTTCCGCTGCATTTCAAATAACCGTGCCGCACCGGAACAAACTTATATTCCTGAAAATGCCCCCGTACTCGGTTTATGTGAAGCCGGTGTCTATGTTGCCGCGGCCTGCGGCATTTCCGGCATCCATCTGTTTGACGAAATGCTCATGTTCTTGGCACCGTGACGGGCTGGTTTATACAAATCCTTCTGCCGGCAAAACCACACTGTACAATATTTTTCACCCCAAGCACAACGGCTTTATGAGCTTAGGTCCCGAAAATGGCTGTGATACGGACGAAGAAAACATTTTCTACAATTTAAACGGAGGATATATCCTTCTGCCAATAAAGGAACACGTCTTCGCTGATGACCTTCCTTTCTATCGCACCCAAACTGATATCGTCGGCAAAATTACCGTATGCAGCTCCTTTTTGGTATCGGCAGAGCGTGCAAAGGGCATAGTTACCGTAACGGATATTTCCTCTGTAAAATCTCCCAGGACCATATGCTCTCTGCCCACCAACGCTTCCCCCGGAAAACCGGTATATTTTCAAAACAAGATATGGCTGCCGTGCGGATACGGTGGACTGTTGCAATTAAAGCTATGAATTTTTTTACTTTTATACAAACAAAGCCTCTGCTTTTTAGGCAGAAGCTTTTTGTTGTCTTTTTTTAATTATTTTAATTCAATTCGGCAAGAGAACATACTATCTCCCGCATCGTTTTTCCCTTTTATTAAAATCTTCTTTTCATTTCGCTGTACAAACACCGCAAGTGCCGTATGATTACGAACTTCTTTATGGTAATCAATTTGAAATTCCTCAATTTCCTCACCGGGTGCAAGTTCCGCGGCATTTAATGCATAATTGGCGTATTTGATATTGTTCACATGCCCATTGATATCCAAATCCGTATAACCGCTCATCACCGGATACCCTTCACCTGTTTCCTCAAAATCCGGCACCTTTAAAAACTTTTCTTCAAAAGTATTTTCCTGACAGAACGCATCAATTTCCTTATAAATATCCCGGGCCAGAACGATTTTCCGCGTTCTGCTATCCATCAGCGCCCACTGGGAAGTTCCTTTGATCATCAACTCACCCGCTTCGCTGCGGATCCAATAATCCCGCTGAAAATCAAGGCGCCGGCTCTCATGCGGCCAAGTAGCGACATTGACCTTTTGATACATTTTCGCTCTTTGCAGCACCCGATATTTAACCCTTACAACCACCCACATCATATTTCGCAGAATCATATGGGAATAATCTACCTTTAATTTTTGCGCATGCTCTCCTGCCGCATCCTGGAACAGATCCAGTACCGCGGCAGGCTGCAGGCCCCCGGCCGTATCAAAATCAGAAGCTCTTAAATAATAGTTTTTATCATGGATTGCATTACTCATTGTCCCAGTTTATAATCTCCCGTTATTTCAACCTTGCGCGCTCCAGAAGAAACTGTTATTTTGATGCTGCCGTTTTTCAAAGGAAGCATCGCTTTTACATTTTCGGGCGCTTTAAAATCATGGTTCAGATACACCATTTTATTTCCCTCATCAATACGGTCGATTCCCAGACAGTCACGAAAAATCAACCGTATCACATGGGAAGCAAAACCATGATTGCAGCTGGCATGTGCGTTGTCATTTTCCCAAAGGGTACCTGTCAGCAATGCCATATAATCAAAATAATCTTTGATCTCCTCCATAATTCTATGGCGGTAACCATTTTGTGAAAGCACCTCCATACGCAAATAATTCCCGATAAACGCATTGGCCGGATATACTCTCGGATGCGTCTGCGTACACTTGTGTCCGGCGCCGAAATCTTGTGCAATAATCTCCAGCAGAGGAGCAAAGCTTTCTTTATCAGCAACGCCGGTAAAAAATGCATAATATTGGCAGACTTCCGTAATATCCTCCGGCACGGTAAGAGAGCCGCCTTCATAAACCATATGATCCCTGAAGAATTTGCCGTTAAAGGAAAGCCGGATAATCGTCTCCCTGATCTTTTCCGCCTTTTCCTCCAGTACGCTATCCTGATACATTCTGGCCATGGATTTAAGCATAGCATAATACATCATATTGGAGGGGAAATTTACATCCTGTACCCATTGGTTCGCCTGCGACCATTCCACAAAAACCCAGCCGTCCAGCTTTTCCAATAAGCCGTCACCGTTAAGGAATTTACAAAAATAGTTTTCCAGCTTATACAGTCGTTCTTTGGCCGCAGCCACCATTTCGGCATCACCAGAGCGCTGTGCATACTCTTCCAATTCTATTACCAGAAACATCGCCCAGTTAGGAATAAATTGCGCTGTAAGTTCATCAGAAGGATAGCACATCGGCAGCATTCCTTCGGGAATCCGCGGAAATTCCGTGGCAATAAAAAAGTTTTCCAAAAAACCTTTTTCTACTTTGGAATCGCCCGTAAGATCCTTTTCCACCCTGCCGGTAAAAAAGCTGTCGCACAGCCATCCGGCACGCTCCCGTGAAGGACAGTCCATAAAAATATCCACAGCATTTTGCGCAAAGGTATTGACCGCCGCAGTATAAATCCGGTTAATAGCCTCATCATTGCTTTCAAACAAAGCCTTTTTTGCCTCGGGATTGATATATTCCATTAAAGAAAGACCGCTTACTTTCACGCTTCCCTTCACGCACTGTACTTTAATATATTGCATGGACATCGGCTCAATTGCGATAAAATGATGCTTCCCTTTCTTTAAATAAACGGGAATCAAATTACATGTACCGCTGTTATGCTTTGCAGGCTCAATCTTTCCCTCCACAAGCAATTCATCAAAAATAAAATATATTGCCGTATCTTCCGTGCACTCCAAATCACATACGATAAAACCGGTATTTTCTTTGCGGAAACGAAATCCTTGGTATTCCGTTTCTTTTAAAGTAAAAGAATATCCCTCCGGAATATCTTCGTCACAGGGAACATCTCGCAAAATACGCATATGCGCCGCATGCATCCGGTAAAGTACGGGCAGCTCTTCCAAAGAAAAACTGAAATCCAGTTCATCCGGATTTTCAAACCGGCTTGAATCCTTTACCTCATACTGCTCCGGAAGCACCGCCGCGCCCTCGCAGATCAGCTTAACGGGGCTGTCAAGCTCAAATTCCGGCAGCGGAGCTGTACGGCTGCAAAGCCGTATTCCCTCTACAGTGATCAATTGCAGCTCATCAGAATACTCTGCCGGCAGATTCCATCCCTCCACAAACGGACGCTGATAGGAAAAACGTTCGATCACCTGTATTTTAGATAAATCCCTTTTGGCCTTAAAATCGCCGTTTACTCCCGTAGCGGCGGCAACAACGCCGTTAAGTATAATTTCCGCCTGCAAAAATCCGGGCTGTTTAATATACTGAAAAGAGCAAACCCCATAGTTGACTACCTGTATGCAAACAGTGTTGTTCCCCTTTTTCAGCCTGGCGGTAATATCCAGTTCATCCACGCGCCACCAACCTCTGCCGCAGCGCTGAGGGCCGTAAAAAGCAAACTCACCATTGATATACATGCGGTATATCGTATCCGCCGCAATATGAATTTCCGCCTTTTCCCCGCCATACTCAATCTGGGTTTCAAAGCAGAGCATAATATTTCTGTCACTGACAAGTTCTTTGGCCCACACGGGCACAGCGCGTTTAAAAAACATATTCATTTCTCCTTTTTATTCCTTTACCGCCGGCACAAAAAGCAGATCGCTCTCCTCCGGCAACGAAAAAGCTTCACTGGCGGCAGCGACGATCTTTCGGTTAGATCGCTGTAAAAAATCCGCCAACGTACCAATGTTTTGAAATCCATATTTTCCATTTCTGTAATGCATGGGGATAGCAATCCGGGGATTTACCTGTTCAATCAGTTCCCGGGCTTGCTCCGCATCGATTGTATACACGCCGCCGATAGGAATCATCAGGCAATCGCATCCTTGAATATGCCGCAGCTGCGCTTGGCCAAGCATATGTCCCAAATCGCCCAGATGAACAAGAGTTTTTCCGTCACAGCGGATGATATGTACTAAATTTTCTCCGCGCTTCTGTCCCCGTACCTCATCATGAAAGGTCTGCATCATAGTAATGCCGAAAGGGTTCTGCCGGCCGCTTGCCTTGTATTTCACACCGGAAACAGCTGCATGATCAAAATGGTCATGGCTGCAGAGCACCATATCCGCTGTAGTATGAATGTCCGCATAGCCGCGCACGTCCTTAAACGGATCAATGACCACGGAAAAACCATCCTGTGTGAGCTTAAAGCAGGAATGTCCGAAATAGACGATTTCCATATCGGCTTACTCCAGCACCGCTTTGATTCTGCGGACGCCGGCAGAAGAGCTTTCTTCCTTTACAATACGAAATTTTCCCAGCTCTCCGGTTCTGGCCGCGTGAGGCCCCCCGCAGATTTCCTTAGAAAAGGCGCCCATCGTATATACTTTGACCATAGAATCATATTTATTTTCAAATAAGCCGATCGCGCCGGAAGCTTTTGCCTGCTCCAGCGGCATCTGCTCACAAACAATTTCTACATCTGCCGCAATGGCCTCGTTGACCAGTTTTTCTACCGCGTCAAGCTCTTCCCGGGTTACTTTCCGCCCAAAGGTAAAATCAAACCGCAGCCGTTCATTGGTAATATTGCTTCCCTTTTGCGCAACGTCGGGATCATTCAGAACCTTTCGCAATGCAGAATGCAGCAAATGTGTGGCTGTGTGCAGCCTTGCTGTTTGTTCGGTCTGCTCCGCCAGACCGCCCTTGAACCTCTGCTCCGACCCTTGAGAAGATTTCCTTTGGTGTTCCTTAAAACACTCAGAAAATCCCTCCATATCCACACGGTACCCCTTTTCCTTTGCCATTTCTGCAGTAATTTCCGGGGGAAATCCAAAGGTATCGTACAGATGGAACGTGGTGCTGCCGTCAATAATCTCCTTACCCTCGCAGCTCATCTGAGCGGCTACTTTTTCAAACTCGCGCAAGCCCTGTTTCAGAGTTCTGGTAAAACGTTCTTCCTCCAATTTCAGCTGCTCAATAATAAAATCACTGTGCGTTTCAAGCTCCGGATAGATTGTCTTATACTGCGCAATATAGACCTTTGCAATCTCAAGAATAGAATAGGTGGGCATCTCCAGCTGACCGGCAAACCGAATCGCACGGCGAATCAGCCTGCGCAGCACATAGCCCTGATCCACATTACTGGGCGTCACTGCCTTGGGATCGCCTAAAATAAACATTGCCGTACGAATATGATCGGCAATTATTCGAAACGCTTTGGTAACCTCTTCACTGCTGCCGTACTCCTTCCCGGAGAGCTCCGCAATTTTGGAAAGGGACGCGGTAAACAGATCCGTATCATAAACAGACTTTACCCCCTGCAGTACGGCAATCGTACGCTCCAGTCCCATGCCAGTATCCACGTTTTTTTTCGCCAGCGGCGTCAGCGTGCCGTCCGCATTGCGGTTATACTGCATAAACACATCGTTCCATATTTCAAGATACTTACCGCAGTCACAAGCCGGCGAGCAGTTTTCACTGCATTTGGGCTTGCCGGTGTCGATAAACATCTCCGTGTCCGGCCCACAGGGTCCCTGATTACCTGCGCCCCACCAGTTATTTTCCTTGGGAAGGAAAAAAATTCTCTCCGCCGGAACGCCGTTTTCCCGCCAATACTGTGCGGCTTCTTCATCCCGAGGACTGTCGGCATCCCCTGCAAAAACGGTAAAAGAAAGATTCTCCGGCGCAATGCCCAGCCACTGCGGGGAGGTTAAAAACTCCCAGGACCAGGAGATCGCCTCTTTTTTAAAATAATCCCCCAGCGACCAATTGCCCAGCATTTCAAAAAACGTAAGGTGTGAAGCATCGCCAACCTCATCAATATCGCCGGTACGCACACATTTCTGTACATCGGTAAGTCTGGTCCCTTCGGGATGAGGCTGTCCCAACAAATACGGCACCAGCGGGTGCATTCCCGCCATAGTAAACAAAACACTGGGGTCATTTTCCGGAATCAAGGATGCCCCCTGGATTATAGCATGTCCCTTGGATTGAAAAAACTGAATAAATTTACTGCGCAATTCATCTGATTTGATCATAAAATATCTCCGTTCACAAACGCGGTTGCTCCGCGATCTATTATTTTTTTATTATATAAAATCCCATCTGTTATGTCAATGCCTATCCAAAAAAATCTGTACCAGGCCGCGATGCCAGCAAGCTGCTATTGTTCATATAAGCTTTTCAGCTGCAATATCTCCGTTCGATATCCTTCCAGCTCATTGGGGGTCTCCAGGTAAAACGGCAGTCCTTTCAGCGCCGGATGATTGATAATACGGGCAAATGCTTCCAAACCGATGTATCCTTGGCCAATTTTCTGATGCCTGTCCTTATGCTGGGAAAATGGATTCATAGTATCATTGATATGAACCGCCCTGAGCCTGTTAAGTCCAATCACTTGATCAAACCGCGTCAGCACACCGTCCAGATCGTTGACAATATCGTACCCCGCATCAAATACATGGCAGGTATCCAGGCAAACCCCCAGCTTTTCCTGCAAACAGGTGCCGTCAATAATGGCGCGCAGCTCTTCAAAGCGCGAACCTACCTCGCTGCCCTTGCCGGCCATTGTTTCCAGCAAAACGGTAGTAGTCTGTTCCTTTGTCAATACGCGATTCAGCAATGCGCAGATCCATTCAATTCCCTTTTCAATCCCCTGTCCCACATGGCTGCCAGGATGAAAATTATACATCTGTCCCGGCGTATATTCCATGCGCCGCAAATCATCGCTCATCGCCTCAAAGGCAAACTGGCGCGTGCTTTCATCGGCCGAACAGGCATTGAGCGTATACGGTGCGTGCGCCAGAATTCCGCAAAAGGAATTTTCCTCTGCAAAAGATAAAAAAGCCGCCACATCCGCCGGATCAATTTTTTTTGCATTTCCGCCGCGGGGATTTCTGGTAAAAAACTGGAACGTATTGGCACCAATCATCACAGCCTCCTGTCCCATATGCAGATATCCTTTGGACGCGGAAAGATGACATCCTATATTCAACATAAAAAGCGCTCCTAAAACTAAAAAATTTTACAAACTAAGTATATCAAAAAAAAGAGCGCGCAGCAACTAAAATTTCAAATTTATACCAGTTTTCCCTTATTTCTTGCTCTTCTCCACGTCCCTTAAAAAAGCCAAAAAGCTTTGACTTTTCCTCCATTTTAGAGTATGCTAAAATTATATTTTGTTACCACTACACAGCGGCACCGCGGCAAGTCTACCGCAGCAGATATTTTGCCTGCCAAAAGTACAGATGGCGATTTCCTTTGCCTAAGCTTATTTCACGGAGCTCTCCTCTGACCGAAAGAAAACCATAAACATTTTATTCCATACATTACGCAAAACAAAAAGCTTTCGCATTTTCCATCAGACCTGCCGTCTTCGCCGGAAACAGCAAAACGCAAATTTTTTCAAAAAAGGTGTCTCCGGCTTTCCCTCACGAAATAAAAAATATGGCAGAATCAAAAAACCTTGATCAAAGCCTGCCATAAAAAGAAAAACTTATTCTCTTAATTTTTAAAATTACGGAGGTTCCCATGCAGCAAATTCATCCCATTCCGCCATTGTTTTGCAGCAATTCCAAAGTCCTGATCCTAGGAAGCTTTCCCTCAGTAAAATCCCGAGAACAGGCTTTTTTTTACGGTCACAGTCAGAACCGTTTCTGGAAAGTAACCGCGGCTGTTTTCAACTGCCCCGTCCCCGTCACGGTTCCAGAAAAAAAGAGCTTTATTCTCTCTCACCAGCTTGCCCTGTGGGATGTAATTGCGCAATGTGAAATTCGGGGATCTTCCGATGCCAGTATTAAAAATGCAATTCCCAATGATCTTTCCGTCATTTTAAACAGCTGCAATATTCAAAAAATATTTGTAAATGGAAAAACAGCGGAAAAATATTATATAAAATATATCTATCCCACAATAAATATTGCCGCCGTATGCCTGCCTTCTACCAGTCCTGCCAACGCCGCATGGAGTTTAGAAGCCCTTATTGAAGCATGGACCGCTATCCGCCTATAACCATTTTATTTCTTTTGCATCTTATCTTTCATTTTTCCAACGATAAGAATCACTACAGGAATCAAAAACAACAGCAAAATATTCAACGGGATAAATATCTTCTCAGACAAATACTCCATCTCATGGCTGTTTTTGCCGATAGTGGGCACCAGTGCGGCGCACAAAGCAAAATAAGGCAAAATGAATTCCTTCGTATCCTTAGTTCCGATCAATGCGCCCAACACCTTCAGCATTGCCGCACCGATAAATGCAATGATCATAAAATCCGAAAGAATCCAAAGGGTAATAATAAATGCTTCAATATGCTGAATAAACTCCCCAATTGATATCTGCTTTACTACCGTTAAAAACGGATACGAAAGCTTTTCTATCAGATACGGTCCAAAGCTTCCAATTACCGAAACAAACATCCATACCGAAAAAGCCGTGATGACCGTTATGCTGATTATGCTGTTTTTTCGGAAATGCTGGGTATTGTGAATATTATCCGTAAAAAAGAGTAAAAACGTTACATAACCAAAGCTGGCCAAATTGCAAAACGACACATGTAATATACTCCTTGTATCTGCAACAGGTAAAAGGGACTGGATTTCAATATTTTTGGTAAGCAAAATCAGCAACGCAGCACTTACTGTCAAAATGATCGGCAGGATAATTTCACTCATTCTGCCAAGCGTCGTAAGACCCTTAGCGAGCGTATAAACACAAAGTCCCGCCATAGCAAGTATAAAAATATCCATATTCAGTTCCGAGTATACCGTACTGACCATACGCTCAGCATAGTACCGCAGATGAAGAGCAACTAAGCCCGTTCCCCATAATAAATACAAAACCATTATGATCTTACTTCCAACTGTTCCAAGGGAATACTGTAATTGCTCCATATAATTTCGTTCTGTTTTTACCCAGAGCCAAAGTACAAAAACAAAGCCGGCCGTAACAGCGCCGGCAATCAATGGCCCCATCCATCCGCTTTGATTTCCCTTGCTGGAGACATAGGAGGAAAACAACCGAACGGCCGGAGAAAACACCATGCCGATCAAAATCATGCAGGCCTGACGCATTGAAATCTTATTCATTAAAAACCTCCTTAAAAAAGGTCTGTCAGGGAAACGTCCCAGGCGGCCGCAAGTCCCGCCAATACTGCAGCACCGCTTAAAATCAGAAACGCCGCTTTTCTTTTTAAATTTTTAAATACAAATACTTTCAGTACTGCCCATAGAATTACAAATACAAACAAATATTTCATATTATACTCCTCTTTGATCTGCCGGCTTTCCTGCACTCTTAGACTTATCAATTTTAGAGGTAATTTCAACCTGACATGAAATCGCCGCAAATTTCTTTTCCCAATTTTCCCGGTATTCTTCCCCTATTTGGGGTTTGCACCGATACAGCGCTCCGCCAAAATCCGCGGCATCACAATCATTTTCCTGTAATTTTTTAATACATCCCTCAATTAAATTCTGTACAATCTCATTTTGCTTTACCACCAGTTCATCAATAATTTCCGCTGAAAATTCCTCAATTCCATTCTCTGCCTGCAGCACTTCTGATAAAAAATAAACCTGAATCTGAAATACCTCATCGGCAAACTTGATCTTTGTTTTGCTTTGGGAAAGTTTTAATGTGATATCGGAATCATTGACCTGTGTAATTACTACAATTTCTTCTATATTATTGTTTAGATAATTCAACCCTACCGAATCCTGCCGGTTTAAAAAACACGCCAGCTTATCCTTCTTAAAAATACAATATCCCGCCAATCGCGGCTGTGAAATATCTTCGCTAACATCCAGATACGGCAGATAGGGAGCACGGTATGGATCCTCCATCATTTCAATCAGTTTAGAAAGCTGCACTTTCCCTGAAACTGATGTACTATAAGCAGAAGTCAAAAGAACATCAATTTTTTCTGAAATATATTTTGTATCTCCTGTTCCTTCAGCAATCAAATGCTTGGCCGTATCATTTTTTACCACAAGCACCGGAAGATCAAGCCGAAAATCCTTTGAACGCATCATAAAATCCAGTGTCTGAAGAATTCCATCGCGCGCTATGCCTTCCCCTAAAAGAATAGAAGATACCTGTCCGTAAAAAATTTTACTTTCAGAGATAGATTCGATCATATTAAGGCCCTGTGCAAGCGTACTGCACTCTACGGCAATGAAATCCTGCCCGGGAATTTTCTGTCCCTGCTCATTTTCCGGCAGCTTAATACCTACCGAAACTGTTAAACCATCTTCTGCTTTATCAATTCCCACGATCTTTACAAAGGCCAGTTCTTCAATCTGCTCCATTTCCACACAACCACAAAGCAGCAGCGGCAGCAATAACAGTACTATAATTTTTTTCATCTTACCCTCCGCTTATTTTTTACTTTCAGTTCCTGCGGCCGGTTTACATTATATCTATCAGGAACAATAATCAAAGTATCTTTAATCTTTGGTTTTCTAACACCTGCCAGCGGCGCAAGATACGGAACGCCGAAACTTTCAAGCCCGGCCAGATGCGCGAGTAATACGATTCCCCCTGCCACTACACCAAAAAGACCTAAAATGCTGCCTAAAACAGTGATAATTATCCGCCATAATCTAAGCGCATTGCCAAATTCCTGATTGGGCATGGCAAAGGATGATATTGCCGATACCGCCACAATGATCAGCGCAGCCGGAGAAACCAAATCCGCTGTAATCGCAGCCTCGCCCACCACCAAAGCGCCCACGATAGATACCGCCTGCCCCGAGCTTTGCGGCATATGCAGCCCCGCCTGAATCAGCACTTCAAACAAGGCCAGCATTGCAAGCACTTCAAAAATCACAGGGAAAGGTACGCCCATCTTTGCCTGAGCAATCGAAAGCGCCAGCTTAGCGGGAATCATTTCATAATGAAATGTCGTAAGCGCCACATATGCACCCGGAAGTAAAACCTCCATCCCCAACAAAAAATACCGCAGCATCCGCACAACGGAAGCAAATACAAAATTTCCTGAATAATCCTCAGGAGTGCTCATAAACTGATTCAGGGTTGCCGGAAGAATATATCCAAGCGGAATCCCGTCTACAAGGACGGCCACACGCCCTTTCAGCAGACTGTCGCATACCTTATCCGGACGTTCGGTAATAACTGTCTGCGGAAAAAACGATGCCATATTCTCCGTAACGGCCTGTTCTACAATAGCTGGTGCAATAACACCGTCTACATCGATGCAATCAAGCTTATTTTTTACTTTTTCTACCAGCTGTGTATTGGCAATATTACGCATATATACTACTGCTATTGCAGTATGGGTCTGCCGGCCGGCCTCTGTTTTTTCTATCACCAGGTCTTCGCTTACGATTTTTTTTCTCAGCAGCGTGCTGTTTACTTTCAATTCCTCTACAAAGCTGTCCTTAGAGGCTTTTACCGCATTCTCCTCACTGGGCTGCCCCACAGAGCGTTTTTCTACTTTGCGAACATCAAACAAGTATCCCTTTCCATTGATAAGCAATGCCGCTTTTCCCCTTAAAATGCCAGAAACGACCGCCTTTTCCTCTTCCGCTTTTTCGGCATCACAAAAGGATATTTCTCCTAATTCCAGGCTTTCTTCTATATCCTGCGTATTTTTAAGCGGTTCAATCACAAAGCGTGAAAGCGCTGTACTGTCAACCATTCCCTCTATAAAAAAAATCATACAGGTTTTATTGGCAACACGCAGCACTCGTTTTTTAAAATCCATATTTCCTTTCAATATGGTCATAATGTTTTCAGGTTTTATCAAATGATTTCCAAACATGATTTTTCTCCTTTTGCAGTATACTTATTTTGGTTGTTCACTCGTAAAATATACAGATTGACCTGAAAGTTTTTAACTGGTATAATATGCAAAAACGAAAAACAAGAGGGACCTGCTATGTTAAAATTTTGGCTGCGCTTATATAAAGAAGGAAAGCTCCAAAAAGAAGCTCTGTGCGATGCTGATACCAAACTGTCCCCGGCAAAGATTTTAGAGGAAGGCTTAAAGCTGTGCTGCTATCAATTGGATATCCCAAATCCGATGATTTTAAAAAAGCATATTCACGATATTCGCCAATACTCGCTTACCCGCTTTTTGCCCGATGATTTTCCCGAAACAGTAGAGTTTGACCGGGCCGAGGTCAATTTATTCGATGATTCCAAAAAAAACCACCTAAATTAAAAGAATAGGATTCTCATGCTTTGGCATACTAATATGCGAAGGAGTGATGAAAATGGCTATTGATAAAACCGCGCTTGCAATAACAATCATCGGTGCGCTTAACTGGCTGCTGGTAGGTCTGTTCTCTTTTGACTTAGTTGCCTTCATTTGCGGCGGTTCTGCCACTGTTGCGGCAAGAATCATATATGCAATCATCGGTATTACGGCTCTGTGGTCTATTACCCTCTTGTTCCGCAGAATACGGCCTGTTACCGAATCGTAAAATAAAAGATTGACATTCCCCCCTTGGTAGAGTACAATCAATGTTGACTTTAACAAAGGGGGTTTTTTTATGCTTATTGATCTAAAGAATTATAAACATCTTTGGATCGGCGACGACGCTACTCTGGCCCTGCAGGAAGCACTGCTGGCCTGTGCCGCAAATCCGGGTTCTACCTTGAAATTAGGCGGCGGTACTCTTCACTTTTACAAAGAGTTTGCCTTTGAACAGGAATATTACATTTCTAATAACGATTACAGCAAAAAATCCATTATTTTTCCTTTAATCGGTATGAAGGATATTACCATTGACGGCGAAGGCGCCGAGCTGCTCTTCCACGGCACCGTGCTGCCCTTTGTCATCGACAACAGCGAAAACATAACCATCACCAATCTTTCGGTGGACTATCCGCATCCGTTCTTCTTTCAGGGGCAGATAACAGCAGCCGACGAGCACAGCGTGGAGCTCACCTACGATACCGAAGAATTTTCCGCTAGAGTACAAAACAACGAAATTGTTTTTTACAGTGAAAAAGACGGCTGGGAAATGGCGAAAAGCAGATTGCTTGCCTGTGAGTGCGAGGCGGACACCAAGGCGCCCTCCGCTTACATTTCTCCTTATATTGCTTATTTAGCAGATGCAAATGACGGCTCTTTTTTAAGTGGTATGTACCGTTATTTGAAGCCGGAACAGCTGGCACCGGGTAAAATCCGCCTTACGGGTGAAATAAAGCAGCGGCATACGGTGGGAAATATGTGGGTTTGTACCTTCGCCGGAAGAGAAAACCCCGGTATTTTCGGCAATCGTTCCAAAAATATTCAAATTAAAAACGTCACACTGTATCATACAGCGTCCATGGGGATCATCTGCCAGCTGTGTGAAAATGTCACCATGGAAAAACTGTTTACGATTATCCGCCCCGGTTCGGACCGTTACCTTTCCGTAAATGCCGATTCCACCCATTTCGTCAACTGTACCGGTGCTATCCGCTATGAAGGCTGCGTTTTTACCAACATGTTGGATGACGCAGGAAACACCCACGGAAACTATACGCGCTTTATACGGCAGCTGAACAAAAACACCCTGCTGGCGGCCTTCGGCCATTTCCAGCAAAAGGGTGTCAACCTGTACGACGCAGGCGATAAAGTACATATTGTAGACAACACCACCATGCAGGCCATCACGACCCTTACCGTAAAGGATTCCTTCCTGCTCTCCGGCGGCTACGTCCGCCTGGAGTTTGAAGAAGAGCTTCCTGCCCTCAAGGATGGATATGTGATTGAAAACTTTACCAAAATGCCGGAGCTTTACATCAATAACTGCGAGTGCGGCCATAACCGCCCCAGGGGATTTTTGCCTGGAACCTGGCGTAAAACCGTCATTACCAACAATACCTTTTATAATATGATGTGCGGTCTGCACTTTACCGGAGACGCCAACGACTGGTTTGAATGCGGCCCGGTAAACGATGTATTGATAAAGGGAAATAATTTTAAAAATTCCTCCTATACTGGCGGGGCTGCAATTGCAATTTCCCCCCACATCAAAGGAGAAGCCGCGCCTTTTCATAAAAATATTCTCATTGAAGACAATATTTTTGAGCTGCACGAGGAACGCTTCCTTTCGGCCAATTATGTCGAAAACCTGACGATGCGCGGCAACAAATTTATAAAAAATCCGGATTTTCCGTCCCATAGCAAAATAGGCGAAAACGGAATAAGTACAAAGAACTGCAAAAATATTTCTATAGAGCCTCCTGAGGAAATATAATAAAATTTTCCTGATAACAATAAAGTGGCTTATACCAATGCATAAGGGGAAAGCAGATCATGGATACGATAAAAATCAAGCATGCAGGTACCAAAATGATCGCCCATAGGGGGCTTAGCGGACTCGAATGTGAAAACACCTGTGCCGCATTTGTCGCCGCCGGCAACAGAGATTATTTCGGCATAGAAACCGACGTGCATAAAACCGCCGACGGAAAATATATTATCATCCACGATGATGAAACAAACCGTGTTGCAGCAGAAAACTGGAATGTAGAAAACACAGAGTTTAATAAGCTGCGTTCCATACAGCTGTTAGATAAGGACGGAATATCACGCGGAGATCTATGTCTTCCAACACTCAGCGAATATTTAAGGATATGTAAAAGATACAATAAAATCGCAGTACTGGAATTAAAAAATCCTTTCCAAAAACAAGATGTACAGAGCATTGTTCAAATGATTAAACAAACCTACAATATTCGTCAGCTTATATTTATCTCGTTTGACTATCAAACTTTAGTCTTTTTGCGCGAGCTGGAGCCCGAGGCCATAATACAGTTCCTCTGTTTTTGCGAAATCGATGCTGCATTGATAGAAAAACTGAAAAGATTTGGTTTTGATTTAGATATTTATTTTGAACGGCTGAATCCTGAAAACATTAAATTGCTGCACAGCCACGGCATCAAGATCAACTGCTGGACGGTTGACGATCAAATAGCGGCGGAACGTCTGGCCGCAGCCGGTGTAGACTACATAACAACAAATATTTTACAATGAACAAAAAAGATCTGCCTCCATTTACGGCAGATCTTTTTTACATATCTTTATGTAATTCTGCAGCATGCTATTATAAAGCAAACTGACGCAAATCCGTATAAAAAAATATATATTATAAGATGCCCACAGCACGGACATTTTTTCCTTACGCAGCCTATAATTCCAAATACATATCGCCTTTTTTTATCCATCCGGCCTTACGCATTCCCTCGGATATCACCAAGGACAGCACCGCCGGAAGAACCAAACACATCAATACAATTTTCAAAAGAGCAAACCAGTCAAAGCCGCCGCTCATCATATACATCCACATTCCCGCAGGTCCTACCAGACCGCAGGTTCCCATGCCGGCAAACACGCCCGCACCGTTTTCCACAGTAAGTAAGGTAGCGGCAATCGGTCCCAAAACAGCAGAGGCAAGCGTTGGAGGAATCAGGATCAAAGGATGTTTTACAATATTGGAGATCTGCAGCATAGACGTCCCCAACCCCTGGGCAAGAAAGCCGCTGAAACCGTTCTCCCTCCAAGAAGAGACTGCAAAGCCCACCATCTGACAGCAGCATCCTACCGTTGCTACTCCAGCCGCTAAAGCAATGCTGGATCCCTCAGTAAATAAGGAAGCGTCAAATACAACAACCGCAATGGCGGCGCTGGAGATCGGCGCAGTAAGCGCAAGCCCCATTACCACCGAAACAATGATGCCCATCAAAACCGGATGCAGTCCCATGGCCACACCCAGCTCCATTCCGATCCAATCACAGAAGCGGTCGATATACGGGCCGGTAAAAATACCCACGGCACCGCCGGCAATCAGACTGACAGAAGGAACCAGCAGAATATCAAACCGCGTTTTACCGGCAATCAGCTGCGACAGCTCCGCGCCGACCAGCGCCGCCAGATACGCGCCGATAGGACCTCCGCCCTCCATATAGCCGATAGCGCCGCAAACCGCCGCGGAAAAAATCACTAACGGTTTTGCTTTCAAACCGCTGGCAATCGCCACGCCGATGGCTCCGCCAACCACATAACCGTTTTTTGCATAATCGCTAAGCCTGATAAAAAAATTTATCCCGGTCCAAGAACCAATCTGTCCAATAATCGTACCAATCAGAAGCGTTGCAAAAACACCCAGCGCCATCGCGCTGAAAGCGTCAATAAACCATCTTTTTGCCAAACGCGCAAAGATATTATCACCCTTTTTTCCCATAAAAACACCTCATTCATTCTTTAGTTGATGAAATATATAATTGACAAGTGAAAATTTCAGGTCGCCGATGTCCGAGCTTACAAGCACCGCGTCCTTTTCTCCGCCCTCAATCACAAGTCCCGCATACCAGCCAATCTCTCCGCTTTCGGTAGTTCCAGTCTGCGCGGTACCGGTTTTGGCTGCAATCCGCATGGAATCCATCAGACCCTTTGTTCCGCTTTTACCGGTACCGTTTTTCGCCGTATTTTCCAGTATCTCACGTACCGTCAAAACCGTTGAAGATGGGAACACGCTTTGTTTATATACCACTGCTTCAGTCGTCTTTACCGGCTCCAATTCTCCCTTCTCATTGGTCGTACAAATGCTTTGAACAATATACGGCTGCATAATCGTCCCATTATTGCCAAAGAGAGAGAACGTACTACATAACTGCAGGGGAGCAAACAGCATTTCCCCCTGCCCAAAACCGGTATCTGCCAGCAGCTTTTCGCTGTTGAGCGTATCAAAGGAATTGGCTATCTGTGATTTTTTTACCGGCAGATCAAACGGAATACTTTCTCCTAAACCGATTTTTGCGGCATATTGGATCATATTTTCCTTTCCTACGCGCATAGCCAGCCAGCCGAAATAGATATTATCCGACCAGGTAAGCGCCCGTTTCATCGTCAGCGGCCCTTTATCACCCGCGCTCCGAAAGGCCTCTCTGACGATATAATGCGACCAATTGCTGCCCGCCGGCCGCCAACGGTCTTTTTCATAAGTATAATACTGAATTTCACTTTCATAAGGAAATACCGTAGTGGTACTCACGCTGCCGGTATCCAGCCCAATAAGAGCCATGATCGATTTAAAAATCGAGCCGGGCGGATACGTTCCCTGAACATTCCGGTTCAGCAGCGGCGTTTGCGCATTGGTAAAAAGATCTCCATAATCGGTAGCTTTATCAAAAGCATAAATGTTAGCATCATAGCTGGGATAACTTACAAGGGCCCGTACTGCGCCGGTGACCGGATCTACAATATTCGCCGTACCGGTAGAGGAATCTTTATACAGCTCCGCCATTTTATCGGTTACATTTTTCTGCAGCAGAATATCCACCGTAAGCACAAGATCATACCCATCTCTGGCCGGCTTTTCATATAAAACCGTTTTCGTTTTGCTGTCATCGGAGAGCAGATAGATCTGGGTGCCGTTCTCCGGCTGAAGATATTCATCATAGACCAGCTCCAGCCCGCTGCGCCCTACGCGCGTTCCCTCCAGCAGATTCTTGTACTTTTCGTTTTCACGGTCCTCTACCGTAACAGGGGTCGCATAGCCCAGCGTCTGGGCCAGGGCATTGCCGTAAGGATAATATCGAATAGGCGTAATACTGTTTCTGTCGATCTTCACATTTTCTATCTGCAGCAGCGCGTCTTCCTGCTCCTGAGACAGCTGCCCCTTAAACAACGTAGCAAATATCGCCGTACTTCCGGTAGACTTTTCATACATCTGCCGAACCTGTGCCGCATCCTTTTTCAATATTTCGGCAATTTGCCCGACAACTTCTTCGGCGCGCGCTTCCACCTTTGCTTTTTCCGCATAAACGGTGATGGCATAGTCGTTCTGAACAATCACGCGGCCGTCGCGGTCGAATATCTCGCCCCTCTTTCCCTTTAAGGTACTGGAAAAAATTCTGTCGTACCAATTCATCCCCGCCACTACGTTGGCAGGCGTCCAGGCAACCAGATAGAATTTTGTTTTTTTGTAAACCTCCAGCTGCATCTCATAGGTAAACGTGCCGTATTCAGAAGAGGTAAACGTAGCCGTATAATCATAGGCTTTGGAATTTCCGTTATCTACCGACGCACCCCGCTCCACCGTTACGGTTTGAATTTTAAGCATATCATATACTTTTTTGTGATATTCTACAAATTCCTCATAGCTTACCCTCCCCTGGGAACCGGGCGTAAGCATATCATACATCTGCTTATAATCGAACCGGCAAAAAGCATTCAAGTATGCAGTAGCGGCGCCGTCAAAGGAATTTCCTCCGCAGGAGGTGCAAAGCGCAAGCAGAATAACCGCCGCAGCACATAGAAAAAGAAGCTTACAAAAGAACCGCCTCATTGACCGCCCTCCTGAATAAGCTCCTGCAGCTGCTCTATCGTATAAATATTCCCGTAAAAATCCGTAAAGGTCCCGTTTTCAGCGCATACAATCGCGCCATATTTTCCATTTAACACATTTTGATTTTCATCAATAAACAGCAGATAGGTCTTTCCCTCTTCAAATTCCGCCGCATCGGGATAAATTACCCGATATTTTTGAGCCCGCTGAGACTTGGTTCCGCGAAACAGCGCGTTGCCGCCGTACTGCGGCAGCGTAAACGTCCCGCTTACCGTTCCCTTGAATACTGTAACCGGAGCAAATTCCACCGGAGTATAAACTTCCACATTATTGTCGGCCAGCTGATGGGAAACAGCTTTGCCCCGCCCCGTAACCTTGGCCGCCACAATATATTCCGCATCCAGCATATCGGCCGCAGCAGCGGGCTGATAATCCGTTTTCACAGTAAGCTTTACGCCCGGTATCGGCAAATACATAGAAATTTGCGGATAAAAAAAGTATCCGATTGTAAAC
>CAJMLN010000028.1 GCA_905214315.1 uncultured bacterium | reverse complement strand
AATTTAAAAACGGATAGTTTGCGGCTTGTTCATAGGCAGCTTTGAATTTATCGGCTGCTAACTGATAAAGCTTATTTTCAAATTCTGCATATTGGTTACGTGTTTTTTCATCCCAATCAGGGTAGAGAACAAAACACTTTGATAGGGATTGATCCGGATAATAATAGTAAAATTTATTTTTAAAAATTTCTGTAGCAATTAAATTTGAGGGAGTAATGTCTATATTGGGAAAAATACAATATTGAATTTCATCCACAATCCCCATCTGAGGAGTTTTTTCATCATAGCGATATTCAGGATTTCTTTTCATCTTTGTATTTAAAACAAAATTTTTCCATTCGTTTAACAGTTCTTCATCAGTGAGTACGCAGTCAATGGTTACGGTGTAGCCATTTGTTACGGCAAAAGAGCGTATCCACTCGCTTACATCTAAGGTGATATGAAGATATAATGTATTTATCGCTCCTTTTTGTATTTCACTTATAAGTTGAGAGTGCCTGCTCTCACACTCTTGATAAATATGTTCATAAAATTCTTCTTGGGAAGAAAAGTCGTCGGGGGTTTTGATTTCTTCGGGATAGGCGGAATCAAAGCGAAAGGTAAGCAAATTACTTAAATCTTTATAATATATTATAGGTGTATCCACAGAAGGCGAAATTTGGGGAGAATCGGTTGCTTCTATGGTAAGTGTTGGCGTTGTCTCCGCTACAGGTGTAGAAGATTCTTCAGCGGCTGGCTGTGAACAGCCGCTGAAGAGGAGTAGGCATAAAAGAAAAGATAAAAATTTTTTCATAAAAACAAACCTCTTTATTATTTTAAATAAAGTGCTTCCATCCAAGCAATGGAGCCTTGGGATACAATTTGAGAAAAACTTGCAGCATAAATACCGCCTAAACGATTATTTCGTAAAGGATCATAAAGTTCTAAGAAAAGTACAGAATTTTTATAGGTGTATCCGTATATTATAAAAGAATGACCTTCTGTCCAAGCTTGAGGATTAGAAACATTCCAACGGCTTACGATAATAGGCTTTCCTTGATCGATAAGATTTGTTACTTGATTTTGCGTTAAAGGAGGAAGATTATCTGTACTATTGATGCAAACCATTTCTAAACAATCATATTCATAGTTTGTGCGGCTCAAAAAATAATTGATTGCACGGCGTAAATCATATCGATCTCCTGTTTCAGTGTAAGATCCATCAAGTTCAGGTAACTTTGTGGCGTCGTAAGCAGCCTGTAAAGAAGTGTTGTTAAAGGTTACATCACTATGTTGAAGCGCATAAGTATGTGCAAGGGATTTTGCACAAGCTAACCAACAGTAATGGGGTCTTTCCTGCCCATACCCAACAAACCCGCCAATCACCTGTTTTACCGCTACCGTGCAGGAGGCGGTGGCGCCGCCGCTGCGCGCTCTGGCGGTAATGGTTACGACGCCGGGGGCATGGCCGCTGACTAAGCCGGAGGCGTCTACCGTGGCAATGCTCGGGTTGCTGCTGTACCAATCTAATCTGCCGGGCGTGTAGTTGGGAATAATACCGGGCGATGGCAGCTGAAGCTGTTGGCCTACGGCCATAGGCTGTTCCCCTTCGGGTAAATTTCCTAAAGCGGTTACCGGCACGGGCGTCAGGCTTACATTATCAATAGAATATTCTGTGTGATATGGAGGTCTTTCCTGCTCAGGACATTGAATTCTAAAATGAACCTCTTTTTCATCCGGATTTAAAAGCGCAAAGATTGTGGTGTCTATTGTTAAAGTTATGGATATTGTTTTCCAGCCGGAATTTGGCGTAATCACTTGTTGATGTATCCATTGATGGTATTGTGTAAAATTGCTGGTTAAATAAAATATAAACGGAGTTTCCGATTCGGAAGCATTGTCAACACGCATAGAAAAGGAAAGCGTATATCTGCCCGGCCCATAGTAGGAGAGAATCTGATCTACATTGCAGGCAATGGAACCATATTCTGCAATACGAATGTATTTTGCAAATAGTGAAGAGTCTATTGTAAGCGGTGTCGGGGTAGCGTATTCTGTCCACGAGCGCCAACCGATCATACCATCGGAAAACGTACCGTTGGTAATGCCTTCATCGCTTAAACGCCAGATGCGCACATTATCAATATAAACGTTGATATTACCGGAGGGAATGCCGTCAACACAGAACATAAAATTGCCGGTATCCCGGGTAAGGTCAGAGGCAAGCACTTTTACGCTGCCGGTAAAGGTACACCACTGTGAAGATTCTATGTAAACACAATTGCTGATACGCTTCAAATAATTATGACTGCTGTCTTCTTGTATAAAGGAGTTTTCATCCTCCTGAGAGTTTCCACGAATCATCAGATAGACGGCGTCAAAATCATCCTTCGTATAAGTGCCGTCAGCCATTACATCTATGGTAAAGGCATAGGTGCCGGGCCCCATAGCTTTCATCAGGGGATACAGATTGAGCTGGGGCGAATACCAGGTATCATAGTGATGCGCCAGCTTTAAGGAATGGGAGCCGCTGCCATAGGAGGCCTCGGTCGTCCTGGAAAGATAGGCGTTGGAGGTTCCCAGCGCGGTCCAGCCGTCCATGTTGGATTCAAAGCTGTTCTCATAAAGGACCGAAGCGGAGGCGGCCTGTGTTTCTAACGGAGCCAGCAGCGCGGAAATTGCCGTGAAAAGTACGGCGATTGCCAGTAATAGAGATATTTTCTTTTTCATGCAAATTCCTCCTTTATTCTATTAATAATAGTATAGCATATAAAAATAAAAAGTCAATATTTGTTAAAAATATTTGCTTATTTTGGAGCTTATCAGAGTGTATTTCTTGCGCTTTTATTGGCTTTATGTTAAAATTTATTAAAATGTATGAACGGAGATACGAAGATGAACAGAGAAGAATTGCGCTCTATTTTAAAAAAATATCCGGTTATTGCTGCGGTAAAGGATGATGCGGGGCTGGAAAAATGTATTGCTGCGGATTGCCGGGTAGTTTTTATTCTTTACGGAAACGTAATGAATATCTGCCGGATTGTAAAACGCGTAAAAGACGCACAAAAAACGGTTTTTGTGCATATTGATCTGATAGAGGGCCTTTCGGCCAAAGAAGTGGCGGTAGAGTATATCGCGCAGAATACCGGCGCCGACGGAATTATTTCCACAAAGCAGGCGCTGATTAAAAGTGCTTCCGCTCACGGCCTTTTAACGGTACAGCGCTTTTTTATGCTGGATTCGTTGGCAATCAATACGTTAAAGAAGCAGCTTCATGGGGAAAATATGGATGTAATTGAGGTATTGCCCGGCTGTATACCCAAGATTATTTCAAAAATTCTTCAAATGACGCAGCTTCCGGTAATCGCCAGCGGGCTTTTGCAGGACAAAGAGGATATACGGGCGGCACTTGCGGCCGGCGCGGCGGCGGTATCGGGAACCAATTATGAAATTTGGTAATAAAAACCGCTTGCCATGAAAAATAAAACGTGATATTATAAATGGAGTTCTGGATTACAGAGATTTGAGAGTAATACAGACGTAATTTTTCCGTTTGTTGGGGAAAGTTATGTTTGTGTTGCTCTTTTTTGTTTTTAGGAGGTTTTTATGTTTGATGTGGTGATTATCGGCGGTGGCGTCGTCGGTACGGCGGTGGCCTATAAGCTTTCAAGGTATCAGCTTAAGGTTTGCCTGGCGGAGAAGGAAAACGATATAGCGCTTGGTGCAACCAGGGCCAACAGTGCGATTATCCATGCCGGCTATGATCCTGAGCCGGGAACGCTGATGGCACGGCTGAATGTTTCCGGCTGTGCGCAGGCGCCGGAGCTTTGCAGAAAACTGAGCGTTCCTTATAAACAGGTAGGCTCAATGGTGCTGGCTTTTTCCGCGGAGGAAGCGGAGACCGTGGAAATGCTGTATGCGCGCGGCAGGCAAAACGGCGTTCCGGGATTGGAAATTTTGGACGGAACTGCCGCCAGAGAGCGGGAGCCGCAGATCAGTGAAAAGGTGGTCTGCGTGCTTTGGGCGCCCTCTGCGGGTATTATTAATCCCTGGGAATATGCGCTGGCTTTTGCGGAGACCGCGGCGGAAAACGGCGTGGAGTTTTTGCTGGAGCATGAGGTGACGGGAATAGAACGGACCGAACAGGGCTGGCGGCTGTTTACACCCCGGGGAATCATGGAAGCAAAATTTGTGATTAACGCCGCGGGCGTGTACAGCGATGACATTCATAATATGGCGGCTTCTCCGTGCTTTACGATTCTTCCCAGTAAAGGACAGTATTATCTGATGGATAAGGCGGAGGGAGCAAAGATAGGCTGCGTACTGTTTCAGTGCCCCACAAAATTGGGGAAGGGCGTTTTAGTAGCGCCTACCGTGCACGGAAATCTGATCGTGGGTCCGGATGCTGAACAGGGGGTGGAGAAAGAAAGGGTGAATACTACGGCTTCCGGCCTGGAATTTGTAAAAAGCTCAGCGGCCAAAAGCGTGCCGGATATCAACTACCGCAATACGATCCGGACGTTTGCCGGAATCCGGGCGAATTCAAACTGTGATGATTTTATAATTCAGGCGGCGGCTCCGGGCTTTATCGATCTTGCGGGAATCAAATCTCCGGGGCTTTCGGCAGCGCCGGCCATTGCGGATGAGGCGATCGTTCTGCTGCAGAAGGAAGGACTTGTTCTGCAGGAAAAGGAAAGCTTTTCTGACCGGCGGACGCGGATTGTGTTTAAAGATCTCAGCACAGAAGAAAAACAGAAAATTATCCGGGAAAATCCGCTTTACGGAAGAGTGATCTGCCGCTGCGAGACGATTACGGAAGGAGAGATTGTGCAGGCACTGCATTCTCCGGTTCCGGCGCATACGGTGGACGGGGTAAAGCGGCGCTGCAATGCCGGTATGGGACGGTGTCAGGGGGGCTTCTGCGGCCCCAAGGTTTTGGAAATTATAAGTCGTGAGAAAAAAATCGATCCGCTTGAGGTACTGAAGGATAAAAACGGCAGCAAAATACTTTTTGCCGAAACAAAGGGAGGTGAAAGCCATGTATGATCTGATTGTGATCGGCGGCGGTCCTGCCGGTTTAAGCGCGGCTTATACCGCGTATCAAAAGGGTGTAAAAAAGATTTTAATCATTGAACGGGATAGAGAATTAGGCGGTATATTGAATCAGTGTGTACACAATGGATTCGGCCTTCATTATTTTAAGGAGGAACTTACCGGGCCGGAATATGCGGGGCGCTTTATCGAATTGCTCAACAGTACAGGCGTAGAGGTTAAGCTGGATACCATGGTTCTGGATGTTTCGCCCCAAAAACGGGTCAGCGCGGTAAACGGAAAGGACGGATTCATGCTTTTGGAGGCCCGGTCGATTATTCTGGCTATGGGCTGCCGGGAACGTACCCGCGGCGCGATTGCCATTCCGGGAGACCGGCCGGCAGGGGTATATACGGCCGGTGCGGCGCAGAGATATTTGAATATTGAAGGATATATGGTAGGAAAGCGCGTGGTTATCTTAGGTAGCGGCGATATTGGCTTGATTATGGCCCGCAGGATGACGCTGGAGGGCGCAAAGGTGCTTGCCTGCGTAGAGGTAATGCCCTATTCCGGCGGCCTTACCAGAAATATTGTGCAGTGCCTGGAGGATTTTGATATTCCGCTGTATCTTTCCCATACGATTATTGATATTCAGGGGAAGAACAGGGTAGAGAAGGTTGTGGTTGCTGAAGTGGATGAAAACCGGAGACCGATCTGCGGTACGGAGATGGAATTTGAATGCGATACGGTTCTTCTTTCTGTAGGGCTGATTCCTGAAAACGAACTGACCAGAGGTGCAGGAATTGAAATAGATGCACGTACCGGCGGTGCCGTGGTATTTGAAAATATGGAAACCGGTATTCCGGGAATTTTTGCCTGCGGGAATGTCGTGCACGTACATGATCTTGTGGATTATGTAACGGCGGAGAGCAGCCGGGCGGGTGAAGCGGCGGCGAAATACCTTCAGAACGGAGAAAAGGCAGGCAGAATTCTTGACGTAAACAACGGAAACGGCGTAAGCTATACGGTTCCGCAAAAAATACGGATGGGAGAAAAAGCGGAAATATTTTTCAGAGTAAACCATGTTTTTCAGGAGAGTGTTATTCATGTGCGCAGCGGAGAAAAAACGCTGGTATCTTTCAGGCGTGAGCACATGGCGCCTGGGGAAATGGAGCATATTCTTATTCCGGCTGATTTGCTTGAGACGGCGGAAGAGTGTATAACGGTTGCAGCGGAAGAGAGGGAGAAGCAATGAAGGACTTGATTTGTATCGTTTGCCCCAGAGGATGTCATTTAAAAGTAGAGGAGGGCGAACCTGTTTCTGTTACGGGAAACAGATGTCCGCGCGGTGCGGAATATGGAAAAAATGAAGTGACGCATCCGACGCGGATGGTGACAAGCACGGTTAAAATTACCGGTGCCTTGCATCGGCGGTGCCCGGTCAAGACCAGTGCTGCGGTTCCGCGGGAAAAAATCATGGAAATTATGCAGGCGCTGGCGGACGTTACACTTACGGCGCCGGTACATTGCGGGCAGGTGGTGCTTTCAAAGGCTGCCGGAACTTCGGCAGATATTATATGTACAAAAAGCATGTAGGGCCAGAGCGTTTCCATAATAGGAGATTTTATCGGATGAGGGGAAGAGCGGATCTATAGTTCGGACGTTGATTTTTTTAAGATGGTCAAGGGATTAAGCGGTGATGCGGTTTGAAGGATGCACATAGCAGGCTTTCAGGCCGTTTTTTTTATGTGACAGGACAACAAAAGTTTTGTGTCCAACTGCAAAGAAAAATCATAGGTTGTTAATGGGGAATCATTATGATCCCGGTGTACCTGTTTTGTGGTACACATATAAGAATAAGGAGGATAATATGAACAGATTTTACGATCCATTTAATAACGGAAGCACAATATCCGATCTGGGAATGAGCTGCAGATGTCAGAATCAATCTCAGGGGATTCCTTCGTGCCAGCCTTCATGCCCTCCGCCGTGTCCGACACCGTGTCCGCCAATGCCGACACCATGTCCTCCACCGTGCCCGCCGGTTATTGGTCCAACCGGTCCAACCGGCCCAACTGGTCCAACTGGCCCTGCCGGAAATACGACGATAACCGTAGGAAATACTACTACCGGGCAGCCCGGAACGGTAGCTTCGGTCGTTAATCGGGGAACACCCAGTGCGGCCATTTTGGACTTTGTAATTCCCGCGGGTCCAACCGGCCCAACTGGCCCTACAGGAGCAACCGGTGCCACAGGCGCGACCGGCGCAACGGGTGCAGCGGGTCCGGCAGGCCCAACTGGCCCTGCAGGTCCGGCAGGAGCAACCGGTGCCACAGGAGCAACCGGCGCGACTGGCGCAGCAGGTCCCATCGGTCCAACCGGTCCTACAGGTCCTACAGGTGCCACAGGTGCCACAGGCGCAACAGGTGCAGCAGGAGCAACCGGCCCCACAGGTCCTACAGGTCCTACGGGAGCAACAGGAGCAACGGGTGCAATCGGCCCCACAGGTCCAACCGGCCCTACGGGTGCCACAGGCGCGACGGGTGCGGCAGGAGCAACCGGTCCAACGGGTCCTACGGGCCCCACTGGCCCAACCGGTCCTACGGGAGCAACTGGAGCAGCGGGAGCAACTGGTGCAACAGGTGCAACCGGCCCCACAGGTCCAACCGGTCCTACGGGAGCAACAGGAGCAACGGGAGAAGCTGGCCCAACGGGCCCTACAGGTCCCACAGGTCCTGCTGGAACAGGATTGAGTGCTTACGGCGGACGGTATGATAATACTACGGAAGATTTATCTCTTACTGCAGCAACACCTACACAGGTTCCGCTCGATACGACTCTTCCGGCAGAAGATGTCACTTATGGTACTGCCAATAGTGTTACGATCGGCACAACGGGAGTTTATGAATTGACCTATGGTGTTACGGGAGCGCCCTCGGCAGCTACAGATTTAACAGTAGCGGTACGGGATAACGGGACTCCGATTGCAGGAGCTACGACAACACAGAGTGTTGCGGCTGATACAGCCGTAAACATTGGAGGAAATTCTATTGTAAACTTGACGGCCGGCGATGTGTTGGATTTAAGCGTTACGTCTTCCAATGCTGCGGATTTGAGTTTGAGCGATGGCGTTAATGCACGATTGGTTGTAAAACGGCTGAACTGATTGATGAAAAGAGAGCAAAAGAAGTCGGTGTAAATCTCGTAGATTTTGCGCATTGAAAAGCATAGAAAATCTCCGCTTTTTCGGAGATTTTCTTACATAAGAGTTAGGAGGTGTGAATATTTGAAAGTTTGTGTATATGCAATTGCTAAAAATGAAGAAAAATTTGCAGCCAGATGGGCACAGAGCATGAAGGAAGCCGATGAAATTTTTGTGCTGGATACCGGTTCTGCTGATGAAACCGTAAAAATACTTCGGGAAAACGGCGTACAGGTAAGCGAACAGAAAATTGAACCTTGGAGATTTGATGAAGCAAGAAATGCTTCTTTGGCATTGGTACCGGATGATGCTGATATTTGTGTATGTACTGATTTGGATGAAATTTTTCATCCGGGATGGCGTGAAAAAATGGAATTGGAGTGGAAAAAAGGCGCTGATAGACTACGCTATCGTTATACCTGGAATTTTCAGCAGGATGGCAAGGAAGGAATTGTATTTTGGATTGAAAAGGCGCATGCCCGTAAAGGGTACCGATGGGCTAATCCGGTTCATGAAATTCTTGTATTTGATAAGCCGGCAGAGCGAATCCTGACGGTTGAGGGGGTTCAGTTAGATCATCATGCAGATGATACAAAACCGAGGACGCAGTATCTTCCGTTGTTGGAATTGGCTGTTGAGGAGGCACCGGATAACGATAGGAATGTACATTATTTAGGCAGAGAATATATGTATACAGGCCAGTATCAAAAAGCCATAGAAATGCTGAAGCGCCATTTAAAGCTGCCTAAGGCAATATGGCGTGATGAACGCTGTGCATCGATGCGGTATATTGCAAAATGTTATGTAAAACTCGGAAATATCCCTGAAGCCTATAAATATTTTTTATTGGCGATTGGTGAAGCCCCTCATTTAAGGGAACCCTGGTTAGACGCGGCATATTTTGAATATATGCGTAAAAATTGGCTGGGCACGGCATATTTTATAGAATATGCGCTTACGATCAAAGAGCGGCCGCGAACATATATTACAGAGGCATCTTCTTGGGATGGCACGCCGTATGATGTACTTTCCATTGCTTATTATCATATAGGTGATATCGATAAAGCGATTGAGAATATCAGAAAAGCCATCGCGTATTCTGATGAAATACGTTTAAGGGAAAATTTAAAGCTTTTTGAAAGTAAAGAAACGCAGAGAAAAACATAAGAAACAGGTTTTTAATAGATTCCCCGCCGGAATATCAAGACTGCAGCGGGGAGTTATTTTTTACAAACATTAAACCAAAGGCACCGGGACCGATATGGGTACCGATGGTAGCTCCTATATTGGCATAAGTGACGTCTGTAAGGCCCATTTTTTCGATCAGTTCACGGCTGTGAGAGCGATCCTGAGAATATACGGCATAGACGGGGTAAGAAAAATCAATACCTGCATCCTGTACTTTCTTTTGTATTTGTTTTATTGCTTTAGTTTTTCCCAAGGATTTTCCAATCACACCGACGGTTCCGTCTTCTTTGATGGTGATAATAGGCTTTATATTCGCTAATGTTCCAAGACCGGCTTCCACAACATTTAAACGTCCGCCTTTATAGAGGTATTCCAGGGTATCAAGGGCGGCATATATAACTACTCGCTTTTTTAGTGCCGTAAGAGCTTCTGTGATTTCTGCGGCATTTTTTCCTTGATCGCGCAGTTTAATTGCTTCCAATAAAAGAATTTTCTGTGCGTAGGAGGCGGTGGAGGAGTCTTTGAAATATACACGGCAACCGAGCATTTGGGCGGCAAGCTCTGCGCTTTGGCAGGTACCGCTTAAGGCAGAGGAGAGTAGTACCGCAACAATGTCGCTTTTTGATTCAGCGGCATTTTTAAAAAACGGTAAAAAATCCGAAGGGGATGGTTGTGATGTTTTTGGTGTGTCTTTCAGCATTCGTTCATAAAACATATCTTTTGAAAGATCTATACCATCTTTTAAAACATTCTGACTGAAATTAATATACATGGGAACAACGTCCACATGATATTTTTTTGCCTCCTCCTGGGTAATTTCCGAGGAGGTGTCGGTAATGATTCTAACGCTCATTTTTAAAATCTCCTTTGCAGAAAATATCAGAAATTTTATCAAACAGGCGAATAACCTGTCGGGTATCCTCTTCTCCTAATTGCTGGGCGGCATAGGCGGCGATAGCCATAGAATTCTTTTTTTCTTCCAGATATATTTTTTTACCGGATTCAGTAAAAAAAATAAATCGTTTCCGCCGGTCTATGGAATTGACGTGGATTTCCACTAAATTTTTTTTGGTAAGATCACTTAAAATCTTGTTGATATGCGATTTCAGCATTCCGGTATATTCACAAAGCTGTGTCGCTGTAATGCGGGCGCCGCTTTGCTCTGCCTGATAGATAAAATGGCATACGAACGCCTGGTTATACGGTAAATGATGCACTAAGCGATGATTGCGCAGATTCACGGAAACCTTTAGCCACGCAGTGAGAAGCGCTTCATCCATTTTTGTATTGATCCTCCTATAATAGTTCAAACTATGAACTATTATAACTGTTTTGATTTATTTGTCAAGACGTTTATGAATAAAAAAACGACCTGAATTTTGCTGTGTACCGATCAAACCATTGTTATGCTGTTTGTTCTGCAAAAATTTTTAAGTAATATTTATTATATCGTAAATTCTGCATAATTTATTTTACAAATCTTTCTGTCCTGTCCTTGAAAAACAGAAGAGTAAGGCTGCATTAACTTTCAGGTTCCCATCGTTTTAACAGTAGAACGAAATAATATGAAATTGCGGCTCCGAATGCTGAGAGAATGATCAGAAGGTCTTTATTTAAGCAAAAAGTACAGTCTTTGTATTTTGCTATCATACCCTAAACCATTCGGTAAAAATATAAAAAAGGGAATTTGTCTTAAGATGGCTAAAAGGTGGAAAACAAGCCGAAATGATGCAGGGCAATTGGGGGACAAGAGGTGGCAGCTTGTAAAAGGAGATTTTGGCTTGTAAGAGAATATAAAAGCCGCGGCAAGCCGTAAAGACTTGCTGCGATGTGTAAAGGAGAAATAAAATAGATCCTCGATATATTTAAAAGTGCCCCCTCACGCAACCCGAAAAAGGTTGGTAGCAAGCCGGAGTGTGGCGAGCGCGTTTACAAGCGAACAACAAAGCGCAGCGTGACCTTTTTCGGAAAAGGAGGAACAGTGGAGCGGGTGATTGATTTTTTATAAAATAAAAAATCGGAACGAGCGTAACTCGTTCCGACGTGGTGCGCCTGATAGGAGTTGAACCTACGACACCCAGAGTCGGAGTCTGGTGCTCTATCCACTGAGCTACAGACGCGTTAACGTATATATTGTATACAAAAATATCGATTTACGCAAGCAAAATATTATCATGTTGCGAAAAAATAAAAAAACGGGTACAATATGAATAGAATTTATCATGTATGGAGTTTGAATAATGAAAGGATTTCTTATTTCTTTTGAAGGAACCGATGGCTGTGGAAAAAGCACACAAATTCGCCTTTTGGCTGAAAAATTAAAAAGAGAAGGCAAAGATGTTCTGGTTTCCCGTGAACCGGGAGGATGCAGGATCGGAGAAAAGATCAGGGAAATTCTGTTGAATGCGGAAAATCGAGAGATTTCCTCTTTATGCGAGCTGTTTTTATATGAAGCAGCCAGAGCGCAGCACATGCAAGAAATCGTTTTTCCGGCCCTGGAAGCGGGGAAAATTGTGATTTTGGATCGTTTTGTTGATTCTACCTATGCTTATCAGGCGTATGGCCGCGGTTTGGAGAGGGAAACAGTGGAACACTTAAATACTTTTGCTGTAAGCGGCCGGTATCCGGATATTACGTTGTTGCTGGCGCTTTCGCCTAAGGAGGCATTTTGCCGTAAAGGGGGAAGAGAAGATGGAGATCGAATGGAACAGGCTGGCGATTCGTTTTTTCAGCGGGTGCAAAGCGGTTTTGAGGAAGCTGCCCGGAAATATCCGGAACGTATTTGCGTGGTAAACGTAGAAAGCAGTAAAGAGGAAACACATAGAAAAATATATGGGAGCGTCAAAGCTTTATTAGGAGAGTATGACTATGGATACTAAAAAGGTTATTGTAGTTGATGAAACAAAAGAAGACGGTGAAATATTAACAGAAGAAGAACTGGAGGAGCAGGCACGGCAGCAGCGGCTGCGTTTATTAAAAAAGCCCAAAAGAAATGTACCGTCGGCTGCTGGTATCATCATAAATATAGTAATCATTGCCGGTCTCTTTGGCATTATGCTGGCGATGCTGCTAAAAAGCGGCGTTATTTTGTCTGTCAGTTTGATCGTTATTTTTTTTAGCGCAGTAATTCATTATATCCTTTTTAAGTAGATTCTGATCTTTTTGCAAAAGAGCACAGGAAAGGGCAAAATGTGTTCTATCGCAACTTTGAAATGATGATTTCGTGTAAGACAAACAATAATTTCATGATAAATTGTTGACAGATATGTGATAATAAAGTAAAATAATAAAGATATCATTAATAATTCATTTAGGAGGAATTTAGGTATGGAGAATCAGAATTTTAACCAGCAACCCCAGCAGCCTCAGCAGCAGAACAACATGAATGGTGCGCCGGATAATAAAGGGTTAGCAATTGCGGCACTTGTTTGCGGTATCTTGGGCATTATCGGATCTTATATACCGATTGTTCAGTATTTTACATTTGTTTTGGCTATTTTGGGCATTGTATTTGGTGCGAAGGCTCGTAAAATTCAGGCGAATGGTATGGCAACGGCCGGTCTTGTATTAGGAATTATCGGAACCTGCATTGGGGCTCTTGGTGTTGTTTGCGTTATTTGTGCAGGCGGTTTGCTGGCAGGGCTTGGCGCGCTTGCGTAATGGCTAATATTTAAGGTATGAAATACGCAATTTTATATTGCGTATTTTATTTTTGGTGGAATATGATTCAGAATTTTAATATTTTCGGCAAAGAATTCAGTGCATATCAGATTACGGCTTTAATCGGTATTCTAGCGGCAGGCTTTTATGCCTGCCGTATGGTGCGGAAGAAAGAGGAAGACGATAACGATATGATTTTCTTTCTGCTTTGTGCCGCAGGCGGAGTATTTTTGGGAAGCCATCTTTTGTATGGAATTACGCAGTTTTCATATTGGAAGCTGCTGCTTTCTGCTGCTTCTGTTCCACACTTTTTTTATGCATTTTTTGTACTGTTTGGCGGAAGTGTGTTTTATGGGGGCTTGCTTGGGGGAATGCTCACGGGATCTCTTTATATAAAAATAAAAAAGCTACCAGCTGCGCTTTATGCGGATATCATGGCATCAACGGTACCTCTTTTTCATTTCTTTGGGCGCATTGGATGCTTTTTAAGCGGCTGTTGTTATGGAATTCCCTTTAAAAACGGTATTGTGTATCATGCGGCCGCTGTGGAAAGTGCGAACGGTATTGCTCGTTTTCCCGTACAATTATTAGAGGCCATGTTGAACGGCTGTCTGTTTTTTTTCTTACTGTATTTATTTCAAAAACAAATTGGGAAGGGAAAATTGTTTGCGGTATATTTACTATTGTATTCTATAATTCGGTTTGAACTGGAATTTTTAAGGGGGGATGAATACAGGGGTTTTTTATGGGGACTTTCTACCTCACAATGGATTAGTATTTTTTTATTTTCAGGAGCAATCATTTTTCTTTTGCTAAAAAGAAAACAAAAAGAGCACACGAAAGCCGTGTAAAAACAAATGACGGTAAAAATACCGTCATTTATATTTTACCAGTTCTTTGATGATGGCATGGATGTTATTTAATTGTTCGGCATTTAGTTTCTGCAAATCTTCTATAATGCTGTTTAACTGCTGCGGGTATTTTAGATCAGCGTTAAAAAATTCATCGGGCATAATATCCAGGTATTCGCAGATATAAAAGAATAACTGCATGGAGGGAAAACTTTTTAAGTTTTCAATGCGATTGATATAACTTTCGTTCTGGCCTAAAGCAAGGCTCATTTCTCTTGCAGATACTCCTTTTTGCAGCCGAAGAGCAGACAGTCTCTGCGCAAAGAAATTTTCTGATATTTCTTTATACATAAATTTTAACAAATCCTTTCTTTTTATACAAGATATTATATGTTATATACCCTTTAAAATTATTGTAAATAATATCCTATTTTTGTTGACATATGACATTAAATACCTTATAATTACAATAATAAGTTTTTTATTGATTAAAAGGATTGTTATGGAAATATTAAGCATTGCATTTATCGGTAAAACAATAGGGTATACAGAGCAAACAGCAGAAAAACTGGAAGGACTGATCCGAGACCTGGCAGCTTCGCATGATTACACGGAATGTATGGTCACGGCCGGTAATGATTTTAATTTCTTAGTATCAGAAACGATTGAACGGTTAAAACCTTTTTATGATGGCAATTTGGAGCATACGCTTGTTTTACCTTATGGAGGACGGAATAAGAAGAAAAAAGATTTTACTTATGATAGGGTAGAATTTGCTGATATTATGGAAAATGAGGGAGAAGAAATCTCTCTGCTGAATCGGTGGATGATTGAAAGTGCTGATATACTGGTTTGCTGTGTGCCGGAAGAAGATATACCAACGAAAGAAATCGTGCAGTATGCGGCGGATCGCAAAATTCCCGTTTATAATCTTGCGGAAAATTGGCAATAGAATTTTAGAAAAACGCACCCTGCAAAAGAACTGCAGGGCGCACTGCTTTTAAACCTATAGATGTAATCCCGTAGCCTCTACAATAGTGACATTTTGATGCAGCTGAAGCAGGCTGGCAGGGAGCTTGGCCGTTATCGAACCGTAGAGAGCTTTATACAGGATTTCACGTTTTTCTGGGCCTTCGGCAATCAGCAGGATTTTCTTGGCGGCCATAATTTGTTTTACGCTAATTGTTATCGCTTGCCGGGGAACCAGTGAAATGTCATTGTAATAAACGGAATTGGCCTGAATGGTGGAGGCAGAAAGCTGAATGACAGAGGTAGAGGTGAAAAATTCCTCACAGGGTTCACAGAATCCGATATGGCCATTCAGACCGATACCTAACAGCTGGATATCCGGGGGGCCTAAGGTATCGATCAGCCGGTCATATGTGCTGCATTCAGCTTGTAAGTTTTTGGCGGTTCCGTTGGGAACGTGCGTGTTTTGAGGTTGGATGTTGATGTGATCAAAGAAATTTTTCTGCATATAAAAACGATAGCTGTTGCTGTTTTCTGCACTGAGGCCTACATATTCGTCTAAATTGATTGTTTTTACAGCGGAAAAATCCAATTTGCCTGCGGCATACATGGCTGAAAGTATTTTATATACGCCCAACGGCGTGCCGCCGGTGGCAAGTCCAAGTACGCTTTGGGGATTTTGGGTAATTTGTTTTGCAAGAATATCTGCGGCGACACGGCTCATTTCTTCTTTGTTGGCAGTATGGATAATAGTCATAATTTGATAGTCCTTAATAATTTTATGCTTTTCTCAAGTGCCGGGATAACCGGTTCGCTGCCCTCAAATTCCACCGAAACAAAACTGTTATATCCAGCGGAAAAAAGTGTTTGCAGGCAATCTTGAACCGGTACGATTCCTTCGCCCAATGTAGCGCCTTTTAGATATTTCCCTCCACGGGAAATAAAGGTACCTTCTTGTGCAGTATCCCAAAGATAAAAATCTTTTACATGTACGTGGAACGCATAAGGCGCGGCTGTCTTTACCGAGGGCAGAGGGGCACAGTCTGCGCAGAGGAAATTACCGATATCCACCAGCCAGCCGAAATTAGGGCTGGCTACGCCTTTGATAATGGCTTCTACTCGGTTAGGATCTTGGCAGATAAAACCGTGATTTTCAGTACAGGTTTTAATTCCTTTGCTTTGCGCATAATCGGTAATCTGGCGGAATAGCTTGGTGATCTGGGGAAGATAGTATTCAAAACTGGCATCTTTCGGCGCATTTTCGGGGAAGGAGAAATAGGCATCGTGTCGCAGCAGCGGCGCGCCTAAAAGCTGCGCAATATCAATTTTATGATATAGCCTTTTTATTTCTGTTTCCGGATCAGGGCTTAAAAGATTGGCCGCTACTGTGTGTGAAATAACGGAAAGACCACAACGTGCGGCCTCTGCTTTTAAAAGCAGTGCATATTTTTCCTCAGTGGTTCCTTCGGGCGGCGTTAAATCTGTAAATTCGATTCCGTCAAAACCTAAGGATGCGGCAAGGGAAATGATGGAAAACTGCGTATGCAGGCCGGCTTGCAGCAACTGCGTAAAGCTGTAGGAGGAAACGCCTATTTTCATAAGATCACCTCATGGCCGGTAGCGGCAGATTCATAGATTGCGTCAAGGATCTTCATAACCCAAATACCATCTTCCGCCGTAGCGCGGCAGGCAGTACCGTTTAAAGCGCAATCCACAAAATGGCGCATTTCGCTTGTAAACATATCGGAGGACTGGCTGCCCGAAAGAACTGGTGTAATATCGGCCAAACGGTCATTTATCACGGTATAGAATTTAGGCGAATCTCCTAAAATTAAACCGCCCTTTGTGCCATAGAGTTCTTTGCGGCCCTCGTCCAAGCCATTTAAGGAATAACTGGTTTCCAACAGGGTGACGGCGCCGTTATCATAGCGGATCAGCGCGGTGCCGAAATCTTCCACGTCGCAGATATGGGTATCAAATTTGCTCTTCCGCGGAGACCAGCCAACTTTGTTTTTCAGCTCAGGCCGGAAGCCCAGCTTACTGGAGGTCATAGCATAAACGGATACCGGTCTGGGGCGTCCCATAATCAGGCGTGTTTGGTCAATTACGTGTACGCCCAGGTCGATTACGGGGCCGCCGCCGGAACGAGCTTTATCACAGAACCAGCCGCCGGGGGCACCATGGCGGCGCAGATATACTGCTTTAGAATAATAGATATCGCCCATATTTTTTGCAAAATCAAGGGCCAGCTCAGTTTCCTCGGAAAAGCGCAGAACAAAGCCAATCATTAAAAGTTTACCGGCTTTATCGGCGGCTTCTTTCATTTTTATAGCCTGCTGGGCGTTATAGGCCATGGGTTTTTCACATAGTACGTGCAGGCCGTGCTCTAAGGCATAGATGGCACATTCGGCATGGTTGCAATTCCATACGCAAACGTCGGCCGCGTCCAATTTTTCATTCTGAATCATTTCTTCAATACTGGTATATGTTTTTTTTATGCCATAAGCGTCAGCTGTCAGTTTTAAGCGCTCCGCATCAATATCGCAGGCGGCAACGATTTCCGCCTCGGGGACATTTTTATATGCTTCTAAATGCGCATTCGAAATATTGCCCGCGCCAACAAGACCGATGCGCAGTTTTTTTCCGGTATATGCGATAGTTTCTTTAAATTCCTGCTGGGTAGGTTCATGACTCATCTTATTCTTCCTCCAAATTTTTTAAAAAATTAAATGCAGTTTGAATATCCTTGTGTGGCTGATTGCCGGTTTCTCGTTCAATGGTTAAAAATCCTTTGTAGCCGACATTCTCTAAAGCCTGCAAGTAGGCAGGGAAGGGGACACTGCCCTGGCCTAAAGGCATTTCCTGATAAAACCGTTTACCATCATATTCCTCCGGCACGGGATGTACCGCACGGTAGAGATATTCCGGATTACCGTCCAAAAGTTTTACACCATCTTTGGCATGGGTATGCACGATGTAATCCTTTAAAGTATAAACAGCTTGAACGGGGTCATCACCGGTTACCATCACTAAATTAGCTGGGTCAAGGTTTACGCGTACGCCGCCAGAGGAAAGTGTATCCAGGAATTCTTTTAAAACGGATGCGCGCTCAGGGCCGGTTTCTACGGCAAAATAAGAGCCGATGCTGGCGGCATATTCGGAAAGCGCAAAGCAGGCTTCCTGCATTACGGCATAGCGGGGATGATTTTTATCTTCCGGTACTACGCCGATATGCGTAGTAACAATATTGGTTTCCAGGTCTTTGGCAAGATCCATAATCCGCTTGGATTTTTCAATTAATTCCGGGTTCAGCTCCGCATTGCCGAACCCCATGCCTAAATCTCCGCAAAGGGCGGAAAATACCATGCCGTGATCTTTTACTTTTTTCAAAAGCTCTCTGCGGTCTTTTTGGGAAAGATTTTCCGGGGCATGGATGCCACTTGTAGCATACATTTGAATTCCGTCTGCACCAAATTCGGCAGCGGCCTGCAGTGCATTCTCTGTAGGAATACGAAAAGATTCCAATATAACGCCGATAGGAAATGAATACATAGAAAAACTCCTTATCTAACTGTATTTACGGTGAAGAGATCTCATCGCATTTTTAAGTTTTTTATAGGGATATTATAAAACATCTTTTTTAAAAAAACAATATGTTATATTGCTATAATATAAAAAAATATTGCTTTAATTTTGATTTGTTTTGAAAAAATCAAAATTAAAACAAAAAATATTGCTGAATTTATAATAAATTGTATATACAAAATAAAACTAAACAGAGAAAAAATCTTTATAGAAAAAAAGCGTACAATAATAAGACAGGTCTTTTGGCAACAGGCGCTATTGATATTTTGATGGCAGAATCCCGGTAGCGTTGAAAAATACTTTTGAAAAATAAGAAGGATTTTCAAAACCGGTAAGCTGGGCAATCTGCTTTATGGTGTAGCTTTTTTCGGCAAGCAGCATTTTGGCAAGTTCACAGCGCTGGATATTTACATATTCCATGGGAGAAAAACCTGTAATGTTTCTGAATTTTCGTGCAAAATGGTATTTACTGATTCCCGCCGCCGCGGATATGCTTTCAAGTGTTAAATGTTTACTTAGATTTTCTTTGATAAAAAGCAGAGCGGCTTGGATCGGATCGCTTTTCTTTTGTGCAGTCATTTCTTCAGGAATTGTTTTGGCATATTTATGATAAAGCATACATAAAAACGGCAGCAGAGCAGCGTTTACATCCAGCAGCAGAGGAGGTTTTTGCAGCGTAATAACGTCACAGATGCGGTCGAAAAGGAATAAAAGGGAAGAATCTTGAATACAGCTTTGAAAGAGCAGCTTGCTGGTGTCTATACCGTTGTTGAAAGCAAAGCTGCGGTCAATGATCATACAGTCATATTGCAGGAAGCTGCCGCTGATAATAGCGTGTACGGTATTGGCGTTGATAACAAAAAGATCATCGGCCGCAACGTCTAAGAGTTTTTTTCCGCAAACAACAGAGCCTTCGCCTTGCGTAATCCGCAGGATTTCAATGTTTTCGTGCCAATTGATATATTTGATTTTTTTAGAGCTGCATTGGGTATTTCTATGAAAGATAATAGGGATTTTTCGCATTTGATCTGTGTGGTCCTCAAATGTAATAGCAGTGTCCATCAAAATACTCCTTATTTTAATAACATATTTTATCTTATCTCAATTTTTATTATTGTCAAGAACAAAGTATTGGATTATAATAAACCATTATAAAAGGAGATGATTCTATGATACTGTATATTCCGGACGGTACGCAGGAAGAGGAAGCACTTGCGCGTACTACGCATATGACGGTTGCTGCACATCAGGATGATATCGAGCTGACATCTTTGGCTGCAATAGGCCGGTGCAGGGAAAACGAGGAAAATTATTTTACAGGAGTCGTGGTGACAGATGGGGCTTCCAGCCCGCGCACAGGGGAATATGCCAATGTAACTGATAGTGAAATGATAGCGCTGCGCGCGCAGGAACAGAAGGAGGCGGCAAAGCTGGGGAATTATAATGCGCTGGTAATGCTGGGGTATTCTTCGGCACAGATCAAGCAGCGGGAAAATAGCGCACCGAAGAATACTCTGGCTGCGTTGATCCGGCAATGCCGGCCGGAAACTGTTTTTACCCATAATCCGGCGGATCGGCATGATACGCATGTAGCCGTTATGCGGCAAACGATAGAGGCAATACGCAGCCTTCCAAAAGAAGAGCGACCTGGCAGGCTGATCGGCTGCGAGGTATGGCGCTCGCTGGACTGGCTGCCGGATCACCGGAAGATTATGCTGGATACGGGACGATATATGGACCTGGCAAAAAAATTATTGGGGGTGTTCAAGAGCCAGATCGCCGGCGGAAAACGGTATGATATAGCCTTTGAAGGGCGGCAGCGGGCAAATGCTACTTTTGCGCAGAGTCATTCCTGCGATGAGTATGATTGCGTTTCTATTGCCTTGGATATGACGCCGCTAATCAAAGATGATACGCTTTCCGTAGGAATGTTCGTTCAGGAGCTTTTTGAAGAGTTTCGGGCAGAGACAGCTGCGCGGATTTTATAAAAAATATCGGGCAGAATGCCCGATATTTTTTAGTTTTTCGTTACCAGCAGTACCATATCGTCAGCAACCGGCTTTTGCGGGATATCGTAAGTACCGTCCGCGGCGGTAATGCTGTCGCTTATTACAGTATATTCGCCTGTACGGGGATCAAACCATTTTGCCGTATAGGTGGCAGCGGGATCCATTTTACCCAAGCCGCCGGCGGAATCTGTTGTTTTATTATACAAATATACAACGTAAGTATTGTTTTCATCATGTGCTGCGGCATAATATCCTGACTTGGCTTCGCTCTTGACAAAATATTCATTGTTGTCAAACTCGGGAATCAGTTTCCACCAGCTGAGGGCAGTAAAGAAATTCTGTAAATAGGTCATCTGATCACCGATGGGCATTTTCATCATCTGCCCCCAGGTTGTCTTTTTATCTTCTACAGTGACAGTATCGATGCCGTCATAGGCAGGCTGATCCATGGTATAGGTGGTTTTATAATACCACATATCAGCGCCGCCGTAGCCGTAGCCGTACATACCGGAAAGATAAGAGATCCAGCCGCTGACACGGGCACCAAAGTTTTTGGTATAGAGGTAATCATAGCGGGATTCATAGTTGATTGTGACTTTTCCTTCTCCAAAATCCCAGTAATTTTTAGGAATTTCAAAATTATACTGCTGATCTACTGTAGGCCGCCACTGTGCGCCCCACCAAGTATGCTCCTCCATGCCAAAGAAAACGGAACGCTTTGTTGTACCGGTAACTTGTGTTTTGGAAGGATCATAATTTCCGTAACCGCCGTCCACACCGCGGACAGATGTATTGCCTACGGCGCCAATTGTAGCGGCATTCATTTGATGTGCGGTGATCGGGTGCTTGTAAGGATCTAATTCGTAAATGATTTTGCACATTTTTTGGTATATGGGATAAATATCGCCCAAGGTGCTGAAATTCGGTGCGTCATCGACCTCTTGTCCCAGCGTCCACAAAACCGGATAGGCCGCATAACGGGCCACCCAATATCTTGTTACATGGTACAGATAATCATCATCAAAGAAATTCTGGGTTATACTTCCCGGGAAGATCAATTGCGCATTGGCGTGTACCAGACCTTTTTCGGCAATATACTGAAAATATTTGTCACAATTCTCAAAGCCTTTGATGTCAGCACGGGTAATACCGTTAGTGGCATCAAAACCGGCGCCGATAGGTTCGCTTTGATATACGGTAAATTTTTGTTCTACTCGTTTATCTACAATATATTTAAAATGGGAATCTGTATCAATGCCGTCGGCATTGGGACCGGCGCTGTCGAATTCTTCCGTCAGCATTGTCCAGTGCGTATCGCCTAAATAGAAGAATGGCGTACCGTCGTTATATAAAAAGTAGCGTGTATTTTTTTCTGTTTTTAAAAAACCGCGCTTGTAAATTTCTAAATCGCCCTTGTATGCGTTGCAGGCTAAGGTGCCGGTTTTTCCTGCAAGGCCGAGCTCTGTGCCCTTTGTGGAAACAGTATAATCCCAAATGCCGCATTCGGTAGGGGCAAAGCGGACCTTCCATTCTTCGCCGCCATTCCAGAAAGCAGGCATTTTCAGTGTAGTGGAGGTTGTACGGTTGGTGAAGGTAACATCTACCTCGGCCTGCTCGATTTTTGTAATACGTTCCGTTGCTTCAAATGGGATCTCAACAGCTATCCACTGTTCCGTTACGTAATCGGTTTTTTCGGTAATATCTGCGGGCGGCTGGGTAGGTGCGGGCGTCACCTCAGCAGTGGGAGCTGTTTCATCGGCACCGGGAGTGCTGGGCGTATTGTTGCATCCTATCGCTGCAAAGGCACAGCTTCCAAGTAATGAAAAAGCAAGAATTCTTTTCCATGTAGATCTCATTCTTAAGATCCTCCTTTTGCATAATATAATTTATTATAACAAATAAAAAAATCAAAAACCATTGCAAATCTTGTTGCTTTTGTAAAAATTAATTTTATTATTTGCATACTGAAAAGGATCGGAATTTTTTGCTGCGGTATTTTAAAAACTGCTTTCCTTGTCAATGGAAAGCAGTTTTTTGTGTTCATGTGTTTTTTCTTATAAAAAAGGTATAAGCAAACAAGCTTATACCTTTTTGCAGATATTAGTTTTTCGTTACTAAAAGCACCCAGTCCTCATTATCCGGCTTAGCGGGAACCGGATAGCCCGGTTTGCCGTTTTTATCGGTAACGTTGGCTTTGATTTCCTGCGAAATCAGCTCATACTGGCAAGTACGGGGATTGAACCATTGCGCGGTATAGGTTGCATCAGCGTCCATATTGCCTAACGTGCCGGTGCGCGTCGTTTTGTTGTAGAAATACACTACGTACGTATTGTTGCCGTCGGTAGCGCAGGTATAAATCGCACTGGTAGAATATTTTCCGTTATCCCCCGGAAGACCTCTGTCCGGAGTAAAGTATACTTCGTCGTTGAAATCCGGAATCAGCTTCCACCAGTCGAGGTAGGAGAAGAACTGTTTCATGTATCCTACCTGATAGCCCGATTCAAATTCAATAGATTCGGACCACTCAACCAATTTGTCCTGTTTTGTAATCGTTTCTATACCGTCGTTGGATTCCGAATCAATATTATACGTACTCTTATACAGCCAAATATCAATGGCGCCGTAGCCATAGCCATACATACCGGAAAGATAGGAAATCCAGCCCTGCGCCCTCGCGCCAAAGTTTTTGGTCCACAGATAGCAGTAGCGGCTTTCATAGTTAATGGCTACCTTCGGGGAATTCCAATAGTCCTTCGCAACGTCGCTGCTGGCCTGGCCTGTAAGGGAGGGACTCCATTGTACACCCCACCAGTTATGGCCGGTTTTTTGGGAAACTTCATCGGAGAAGAATACGGAAATACCGTTTCCGCTCTTATTGCTGCCGGTACCGGCGCCGGTAATTGTAGTAGCACCGGTATTTTCCTGGTGGCCGGTTAAAGGATGATTATAAGCGTCATATTTATGGATGTATTCGGCAACTTTTACCCAAGGATTGTTTTGATAGTTCCAGAAGGGGTGGTCTCCGCGCTCGGAATAAAAGTCATTGTCAATTTCCTGTGCCAGAGTCCACA
>CAJMLN010000027.1 GCA_905214315.1 uncultured bacterium | reverse complement strand
ATTTCGGAAATCTTTTTTCCATGCTTCCGTCGCTTATGAACGGGATGAACTCCATAGGCGGTACACCCTCGCCGTCATCCAACGGGAACGCACAAAACAACACTCAGCAGTACATCGACACCCTAAAGGATGTCATTGCCCAAGCGGCCGCATCCAAGCGCAATTTCTAAAATAACGACAAGCCTTGGGCAGCAAGTTTTTTAATATCTTCCCCGTCATGCGTGACAACAAGGATCACACGCCTTCCAGCCAGGTCTTTGATCTCCCTGCGCACAATATCGGCATTGCCTTCATCCAGCCCCCGAAAGGGCTCATCCAGCAGCAGGATATCGCCGTCATAGGCAAAGCACCGAGCCAGGGCGCACCGCCGCTGCATACCGCCGCTGAGCTCTGCCGGAAATTTCCCGGCTGCCTCGCTTAAACCGAATTTACGGATATAATATTCCGCCCGGTCAAAATTCTCTTTCAGAACCAGACGAACATTCTCCAAAGCACTGAACCACGGAAGCAGACGATCCTCCTGAAACAGATACGCGATCTTTCCTTCAGCAAGAACCGTTCCGCTGTAGGGTACTATCCCCGCGATGGCATTTAACAACGTGCTCTTGCCGATTCCCGAGGGACCGGTAATACAATATATACCGTTTTGCGGAAGCGTAAAGCTGACATCATGCAAAACGGTTTTTTCAAATTTCACCGTAAGATCTTTTACCTGAATCATTTTATCCCCGCCAACGTAAATTTTTTACCTAATTTTTGAAATAATCCCCGCAGACCGGCCTCTAAACATAAACTGATCAGAATAACCACCGCTGTCCAGGCGAACACATCCTGTGTCTCCAATAAATTTTTGGCCTGAAACAAATTGGCGCCGATCGAATTTTTCGGCTGGCACAAAACCTCAGCGGCAATTCCGGCCTTCCATACCAAGCCTGCCGACGTATAAGCCGCCGACGTAAAATAAGGCATCACCGAAGGAATATAGATATACCTCAGCTTTTTTCCAAAGGAAAGTCCGTATACCTTTGCCAAGATAAGATACTCCTGCTGTACGCTGCGAATTCCAACGGTAATATTGCCCCATATAATCGGCGTTACCATCAGCACAGCGATAAAAACCGGAATCTGATCCCTTTGCAGCCAGATCCACGCAAGCATAATAAAGGAAGCCACCGGCGTCGCTTTTATAATTCCTTTCAGGGGAGAGAGCAGCTCTTCGGTTATTTTACTGCTGCAGCAGGCACCCAGAAAGATGCCCAACAAAATGCCGATCAAAAATCCTAAAAAAATACGTCCGATACTGGTAAGAACCGTATACCAGAAAGAAGACCTGCCCATAAGCATGAGCAGCCTTTTTGCCACCGCTATGGGAGAAGCCACAAAAATTTCATTTCCTACAATCCAGTATACCGCCTGCCAGAGAAAAAGCCAAAATGCAGCAATAAAAACCGCTTTGATAAGCCTGCCAACCGTTTTATTTTTTATAATAGAAATCTTCACCCGGTATCTTTCCCCCTACGGACGCGGCGTTATTTTCAAAAAGCATTTGAATATAGGGAATTGTCTTAGTTTTCATCTCACTGTCCGTAATCGTTACCATATTGCAGTTCGGAATCGCCGCCTGTGCAAGCTCCGGAGACGCCACAATGCCGTATTGCGCTATAAGCGCGCCCGCCTCAGAAGGATTGGCGTTAACATACTCCACCGAAGCGGTATATTCCTCTACAAACTTATCCAAAGCGGCTTTATTATTCTGTGCAAACTCTGTTCTTACCGCCAGGCAGCCCATAGAAAAGAGAATTTCTCCGCCGCAGGCTTCGTCCCAGGCTGCATTAAAATCCACCGCAATACGGAACCCCGCCTCTTTGGCAAGAATCGTGGAAACAAAAGGTTCCGGAATCAATAAGATATCAGCATTCCCTGCCAACGCCTGTGCGGCCAGCTCCGCGTGGGTAGCAAAATACTCTACCTCACAGGTAATATGATTCTGCTCAAGCACATAGTTCAGCGCATATTCCGGTGTGGACGCCTGCCCGGAAGAATAGATCTTTTTTCCCTCCAGGTCCTGAATGGAATGCACAGTATCGCCCTTTTCCATTACATAGAGCACACCCAGCGTATTTAAAGCCAGCAGTTTTACCCCGCCATTGGTCTTATTATAAAGCGTTGCCGCTAAATTGGTAGGAAGCGCGGCAATATCCAGCTCGCCGTTAATCAGCAGCCCCGTAATATCGGTTGGTGCGCTGAAAAGCTCTACCTGATAGCGATTTGCCGTAAGACCGTCCTCAGAATCCTTTATCAGCTTAGAAATACCCATTCCCGTGGGACCGTTGAGTGCGCCGATTTTAATATCGGTGCCTATAAATTCCGTTGCCTGCGGCGTAGGCGCCTCTGTAGCCTCCGGAACCTGTCCGTTTCCACAGCCGCTAAAAGCCAGAACAATTATCAATACCGCGCAAAAAATACTGAATATCTTTTTCATTTTTCTACCTCTTCTTCGTCTTTATAATTTTTTGATGTTAAAACGCTTCTTACATTCACGCCAACAATCCTTCCCAATTTCCCCGTCAGCGCACCGATCTGCTCATTGGTTCCGTCCACTATGATGGAAATGACACAGACGCCGCGTTTAGGATAAGGCAATCCCATTCTGCCTATTATAATGTCCCCATACTGGCTGAGTATACGGTTGACCGGCTCCGCCGCCTGTCTGGCGTCTTCGATTACAATTCCTACAATACCAATTCTGCGATCCATTTCTCCCTCCTGCATAAAAAAATTCTCTTCACCGCACAGCAGCAAAGAGAATCTATATTTTCTTCTTTCCCTAAGCGCAGCCCATGGCCTTGCCTTCAGATACGGCTATAAGCTCTCCGCGTCAGATGATTTCTCCTTCGCTTCGATACGTATATTATACCGCTGTTTTTTAATTTGTCAATAAATCCATGGCCTTTTGCAGCTGCAGATCGTTATTTTCCGTACGCAGCCAATATTTTTTAGTAAGTTCTTCCGAAAGCTCCACTTTGTAATCCGGCGCAAGCCCCACGCCGTGGATGCACTCACCCCCGGGCAGATAATATTTTGCCGTAGTAAGCTTAAACATTCCTCCGTTATTCAGCGGATAATTCGTCTGCATAATTCCCTTGCCAAAGCTTTGCGTTCCCACTAAAACCGCTCCGCCCATATCCCGCAGGGCGCCGGCCAAGGCCTCGGACGCACTGGCTGAGCTGCCGTTGATCAGCACCGCAACAGGCTTATCAATGTACGCGGCATCAGAGGTACAGGACTGAATCTTCTGGCCGTCCCGGCGCAGAGCATAAAAGGTTTCGCCCTCGGGCAGCATAATATCCGCAATCTTTTCAAAAATAGAAAGCTCTCCTCCGCTGTTTTCCCTCAGATCAATAATAATGCCCTCATAACCGCCTGCTTTGCCATACTCTATTGCTTCGTTAAAATATTCCGCGGCATTTCCATGAAACGAGAAAATCGAAATATACAAAATTTTTGTATCGCCGATAAAGGAATACTCCGTCATCTGCCGCTGCCCGTCGGCACGCACCACACGGAATGCAAGCTCTCGTCCGTCCCGCTCCACCGTTATGGTAACCTCTGTGCCGGTTTCTCCCTTTACCAGCGCCACAACATCCTCCAGGGATTTTCCATGCACGCTCATATCGTCAACAGCCACAAGCTTATCGCATTTCTTGATGCCCGCAGTATCGGCAGAAAGCCCCTTGTATACGGAGGTAATAATAATATCTTCTCCGTCTTTATAAACATTCGCCCCGATACTGCCCTCCACCGTACCGGAGGAAGAATTCAGATACGCTGTCAGCTCTTCAGGTGTAAAATAATAAGCATAGTCATCCCCAAGACTGGCAGCGATTCCCTTTAAGGCATAATCAACGGAAAATTCTTCGTCGTGCTCTTCAATCGCATAGTGATCAACAATATACAGCGCCTCGTTCAGGGCCCGGATCTGTTCCGCCGTAAGCCCCGCATCAGAAAAAAGCCGGCCGGTATACCGGTACTCCTGTACCGCTAATCCGCCGCAGATCCCAACAGCAAAAATCACAATTACTGCTAATAAACTAAGAGAATATCTTTTTTTCCCCATATAAACTCCTATTGCAAAAGCTTATTTGCCGCTATGTAAATACGCAGCGCAACAGCCTCATCAAAATTTCTCATATTGAAACCAGTTTCCTTCTGGATCCGATCCAATCGATATATCAGCGTATTCCGGTGCAGATAGCAATATCTTGCCGTTTCACTGATATTCAAATTATGCCGAAAAAACTCCTGAGCAAGCTCTATGGTCTCCCCGTCAAGCGCCCTGCCAATTTCCTCCGCCTTTTTCTTGAGTTCCTCCTGTCCCTCCCGCGGCAGTCCTGATATCACAAGCTCCGGCAAAATATTGGAAAAATACCAGATGCCGCCGCTGTAGGAGATCTTCTTCCCTACCCGTATTGCCGAAAGCGCCTGCTCAAAAGCAGTGGAAAGCTCCGCCGCGCAATCGCATATACAGCTGATTCCCATGTTAAAATCGGTACTAAGCTCCGCAAAAGTGGCGCTGACAGCACCGGCCATCTCCTGCGCCTCATTTTCCTCTTCCGGGCAGATCACCGCAATGCGATGCCCGTCAAGGCCGATCACACAAACATCAGCATCGTCAAACATTTCCTCAAACGTACCGATATACGAAGAAATATCCTCCTGTAGTTCCGATACCAATACCCGCCGCGCTTCTTCATACGCAAACTCATACTTGCGGCACAATTCTTTTATTTCATTTCCTGCTGTGCCAAATAAAAGATTTTTGATAAATTCCCCTCTGCTGAATCTCCGGTTTTCTTTCTCCGGTTCAGCAAAGCCAGCCAAAGCCTTTTCTTCAGCAGAAATAACCGAAATACTGCCGTCAGAGAGCAAAGAAAATAGGCATCCGTTTTCAATAAGAGGAAGCTCCGCATGAAGAATATGCGCCGGCAACCTACTAAAAAGTGTATGATCGCCGGCGATCTTTATTCCGTTTTTATCATATATAGCGGTTTTCATACCCCATCACCATAAATATTTTATCATATTTTACCGTATTTTAAAAGTGAAATATTAGTGTAATGCGTATTCTCTGCTTCTCTGTCCCCGCAGTGCCTGACCGTTGGCAAATACGGATTTATGCTCCGGTATCACAAAATATACGCTGTCCGCAGTATATCCGGAATCTTTAAGATAGGCCGTCTTTCCCTCTTCCGCACTGACCTTACCTAACAAAACCTCTCCGTTTTCATTTTTTCTGTACACGCAGTAATTTACATACGTCTGTGCCGCCGTTACCGCAATCTCCGCATTCCGCAGTTCGTCAAACTGAACCTCTACAGTTAAAGGCTGCAGGGGCTCCGCCCAATATGAAGAAGCGCTCTGCGGCTCTGTTCCGAGAACAAAATACTCCTCCAGAACATTGTTTTTTTCCGTGTATCCCGTGGCCAGACAGGTCACGCCGCTTTTTTCAAGCGTATAGCCGTCTATTTTCACCTTCGTTACCGTTGCGGGCTGTTCAAAGGCAGAATAGCCGTAACGGGCAATGATTTCGGCAAAAACCTCAGCCGCCACCTTTGCCGGATAAGAACCCCCGGTAACGCTTTCAGGCAAAAAGTGCTCGGCGTCCGTTCTGTCATATCCCATCCACACACATACGGTATAATCCTTTGTATACGCGCTGCACCAAGCGTCGGAATAGCCGATGTCATTATATCCCACCGTACCCGTTTTACAAGCAACCGCATGTCCTAAAGTTCCTAACGCGTTGGTGCGCTGCTTGGAAACATCGCATAAGATATCCGTAATTAAAAAAGCGGTGCTATCCTTCAGTACAGCGGAATCTTTGGCAGAATGCTCGTAAACCACGTTTCCGTCACCGTCACATATTTTTTTGATGCACCAGCCCTTTTGAAAAAATCCCCCGGTTGCAAAGGTTCTGTAAGCTGAAGCAAGTTCCAAAGGAGTGGATCCATATTTCATTCCCCCCAGAGCCAGGGCAAGATACCGGTCATCCTCCGCAAAAACGATTCCCATTTTTTTTGCATAGTTTTTAGAATACTCAATTTCATTCTGCTGCAGCAGTTCCACTGCAGGTACATTTAATGAAAGAGAAAGCGCTTTGCGCACCGACACCTTTCCATAATAAACATCACGGAAATTTGTAGGAGAATAGCCGTCAAAATCCTTTCGGTAGTCATCCAGCATGGTGGCGCTGGTAATACTGCCGTTTTCAAACGCGGGTGCATACACCAAAATAGGTTTGATGCAGGAACCCGGCTGCCTTCTGGCTTCAGCCCTGTTGTACACGCGCATCCCCTCGTGCTCCCGCCCGCCGATCATCGCCGCTATGGCCCCGGTAGCATTATCAATAATAACCGCGGCAGACTGCACCTTTTCCTCTTCCCGGCCCGCAGGAAAATTTTCCTCCTGTTCATAAACCGCCTGCAAATGCTGCTGCAGAGAGGAATCCAGCGTCGTATACACGCTGTAGCCTCCGCCCATCAGATCGCTTACCGAAATTCCCAGCAGATCGGCGCCCTCTTCCAATACAAAATCGGTATAATACCCGTAATCGTAAAGCTCCTCTTTTTCGACGATAACAATTTCTTCCGCAGAGTATTCTTCATATTGCTCTGCTGTAAGGTAGCCGTACTTTTCCATCTGGGAGAGCACCGTATTCCGCCTTTTTACACAGTTTTCCATATTGAGATGCGGCGCATACCGTCCGGGCCCCTTTAAAATGCCAATCAAAGCCGCCGCCTGCGGAATATTCAGTTCCCCTACATCAATGCCGAAATACGCGTGGGAAGCCGCCTGTATACCATAGGCGCCGCGGCCAAAATAGACAAAATTCAAGTACATTTCCAGAATTTCGTCTTTTTCATACCGCCGCTCCAACTGAAGCGCAAGAATTGCTTCCTGAATTTTGCGCATTATGGTTTTTTCATTGGTCAAATGCGAGTTTTTGATCAGCTGCTGGGTAATTGTACTGGCGCCCTGGCTATAGCCCCCGGCTTTTATATCAGCCCATATCGCGCCAAAAATGCGCTTAATATCGATACCGTTATGCTCATAAAACCGAACATCTTCCGTAGCAATTAACGCGTCGATTACGCACTGGGGAATCTGTTCTATCCCTACATTTACCCGGTTTTCCCCTGTATTCAGCACAGCCGAAACAACTTCGTCCTGATCATAAATCACAAGCGTCTGGCTAATCTGTGTGATTTTTTCCACCGAGAGATCCGGACAAGTCATCAAAATACAAACGCCCGCAAGAATTACCATTAAAAAAAAGGCAATGATCACCTTGCTTTTAAAATGCTTTATTTTTTTCATGTATTTCCCTCCGTTCTTATTATCGGCGCAGGGAAAAAAAATATTCAATTTATTGCCAACATGCACGCAATATGATATACTATAAAAAAATATGCATCAGGGTGAAATTATGATTTGTAAAAAATGCGGAGCAAAAAACAGCGATACCAGAGAAAAATGCTTTCATTGTGGCGCTATGCTCTATTCCCGGAATATCAAGGCAGAACAGGAAAGTGAAAAAGACTTAAAGCAAGCACAGGCGGACATCCGTCAAATGCAAAGCTTTTATGTGGAAGATGTGATTTCCGACCCTGCCGAGCAGGAGCTTGACGATGCACAATTTTCCGGAACCGCCTATGACGGCGATTCCTATGAGGAAGATTATGACGATACCGAATCGGAACTGTTCGAGGGCGAGCCCGCAGAGAACGAGCCAGAAGAAATAACGGAAATTTCCTTGGACAAAGAGGATAATGCCGAGCAATACTTTGAAAGCGCCGGGCCTAAAAAAAACGTAGGTTTTACTGTGGCCATTTGGGTGCTTGTTGTCATATTTATTATCGTTGCGATCGTTGTAGGGTCTCTGATCTATTCCATGTACATTGATAACAACGAAACGACCGACCCGAACCGGGGAACCTATTCCCAACTGAACCTGGATCCCCCTACAATTAAGAAATTAAATGATAAAAACGGTGTGAATTATATCAACGCCGTATTCTATGGGGAACCGGGAGACAGATTATATCTTGGCTGCAATGACACATATCATACCTTTATTGAAAACACCCTGGAGTTAAATCTGTATCTGGAGGATCTTTTCCTCCCGGAATATGAATTCAGAGAATCCACAGTCAATGCAAACCTGAACGCCTCGTATGTGCGGGAAAATAAAAAATACGCCTATAACATCTCTTCCTTTGAGATGAACGTTCCCCCCGCAGAGTTTGAGCTGCTATCGCCTTCTGAACAAACCGTAAAGGCCTATCGTGATAAATATGAAATCAAACTATGGACAACTACAGATTCCAAGGTCTTTTTAAATAACAACAATATCACAAGCTATATGGATGGAACCGGCAATATTACGTTTAATATTGATGTAAAGGAGGATTCTTCCACCACCTACCAGATTGAGATCGTACAGCCCTACCATACGCCCAAAAGCGAGGTTTTTATCATCTCGCGGGACGCGCTGAAGGTTGATCTCTCAATCGCTACCAGCAGTGCCTCCGTCATCCATGAAAAATCCATTGTAATTTCAGGCTCCACCGAACCCAATGCAGAAATTACTTCCAATCTGCCGATCCTTCAGCTGGATAAAAACGATCTTTATAATACGTTTACCGCGACCCTGGACCTTTCCGGGCAAACTTACGGTCAGCTGGAAGCAATGATCACGGCCACAAACGAAAAAGGCTCCTCTACAAAATCCCATGTATTCTGGTATTGGCCGGCAGAATCAGCTATCACCTCTTCTGCCAGCGCCTTTAATTCTGCTATCGCTTCTGACCCAGCTACTTATCGAGGGCGCAATATTCTCATATCCTCAGCTAAAGTAGTACGCAATGTTTCTGCAAACAAATTTGAGGTTGTCTGCACTTATAATGATATAGAATATAATCTCATTATTGACTATCCGTATAAGCAAATCAATATTACGGTAGATTCCTCTTATCGGATATTTGCCGCCGTTGACGGAACCGTGATCGATGGAAAACCGGTATTCCGCGCTTGGTATATCTATAACGCATAAAAGTTTTCTTATTATGCGCCCTGAAAGTCAGGCTGACTTTCAGGACGCATATTTTTATAAAAAGCAAAAAATATTAAAAAACAGCATAGAAATAAAAAGACCGTCGTTTCCGCCCCAAAAACATAAATATTAAAACAAAAAACATGCGTCATCTAAGCCTGAAGACTACAAGAAACAGAAGAAGAATTTTTATTTTATGCTCTTCTTCTCTATCTGCAAAATAAAATTCAGCACGTTTTCCGCACTGCGCTGCAGCTCTCCTAACGTAATGCCGCCGCATTTTCCCAAAGTTTCAATTGCCGTTCCGTCGGCCCTGTAGTTTTTGGCCAAATAACTCATATTTCCGGGCATCAGTACATCTACCTGCGCACGAATTCGGTATGCGTTATCCCTCAACAGCGGAAATTCCGGGCTGCGGCCTTTTTTTATTCGCCAATCAGTTATTACCACTCCCTGGAACCCCCATTCCTTCCTCAGCACTTCCGTAGCCAAATCATAATGATAATGCGCCCAAATACCGTTAATTTTATTATAACTGGTCATCAGGCAGCGTGGTTTTGCCTGCTTTATGCAAATTTCAAAGCCTTTTAAATAAATTTCCCGCAGGGCACGCTGCGATAAACGGCTGTCATTGCGGTTTCTTCCTGTTTCCTGATTATTAGCCGCAAAATGCTTTGGACAGGCCGCCGCCCCGCCGCTCTGTATGCCCGCCGTAACAGCACAGGCCATTTTTCCCGTAAGCAGCGGATCTTCCGAAAAATACTCAAAATTTCTGCCGCAAAGCGGATTCCGGTGAATATTCATCCCACAGCCAAGAAACACATGCGCTCCGTAATACGTCATTTCTTTCGCCGTTTTTTGATAAAGCCGGCAGATCAGTTCCGGGTTCCAGGTAGCTGCCAATGCCGTGCCGCAGGGCAGCAATGTGGTAAAACGGTTAATTCGAATTCCCGCTGGTCCATCGGTACAGATCACCGGTGGAATTCCCCTTTTCCGCAGCGTTTCTGTAACACCTCCGAAAGCTCCGGCATTACCTGAAATACCCAACCGGCTGTTCATCTTTCCTTCGCCGCGGCAAATTGCCTCTAATTCCTCGGGCGCAAACTGTGCAATAAATTTTTTTAAAGAAATTTTTCCACATTTTACATGTTCAAAGCGATAACCTCTATCTCCGGCAAACTCCGTATGCAGAGGTAAATTCTCTAAAATACGCTGTTTTAAATTCAGCTGTGACTTTTCCAATCGCTGCTTCTTTTTTTGAATTTTTCCATACTCTTCTGCAGCAATCAATCTTTCTAATGGATGCTGCAACCCGCAAATCTCCTGCAGCTTTTCCAAGCAGATCGTCTGCTCCTGATAAAATGAATAAATTTCTCTGCCGCCTCTCACACAAGTTCCAATAAAAAAACGATATAAGCCTTTTTCCAAAACATAACAATTTGGATATCCGCTCGCACCGGTATCATCAAAAGAGGCAAAATCATACCGCTTAAAAGAAAGCGTTAAAGTTTCCGTTTCTCCCGGCGCCAGTAGGCATGTTTTTTGAAAGGCCGTTAATACTTTAGCCGGCTTTCCCAGCATTCCCTGCGGCGCACCTACATACAGCTGAATTACCTCTTTTCCCGCATAGCTGCCGGTATTTTTTACCTGTACGGTAATTTCAAACCGATCAGCGTTACAAACAACGCTTATGCAATCCGCCTTAAAGCTTGAATAGCTAAGCCCAAAACCAAAAGGATATAAAACCTGCTCCTGTGCAAAGGTCTCAAAATATCGATAGCCTACAAAAATATCCTCGGTATACCGGGTAAATTTTTTGCGGCCGAATTCTATGCTTCCGGGAATCGACGCATACCCTACAGTAATCGTATCCGGCAATTTCCCACAGGGATTGCTTTTCCCAAAAAGAATATCTGCCGCAGCGCGGCCGCTCTCCTGTCCCCCCTGCCATACGTACAGTATCGCAGATATTTTTTCGCTGTACTCTTTGATCCAGGCTAAATCAATAATATTGCCGCAGTTAAGCAAAACAATCGTCTGAGAAAAATACGCCGTTATCCGGTCAAGCAGCTTTCTCTCCCGACCAGTTAAATAATAGCTGCCCCTTTTTAAAGCATTATCTCTGTCTTCTCCCGCGGCACGGCCAAGCACTAAAAGCGCCGCGTCATTTCTCTGCGCCGCCTCCCGTACCGCCTGCGCCGTCGGAAGCGCTTCAGGATGGCACATAGGCCAATGCCCCCACCAGCCCTCCTCCGGCGGATGCTCTACACACCAAGCTCTATAATAAGAGGCCAAAAAAGGATCCGCCTGCGCTCCTTCTTCCTGCAAAGCGTCTAAAAAATTAATTTTGTACGGCGGATGCACATCGCCGCCGCTGCCGTATCCTACAAAAAAAGAATCAATCTGACATCGTCCGAACACGGCAATTTTCTGCTTTTTTTCCAACGGAAGGACCCCGTTATTTTTTAGCAGAACAATACTCTCTGCCCCTGCCTGGCGACACAACTGAGAAATTTGCGGATCTGAACAGCCGTTTTCTTCAGGCGAATTTTCTTCTTGCCGAAGGCCATTTCCCGTAAAGCGGTCAATCGTATTCTGGAAAATATGCTGAAGCATTTTTTTCAATTTTCTCATTTACTGCTCCGCCCTTCTTTTTATAAAGAAAGCGGTATTGCGGGCATTTTTCTTCTGCCGTTGCAAAACCGCCTTTCGTTTTTGATTAATTTCAAGTACTTCCTAGTACAATAATGATCGTCATAGCTTTTCCGCCGCGTATAATGGTCATTACTACTTCGTCACCTACTGAGACCAGATCCAGCTGTTCCATCAAATCATTCATATTTGCAATATCTTTCAGATTAAACTGCACGATCACATCGTCTGCCCTTAAGCCGGCCCTTTCCGCCGCGCCTCCGGGAGTAATTTCCGCAATATAAACGCCGGCCTCCCTGCCGTCCTCAGTATATTTATTTCCCACTACCGCATGAATTGCCGGCCGGATCACTTTACCGTTTTCCATCAGCTGCTGCGCAATGTTTTTTGCTGTATTAATCGGTACGGCGAATCCCATACCTTCTACGGAGACTCCGTACACGCTGGATTCCTTCATGGTATTGATACCAATAACCTCTCCCTTGATATTAAATAGCGGACCGCCGCTGTTGCCGGAATTAAGCGCCGTATCCACCTGGATCATCCGATATCTGTAATTCCGGGAATCCACCGTCCGCTGAAGACCGGAGATAAAACCAACACTCATGGAATATTCATACCCCAACGGCGCGCCGATAGCAACCGCATATTCCCCAATCAATATTTCATCCGAATTTCCCATAATTACAGCCTGAAGCTGCTCTTTAGGTTCAATTTTTAAAACGGCAACCTCCGTGCGCTCATCATGACCAAGCTCCCGCGCTTCATAAATACTACCGTTAAAAAGCGTCACATTTATGCTTTCAGCCTCTTCTACCACATGACTGTTCGTCAAAATATATCCCTGGGTATCCATAATAAAACCGGAACTTTTTCCGTAATGAGTAAGTTCCCCTTCATATGTGATGTAGGTATCAATCACAACAACCGCGTTGCAATTTTTTTGATAAATTTCGGTAAAAATCGTAGCATTGGATATCTCCTCTGTTCCTTCTTCCTGCGGCGGAGCCGCTGTAGGTGCATTCGTAGAAACAGGAGCTTCCACCTGAGACGAAAAAGCTCCACGGCTATCCATCCACCAATAAGTCGCACCGGATCCAAGCAGCGCAGCAACCAAAATAATTACAATGATCCCCGTAATACCGATTCCTTTTTTTGATTCTCTTACATCAAAAAATTCTTCCTTCATACACTACTCCTTATCAGCAGCCGCATCCAAGGTAAACGTAAACTCCGTACCGATTCCCAGTTTGCTTTTTACCGCAATCGACTGACCATGCTGCTCCAAAATGCTTTTTACAATAGAAAGCCCCAATCCAGTACCGCTCTTATGCCCGGTATGCGCTTTGTCAACGGTATAAAAGCGATCCCAAATAAATTTAATTTCTTCCTCGCTGATGCCTGCGCCCTCATCTCTTACCGTAATATATACCTTATTGGCCTTTTTATAACTGCAAAGATATATTTTTTTGCCAGCCTCTGTAAACTTTACGGCATTATCAACAAGATTTTGCAGCACCTGCTCAATTTTATCGGCATCCGCGACCGCCATCAACCGTTCATCGGAAATATGAAGCTCGGGAATAAGTCCTTTGTTTTCTATCTTTTGCCCAAACCGCAGTACTACACGGCGGATAAGCTCATTGATATCTATACTTTGCAGGGAAAGTTTTTCCCTTCCGGATTCAATGCGGCTCAAATCCAACATACTTTTTACCAGTTTAGTCAATCGCTTAACCTCAGAACCTACGATCTCCAAATATGTGCGGTATTCGCTTTGGGGAATCGTACCGTCAAGCATTCCCTCTACAAAACCGTTAATAGACGTCATCGGTGAACGCAGTTCATGCGCAGCATTAGAAACAAAGTCGCGTTTGGATTTATCACTGGCAGCAAGATCCTCCGCCATTTGATTAAAGCCGACTGCAAGTTGGCTGATCTCATCATGCTGGCTGAATTCAATACGCTCATCGAATTTTCCTTTGGCAATTTTACCAGTAGCTTCCTTTAAAATTTTTACCCGCTTTACGATTCCCTGTATCAGTAAAAAAATAATTATAAGTCCTAATATTGATATCACAATCGCCGGGATCCATAAAGCCGAAACGATCTCTAAAAAAGTATCATTCACAACTTTTAGGTCTGAATTAATAATCAATATAGCCCAAGGCTGTTCGCTGCTGTTCTGATACCGTATAGGATAGGCAATTGTGGACACATTTGCTTCCATTTTTTTATGATAATAATTGGAGTGCAAGTATATCCGATTTTGCTCGAATACAGTTTGATAAATTTCCTCCTCTACCAATTCATTATTGCCCGAAACCGTCATTTTTTTTTCAGTTATTTGATAAAAGATTCTTTTAGTAGCGGTATTCACAACTTGAATTGTCGCATCAAAGTCCTTGGCAGTGGTCATTAAAACCGGCATATTCATCCCGTTTTCAAGCATCTGTACCGTCAGTGTACCATCGGTAAACATAGCGGCAATTTGTTCGGCGCACTCCAGCACATCTTTTTCACGCATCTTTGTCAGATTGCTGCGGTATGACCAGGTAAGCACACCGCCCAGAACGCCGATAAACAAAACAACGATAACCAAATAAATGGATATCAGCTTAGCCTGAAGTGAACGAAAGATCATTCGTTCATTACCTCAAACTTATAACCGATTCCCCAAACCGTTTTTATATTCCACTCTTCATTGCCGGCTACTTTTTCACGGATACGCTTAATATGCACGTCCACCGTACGGGAGTCGCCAAGATATTCAAATCCCCAAACCTGCTCCAGCAGCTGCTCCCGGGTAAATACTTTTTTGGGATGCGAAGCCAAATAATACAGCAGTTCAATCTCCTTCGGGGGCATTTCTACACGCTTGCCTTTATACGTTACCGTATAATCCGTAATATTAATAACGATATCCTTATACACTACGTTTTCCACGTTTTCTTCCTTTTGCGCACTGCGTCTGAGCACAGCCTTTACGCGTGCTACCAATTCTTTCGGCTCAAAGGGCTTGACCATATAATCATCCGCGCCAAGTTCCAAGCTAAGCACTTTATCAAACACTTCCCCCTTGGCCGAAAGCATAATAATCGGCGTATTATCAATTCGGCGGATTTCCGTACAGACCTGCATACCGTCCACGACGGGAAGCATAATATCCAGCACTACCAACTTAGGCTGAACCGCCTTAAATTTATTAATACCCTCTTCGCCGTCAGCCGCAGTGTAAACTTCATAACCGTCCTTTTCAAGATACAGCTTTACTAATTCCGATATATGCTGATCATCGTCAATAACCAGAATTTTGATTTTATTTGTCAAAGCAAATTCCTCCTTAAAAAAATCATTTCAGACAATATTCCATATTGATAGCCATATTATAACACAAAACTTGTCTTTTAGAAAAAATTTAGATAAAAATATAAAGAAATTTTAACCTTTCAATTCAATCACTGTTACGCCTGTATCTCCTTCGCCGTATACACCAGACCGAAAAGAGGCAACCTTTTTATTTTTACGCAGATAATCTGCAATAGCTTTCCGCAAAGCGCCGGTTCCCTTACCGTGAATTACCGTGACAGAGCCGATATTCCGCCCGTAGGCCAGGTCAAGATACCTGTCCACGTTTGCCACTGCCTCGTCCGCCATTTGCCCCCGCACATCCAGTTCCAGAGGTACATTTATATGAGTACGGCTTACTTTTATACCGGCGTTCTCCGCCGTTTTTTTACTTTTGGCATATGTCAGCTCCGCTGCATTGACCTCCGTCTGAATAATCCCCAGCTGTACCTTTACCTTTCCTTTTGCATTGGGTTTGGTAAGCAAAACGCCGTCGTTATCAAAAGAAGGAACATATACCTCCATTCCAGGCAAAAAATCCCGTATCGGCTCTTCCGGAAAAACAACGGGCTTGTTTTTTTCTTCTGCCGTACGGTTCAATTGCTTGCGCAGCTCCCGCGCTTTAAAAATTGCCGAAGGATCTGCCGCCGAGGCACTAAGCTTTTTCAATTCCTCAATCACCGCATTGGCTTCTTCCAGCGCTTTTTCGCGTATTTTTTCCGCCTCGCGCCGCGCCTGCAGCAAAATCTTTTCCTGCTTTTGTAAAAGTTCCTTCTTCTCTCTCTCCAGAGCTTTTCGCTCCTGCTCGGCCGCTGCCCGCAACTGTGAAGCCTCCTGCCGCTGCGCTTGAGCCAGCATCCGATATTCCTCCGCATTGGAGAGAATTTTTTCAAGCTTGCGCGAATCCTCATCCACATAACTGCGCGCCCTGTCGATCAAATACGGCTCCAAGCCAAGCTTTGCCGAAATCAAAAACGCATTGCTGTTTCCCGGAACTCCTACCATCAGCTTATAGGTAGGCTGCAAAGAATTCACATCAAATTCTACCGAGGCATTCTCCGCACCAGGCTTGGACAAAGAATATGCCTTTAGCTCCGCATAGTGTGACGTCACCACCGTACGGATTCGCCTGCGCCGGAGCTCTTCCAAAAGCGACATGGCCAGTGCCGCGCCCTCTGTAGGATCCGTTCCGGCGCCAAGCTCATCAAACAATACCAGCGCCCCGGGCGTAACCTCCTTCATAATTTGCGAAATATTTTTCATATGAGAGGAAAACGTACTCAGATTCTGCTCAATGCTCTGTTCATCGCCGATATCGGCAAAAATATTATCAAACACGGGCATCGTGGTTCCTGCTTCCGCCGGAACGTGCAGACCGCTCTGCACCATTAAAGCAAACAAACCTATGGTTTTTAGCGTAACCGTTTTTCCGCCGGTATTGGGACCGGTGATCAGCAGCTGCGTAAAATCTTTTCCCAACCACACAGAAATCGGCACTACGGTGCGCTTCTCCAGCAGCGGATGCCGGCCGCTTTTAATATCCACAAAGCCGTTTTCATTGATCTCCGGGCTTATCGCATCCATTTCCCTGCTGAGCTTTGCCTTGGCAAAAATCAGATCCAGCTGAGCCAGAATACGACTGTTGCTCTCCAGTACATCGTAGGAATCGTGCAGACGCGCAGAATAGTCTTCCAAAATCCGCTGAATCTCATCCCGTTCCTCCAGCTTCAGCTGCCGGATGGTATTATTGATCTCCACCACGGCCATCGGCTCAATAAACAGCGTTGCTCCACTGGCGGATTGATCATGCACAATGCCCGGCACTTTTGCCCTGTGCGCCGCCATAACAGGCAATACATAGCGATCATTGCGCAGTGTAATAATGCCCTCCTGCAGAACGCCCTCCTTATCCAGCCCCCGCATCAGGCTGTTCAGTTTTTCACGCACGCTTTCATTCTGGCTGCGGATTTGCCGGCGAATCGCACCGAGGCGGGCACTGGCGGAATCGGCCATCTCCTCTTCGCTTAAAATATCGGCAAATATCCTCGTTTCAACATCCTTAAACGGAACAAGCAGCCGCGCATATTGCAGCACATACCCCTCCGGTTCCTCTTCCCGGCTGTCCGCAATTCCGCTGCGGGCCTCCCGCACTGCCTTCAGAAACAGCGCAGTGTCCAAAAGCTCCCGCATAGAAAGAACCGCACCGAGCTTGATGCGGGCCAGAATCCCGCGCACCTCATGGTACGTGTGCACCGGCGAGCTGCCGTGCTTCTCTATTACAGCTGCTGCCTCGTCAGTCTGCCGAAGCAAAATCTTTACCGCGCTTATACTGCGCACCGGCTCCAGGGCCAGTGCCGCTTCCTTTCCCAGATCCGCTACAGCATACTGCGCCAGCAATTCCTTTATTTTATCAAATTCTAAAATCCGCTCTGTTTTCTGATTCATGCTTCTTCCTGTCTTTTCAATTCAATATCCGTATCCTTCACAATGTAAATGGGTCTTTTTTTTGTTTCCAGATAAGTCTTTGCCAAATAATTCCCTAAAATACCAATACAAAACAATTGTATTCCTCCGATAAAAAACATAATGCACGCCAGCGACGGCCATCCGCTTACAGGATCTCCCCAGACAAGCGTACGGATAATGATAAAAAGAATGATAATAAACGAAAGCAAGCAGAACAACACTCCCATAACGGAAGCCAACGCCAGAGGCATTGTGGAAAAGCCGATAATTCCTTCTAAAGAATAGATAAAAAGCTTCCAAAAAGACCACTTGGTCTGTCCGGCGCTCCGCTTTACATTTTCATACTCTATCCATTTTGTCCTAAAGCCTACCCAACCGAAAATCCCCTTGGAAAAGCGGTTGTATTCACTCATGGAGAGCACCGCATCCACAAACTGCCGGGTCATTAAACGAAAATCCCTGGCGCCGTCTACAATATCCGCTTGGGAAATCCGGTTAATCAGCCTATAAAAGCACCGTGCAAACAGGGAGCGGATGACAGGCTCTCCTTTGCGGGAAACGCGCCTGGTAGCAACGCAGTCGTATCCCTCTTCCGTAATATGAAAGTACATCTGCTCCAACAGCTGCGGCGGATCCTGCAGGTCGGCGTCCATAATGCAAACCAGATCGCCGCTGCTTTTTTCCAGCCCTGCATACATTGCTGCTTCCTTGCCGAAATTACGCGAAAAAGAAACGTACCGGACTCTTGGATCCTTTTCCTTTAAATTTTTCATCACGTCCAAGGTTTTATCCCCTGAGCCGTCATCGACGAAGATCAGTTCAAACGCAATATGATATTTTTGTTCCATACCGTCCATAACCGGTACGGCGGCCTGAAAAAAATAAGGAAGCGCTTCTTCTTCATTATAACAGGGAACTACAATTGAGATCTGCATAGAAACCTCCTGATTACCGATGATAGTCTTATTTTACATGAAAAATCACGATATTGCAATAGGTTTATATTGGGACAAAATTACCAAATATAATATAGTAAAAATATATCGTGCAATTTTAAAAGTTTTGTAGTATAATATATTGTGTACAGGCACCGTCCCGATAACAGAACGGAGGTTTTTCAATGAGCGAATACAAACCCATTAAAATCAAAAGAAAAAAACGCCTGGATCCGGCTCTGCTGCAAACGATCCTCTACCGGGTGCTTCCCATTGTTCTGGTAGTAATCATTTCTGTATGCGGATTCAGCATTTTCGATAAAAAAATAAGTGAGATTATCGCCAACCAAAAATACACCAGTTTAGCGGAAAGAGGAACCATCGACGACCCCTTAAGTGAAAATTATACATCAAACAACATAGACTGGCTGTCGCAGTACAGCACGTTAGATCCTAACGGCTTTGATCCCCTGGCACTTTCGCCCTTGGGGGTAGTGGACGCACTGCGCCCCTCGGGATCTTTATCTTCTACTGAATTTGAACGTTCATTAGGCTACACCAATAAGCAATCAAAAATCTGGTCGATACATGATTCGGTAAATTCCGATATTGTCGCTTGGATCTACATGTACGGCCTGGGCATCAACTATCCGGTAGCTTCTGAGGCAAATAATATCAATTTTTATTTAAATCACAGCTATGATAAATCAAAATCCACTTCGGGCACGCTGTTTATTTCATCCGCCTGCGGCATTAATCCGATCTCCAAAAACCTGATCATTCATGGCCATAACATGCGCGACGGCACCATGTTTGCAACGCTGGCCAACTATTTAAATGGCACTAAAGCCTATTATGATTCTCACAAATATATTTTCTTTGATACGCTTTACGGTACGTATCGCTATGAAATCTATAGCGTTTATAAAACTACCCCGGAGGATATCTACCTCCGTACCGGTTTCAGCAGTAATGCGGCCTTTCTAAATTGGTGTGATGAAACCAATAAAAAAGGCATATATAAAAGTGATACCACTTCTTTCTCCGCGTCAGACCGTATTATAACGCTGTCAACCTGCGACGCCACAAGCAAATATCGTATCATTGTTCATGCAAAAATGGTATATCCTGTGCCTACAGACGATATTGACTCTAATTTTACCTCGGAAGAAAATCCCAATACGGAACCAAATACAACGCCATCGCCGTCGCCGGATACACCGGTGCAGCCGGATCCGACACCGGAATCTCCATATGATTTTGCCGCAGGATCCTCCTACTGCATCAAACTCAGCGATACTAAAAGCACCCTGCGTCTGCGAAACGGTCCCAATGTTTCCTACGGTGTAGTGGGAAGTCTGGCCCATGGCACGCAGGTAACCATCCTTGCCGACAGCGGCGAATGGGTAAAAGTAAAAACCATCGGCGGCATGGAGGGTTATTTAATGAAAAAATATCTTGTACCTGAGGACGCTTTTTCCTATACGATTCCCTCAACTACAGTCGGAGCGCCAAACGCCAACCTGATAACACCAGCGCCCGCTGCTTAATTATGGAGGCTTAACTATGAGTGAGAACAACCAATCCCGTCGTTCCGCCGGTCAATATATTATGATCGGTGAAAACCGCATCCGCTATTTTGAAGAGGGTCAGGGTGAAACCGTGATCTTCATTCACGGATTAGGTCAAGCGATGTATACCTTTAGGAAAAATGTACATGTTTTAGCTGAGCATTGCCACGTAGTGACGATAGATCTAATTGGCCATGGTCTTTCCGATAAGCCGGAATGTGACTATTCCATTGCCGATTTCTCCAAGCTTATTATTGACTTTATGGATGCCATGGCCATCGAAAATGCAACGCTTTTAGGCTTCAGCACCGGCGCAATTATTGCACTGGATGTTGCTATTTCCCGTCCTGAATATGTAAAAAGACTGATTCTGCTGACTCCCGGCGGGCTGACTAAGCAATATCCAAGTACCCTTAAGCATCTTACTGTGCCAATCCTCTCGGATCTTATTTTTACGTTTTTTAACGCATCGCTTGTTAAAAAGGTGCTACGAGCCGCGTATTTTGATCCTACCTTTGTCACACCTGATATGATCCGGCATTATTATAAAGTGCTTTCAAACAAAGAAAATTTAGATGCCATGATCACCGCTTACAGCAATTGGGACGATAGTAATATCGCCTATGAACTTTCTGAGGTAAAAGCACCTTCCTATATCTTCTGGGGCGAAAATGACGACTGGCATCCTTTAGAGCTGCTGGAATTATACGAGGAGGCGCTTCCCGACGTATATTCCGCCACCTTTGCTGACTGCGGCCATATGCTGCATGAGGAAAAAGCCGACGAACTGAATAAAAAGCTGATTGAAATTGTTTCTTCTGACGATTAATAAAAAGCAGGCCTATCGCCTGCTTTTATTCTTTTACTTTTCCATAATCATGACAACCGCTGCCGAGAGTACAATGGCTAATATCACAACACGGGAAATTATATACGGAACGATCAGTTTTTTTGCCTCCAGCCGCTTGTACCTAGGTTTGGTAAGAAAACCGAACACAACATATCCCGCCATTGTCAAAACACTGAAAATCTTCAAATAGGAAATCGATGTAAAATAAGCCGCAGCCGTAAAAAGCACCGTTGCCGCAAGGCAGAGCACTGCATACCAATAATTTTTACGGCCCCTTTCCCTTTCCAAGGCCCTTTGATTTTCAACATCCTCATCACCGATCAATTCATCAATACTGATATCAAACAAATTCGCCAGCTGCTTTAAGCTGTCTATGCTCGGATATCCCCGGTTCGTCTCCCATTTGGAAATAGCGGTACGCGTTACCCAGACCTTTTCGGCCAATTCCTCCTGCGTAAGATGCTTTTCCAACCGCAGCCTCTTTAATTTTTCTCCAAACATATTTTTTACACCTCCGCCGTTCATCATAGCACTTTCCCATGTATTCTGTCACGATACTTCTGTTCACACTGCTTTTTTCAGAGGGTATAAAAAAAGATACCGCCGGGCGGTATCTTAAATAATATCAAATAATGTACTTTCCGCTCTTTTTCGGGCGATTTTCAAGCTCCGCCCGCTTCTCTTCATAACCGGGCCTTCCTAAAAGCGCATAGGTAGCGTTTTTGCCCTCTTCCACACCCGGCTGATCAAAGGTATTGATGCCCAGCATAGCGCCGCAGTAAGCTGTTTCCAGTTCATAGAAGAACATCAGCTCGCCGATTGTAAAAGCATTGACCTCCGGCAGCATAATCGTATGATTCAGATGCCCGCTTTTCAGCAGCGCATACTCAGTTGCAGTGCGTTCGGCCCCAATCAGCTCGTTCATCGTATGGCCGCAAAGGAAATTTACCGCCGGTATTTCCTCACAGCCATCGGGAATCGTTACCTCGGTACGATACCGGTCCACACCCAAAAGCGTAATCACCTTATCAAAGGGACCCTCGGTATAGAGCTGAACCTGACTGTGCTGGTCGGTAACACCCAAAGCCTTTACCGGCGTCTGTCCTACGTATACAGCATTGCCCGCAAGATCATTTTTCTTGCCCAAAGATTCTCCCCACAGCTGGCAATACCAATCGGCCATATATTTCAGGCTGTCGGCATAGGGCATCATAACAGAAATATTATACCCCTTCTGCATGGCAAGATACTGCATAGCCGCGGCCATCAAGGCAGAATTCTGATAGATATCCTCGCTGGAGGCCAGTTCATCCATATAAGCCGCGCCATCCAGCATTGCGCGGATATCGATTCCGCATACCGCAGCAGCCACCAAGCCTACCGGACACATTTCACTGAACCGGCCGCCGACGCCGTCGGGAATCACATAGCTCTTAAAGCCTTCCTTCTGTGCTAACTTGATCAGGTTCCCCTTTTCCGCATCCGTGGTAGCAATTACATGCTCGGCCGCTCGCTCACCGAGTTTTTTCTTCAAAATATCCCAAAGTACAAGATACTGCGTCATGGTCTCACTGGTGCTGCCGGATTTTGAAATAACATTAATACAGGTTTTTTCAATCTCAATCACATCAAATAAGGCAGCCATTCTTTCAGGATCTACATTATCCTCTACATAAAGTTTTGGGCACCCGTTTCGCGCTTCCTTGGAAAGCTCATTGTAATGCAGATGGTTCAGCGCCTGTTGAATGGCAATTGGACCTAACGCCGAACCGCCGATCCCAAGTACCACAAAATACTCAAAATTTTCTCTTACTTTTTGTGCGGTCGCCAGAATATCGTCAACGATCTCTTTCTGATTATACGGCAGCTCCGTCCAGCCCATCATGCCTTTTCCGCGGTTTTCCTTTACATATAAAAAAGCGTCTCTGGCTTTTGAAGATACCTTTTCCAGTTCTTCGACCGTAAATCCTCTTTCGCCAATATACTCGGCCATCATATTATTGACATCCAATCTCAGTTTCAGTGCTTCTCTGTTGCTCATATTCTTCTCCTATATATAAAAATATTTCAAACAATTTTTTCTTCCACTTCATCAATATCACGGGAACATTCATGTTCAATAGGCGTCCATTTTTTCACAGGCTTTACAACTCCCCAAAAGCTGGCGAACATAAAGGTGGTTAAAAAGATCGGAAATCCTAAAATTCCCTTCCAAACATCCCGTATCCGTTTTTTTTCCAGCACTACAATAAAAACAGCCTCCAGCATCATAGCAAGATAACTTAAAGCTAATGAAAGTACAATTCCCAGCAAACCTAACGACATATACTTTCCTGCCGTAAGCACCGCGGCAAGAGAAAAAAGCAATCCTATCATTCCCAACAAGACACTCGGCACAGACATCAAAAACATAAAGCCGTCTATAAACCCCTTAAAGCTCTTTTTCCTTCCATTCCATAAGCCTGGAACACAGCTCTTAATACATTTCCAGTTTCCCGTCGTCCAGCGAACGCGCTGCTTCCAAGACTGCGAGAATTTAACAGGCTGCTCATCATAAAATTTTGCTTCCGGAACAAACGCTATCGTCCCGCCCTCCGCGATCCGATACATGGAAAACTCTACATCTTCACTAATTTCTTTTGTATTCCACCCACCGATCCTGCGAAGGATATCCGTTTTAATCATAAATCCTGTTCCGCCAAAAAAGCCGGACATATTCAGATTTCTGCGTGATCGCAAACAAAAGCGCATCAGCGTCCAGAAATAAATCGAATGTGCACCGCTGATCCAATTATCTCCCGGATTTTTAGAATCACGATACCCCTGTCCCATTTCAGCGCCGCAGCACAGCTGCTCGTTCATGGCCTGTACAAAGCCGCTGTCCACAACATTATCCGCATCAAAAATAAAGACGGCGTCACTGT
>CAJMLN010000026.1 GCA_905214315.1 uncultured bacterium | reverse complement strand
ATATCCCGTATTCTTAGGATATTATCCTCTGCAAACACGTTGATTCTGTAAAATCTTGAAGAATACCAGTAGGAACGCACATTGTTTTTTTCCCAAGGCTTTTGGGAGATCACCGCTGCGGCAGGCGTGAGCGCAAAATTCTCTTTATACCACTGTCCCGCTTCGCCGAGGGTCATGATTTCAGCTTTTCCTTCTTTTTCATACGCGGCGACTTTTTCAAACTGGAAGGCGATTCCGTCGCACATTTTGTCCCAGCCGAAGCTGTTCTCCTGCCCTATCTGCGTATACTGAAACGCAAGGCCGCTTCCGCAAAAGATTTCTTCCAGCAGCTGTTTACCGAAGGCCACGCTGTTAACGGCCGGCTCAAGCGTGGGGAGCAGGCTGTTGACCGAATCGTAGGAGAACAGCTGATAGTCGTAAGCAAATGCCGGATGGGAACCCAACATTCTGAAAACCGGTACGTCTATCTGCATCTCCCTTGTCTGTGCGGGGCAGAACATATTGTTTTTGCTGGGATAATACGCTTGGTTATAGTAGCCGCCCTGCATGGTGTAGCCGTCGGTACCTATCTGATCCCGGCAGATACAGCAGGCCTTGATATGGTATTTGTCGTACAGATACTGTATGGAAAACGCGTCGATATGCCAAGAGCCGGCAACCGCGGGATAGCTTCCGTAGATTTTCCTGAATTTTTCCATATGGACGTCTATCAGCTTTTTCCGTTCCTCGGGCGTGTAGCCGATTAAAAATCCGACGTCGTTGTGCCAGTCCCACGGATATTGTCCGCGCCAGAGGAGTCCCGCCGCTTCTACCTGCGGCTGAACGGTTTCCAGCCAAAGGCCCCGTTCCGAATCCTGGGGAATATCCTGCAGGAGCGCAAGCATTTTTTCATCGCATAAAGTGTCGTATTGGAGTAAGAAAGTTCCCTTTAATCCCCACTTTTTCATGATGCGGATTTGCTCGGCAACGGGTTTGTACAGATCGATGTTTCTTCCCAGGCGGGGTTCAACCGCTCTAATAAAATTAAGAATATTGATGATGTTTTTCATGGCTTCTCCTTTTTTATTCCTGGGCGGTATGAATTTTACAGCTGCTCATGTTGGTGGTAGGCGTTCCGGCATACTGGACGAAGGTGCTGTAATAGTTGTAATACATATAGTTGAGTACGCCGCGTTCGGGAATCATCACCAGGGTGCGCTGGGAACAGTTTTCTTCCGGGCAGGCGCTTGTGGCCAGCGCGCCGCTCTCGTTGCAGATTTTTACGGTGCGGTGCACGTCGCATGTCGGCATATTGGCAGGATTGCCGTAATCGGTGTGGGTTGCGGTGCAGCCCGGGCCGGCCAGCTTGCCGGAAATATCGCAGTAGGTAACGCGGGAGACGCCTACGTCACCGGGCTGAATATCCGTAGCCGCTTTATTGGGCAGGCCCTTATGCAGGGCCGTCATCACCGCGGAGAACAGCGGGGCGGCGTATTTTCCGCCCTGGGCGTCGGAAACCAGCGGTTTATAGGCGTCCGAGCCGATCCACACGGTGCCGGTATAGTAGCCGGTAAAGCCGGCGAAGAACACGCCGCGCATTTCGGAGTTTGTTCCCGTTTTGCCGTAAACAGTTTGGCCGGAAACGCGTGCCCGGGTAGCGCCGCTGTTTACAACGGTATACAAAAGATCAATCAGCTGCCAGGCGGTGCTTTCGGAAAAGACCCGGTGCGAGTCCTGCTTGGCGAGCATATCGATGATAATATTGCCGTTTTTATCCTCTAATTTGGTAAAGGCGATCGGCTCGTTGTATATGCCCATGTTGGCAATGCAGGAAAATGCGCCGGCCATCTCCAGGGGTGTGATGCCTGAGCTGCCCAGGGCAAGGCCGGAGCCTGTTTTGCTGATATGCTCCGGGTCTACCCCCAGCTGTACCAGCGTATCATAGGCGCGGTCCAGGCCGACGTCGTACATCAGCGCCTGGGCAGCGGTTACGTTATGGGAGGAGGTCATCGTAGAGCGCATGGTAATGCGGCCGCTGTAGGTTCGGGTATTGTTTAAAGGGTACCCGTTGGGGGAATCCCAGCCGTCAATGCGCATTTGCAGGTTATAATAAATGCTGCCGGGGCCGGCGCCGATTTCAATGGCGGGGCCGTAGACGGAAAGCGGCTTGATGGAGGAGCCCACCGGCATGGTGGACTGATACGAACGGTTGAATTCCAGGGAGCCTCCCGGCGCCTGCCTGCCACCGATCAGCGCAGTAATATACCCGTTGCGGTAATCCATTACTGCTACCGCGGCCTGGGGCTGGGTAAGACGAATAACCGTGCCGTCGGGATTGCGTCCGGCAATGGTATAGGTGTCGGAGGAATAGCGCATACTTGGATATCCGGTGAAGGAATACACAGCTTCCTCGGCGGCTTGCTGCTTCTGCGCGTCCAGCGTGGTGTAAATATGGTAGCCCTCGGTGCGGATTTCTGTTCGTATGCTGCTGCGGTTCTGGGCGTTGTCCTCCAGCCCCCGAATTTCCAGCAGCTCATCTACAACACTGTCAATTACATAGTCGGTAAAATAGATCATCCCTGTTTGGGCCGAATAGGGAGAGTCCTCCAGAACGGTAATGGTGTCGGCGCGGGCGGCTTCATAGTCCTCCAGGCCGATCAGGCCGTTTTCATACATTTCATACAGAACCAGATTGGTACGGTTGTCCGTGCGATCCGGATTGTTGCGGGAAAAATAATTGCTTCTGGGATTGTAGCGGGAGGGATTCTGGATCATTCCTGCCAGGGTGGCGCACTCCCGCAGGGAAAGCTCCGAAAGCTCCTTGCCGAAATAATCCATTGCGGCAGTTTTTACGCCATAGCAGGAACCGCCCATATAAATGGTGTTTAAATAGGCCTCCAAAATTTCATCCTTGCTGTAGTTTTTCTCCAGCTCCAGCGCCAGAGAAGCCTCCTGGATCTTTCGCTTATAGGTCTGCTCAAAGGAGAGCATGGTGTTTTTGATCAGCTGCTGGGTAATGGTAGAGCCGCCCTGAAGCGAGCCGCTGGAGAGGTTGGAGATTACCGAAGCCAGAATGCGCTTAAAGTCGATGCCCATATGGCGGCGGAAGCGCACGTCTTCAATGGCAATCACCGCGTTTTGCAGGTTTACGGGGATATCCGCAAGCTCTGCCCATTCTCTGTTTTCCAGACTGTAGTAATTTCCAAGAATTTCGTTGTTTACATCATAGAGCACCGTGGCCTGATCCTGCTCGGCAACCAGAGCAAAGTCCAATTCCGGCACGGATTCCAGATATGATTTTGCCATGCCCAATACAAAGCCGATGCCGCTGACGCCTACGATCAAAATACAGATCAGCGCCATTTTTGCCGTTACCAGCAAAAGGTTTACCCAATAGTTTTTTTGTTTATCGCTTTGGGTGAAAAGGGACATTTCTTCGTCAATCCGTTGCCGGCGCTCCAGCATTTCCTTTTGCCGCTGCGCCTGCTGCTGTTCCTTTTGGGCTTTTTTGGGATCCTCCGGTCGGTAGAGATTGCCGGACGCATCTTCAATCTGCCGTGCTCTGGAGCGCGCCGGCCCTGGGGCCGCGCTGCGCTGTGTACCCGCGCGTGGTGATACCGCCTCCAGGCGCCGGGTGTCCTCTAACGGCCGTTTGGATGAATGAATAGGTTCGTTCTGCCGAACGGTACGCTCGGATGGCCGGGTATGTTGGACGGAGCCTTCCGGGGAGCTTTGTGCAGGGCGGGTCGTGCTTTTGTATGCGCGCTCGCTCTGGCGGGCAGGACGCTCGGGCGCCTGAGGGCGCGGCGAAGCCGGCCTTGCTCCCGTGGGGCGGGCTGATTGTGTCTGTTTGCCGCGCGGCACAACAGGTTCTACGGTAAGCTCGGGGATGGGTCTGTGTTGTGCGGCCCGGTTTTCGGGTGTGCTTTTATTCTTCCGGTCCGCGGCCGCGCTGCGGGGCGTTACCGGAGTAACCTCCAAATTGGAAGCCGCTGTGCGATCATTGGTTTGGTTTCTTTTATCCGGCATAATTGCGGCATCCTCCTTTTTTATATTTCTATTATAGCAAAAGAAAAGTATTTTTTCAACTTGAAATATTTTTGTACTGCCGTTTTTGCTTTTTATACCTCCAATGCGCATTTACCGTCTTTTTTTGTATTCGCCAAAAGGAGCTGTTTTCTTATTCTCTGTCGCATGTTTTTACAGCATATGCCATAGAATGAAGCAGGTGAATTGTATGAAAAAAAGAATTTTATGGATTATTGCCGCTGCTTTACTGGTCATTGTATGTCTTTCGGTGTTTTTTATTCAGAATATCGAGCAGCAGCTGCTGACCAACGCCCGGGCGATCATTACGGCGCGGGTGAATTTAATTATGAATGAATGCATCAATTCCGCATTGATGGCCACGGTGCTTTCGGGCGATTTGGTAGAGTATGTGACCGACAGCTCTGTTTTGTATCTGCAGGCCAACTCCCTGGTGCTGAACCAGCTGGCGGCAGCGGCGTGCCAGGCAGTGCAGGCCCGGCTGGACGATATGTGCTCCATCGGCGTTTCCCTTCCACTGGGCAGTGCACTGGGGGTAGATCTTTTTGCGGGCAGCGGGCCGCGAATCAAGGTAAATGTGGCCTTGAGCGGCAATGTGACCAACGATTACAAAAGCACCTTTGAATCCGCCGGCATCAACCAGACCAAGCACAGCATTATTTTAGTGCTGGCGGTGAACATTTCAGTTTTTCTTTCCTCTAAGAGCAATACGTTTTCGGTGGAAAACAGCGTGGCGATCTTTGAGGGCATCATTGTGGGTACGGTACCGCATTATTATCTGCAGACGGATCGCATTTCTTGGGATCTGATTCCGTAAAAAACGCTTTCTTTTTCGGCGTTTAGCGTGTATAATAAAAGATACTAAATATATAAACAGGAGTAAGCTATGCGCATCGTTATCAAAATAGGCACCAGCACGCTGGCATATGCCTCGGGGCATTTGCATATCCGCCGTGTAGAGGAGCTTTGCAGGGTCATCAGCGATATCAAAAACGCGGGGAACGAAATCATTCTGGTTTCCTCGGGCGCTATTGGAATGGGGGTAGGCAAGCTGGGATTGCCGTGCCGCCCGAAGGATATTCCCACCAAGCAGGCTGCCGCGGCTGTGGGACAATGCGAGCTGATGTATACCTACGATAAGCTGTTCGGCGAATATAACCATACCGTGGCCCAGCTGTTAATTACCGGTGCCGATATCGAAAACGAGGCGCGGCACCGGAATTTCAGCAATACGATTACCCGCCTTTTGGAGCTGGGCGTGCTGCCGATCATCAATGAAAACGACACGCTGGCGACGGAGGAGATCGTTATCGGCGATAATGATACGCTGGCGGCCATTGTGGCCAAAAGCGTCAACGCGCAGCTTTTGGTATTGCTTTCGGATATCGACGGCCTCTATACGGCTGACCCGCATAAGGATCCGGCCGCGGAGCTGATTCCGCTCGTTACCCGGCTGGATGAGCATATCCTCTCCCTTGCAGGAGGCAACGGCTCGGACTTAGGCACCGGCGGTATGGTTACCAAGCTGAACGCGGCCAAGATCTGTCTTGCCTGCGGGTGCGATATGGTTATTGCCAACGGGGCCGATCCTTTGCACCTTTATGATATTACAGACGGAAAGCCCGTCGGAACAAAATTTACGGGGGAATATCATGCTTGAGCTTTTAAAGGCCGCCAAGGCCGCGAAAACAGCCGTTGCCTGCCTTGATACGCAGCAGAAGAATGAGGCGCTGCTTGCCATGGCTGCGGCGCTGGAGGAGTATACGTCAAAAATTTTAGAGGCCAACCGGACGGACATGGAAAAAGCGCAGGGCGTTATTTCCGATGTCATGCTGGATCGGCTGCGCTTGAATGAGGAGCGCGTTCGCGCCATGGCCGACGGCATCCGCGCCGTGGCGGCTCTGCCGGATCCGGTAGGACGGGTGTTGGAATCCTTTACCCGTGCCGACGGACTGGAGATTTCAAAAATTGCCGTGCCGATGGGCGTGGTGGCGATCATCTACGAAAGCCGCCCCAATGTGACCAGCGACGCGGCGGCCCTGGCGCTTAAAAGCGGAAACGTGTGCGTGCTGCGCGGCGGCAAAGAGGCCTTCGGCTCGGCCAAAGCGATTGTCGACGCGCTTCGGGAGGGGCTTGTCCGCGCGCAGGTAACGCCTGACGCGGTATCTCTGGTGACCGATACCTCGCGCGAGAGCGCCCGGCGCCTGATGACGGCGCGGGAGTATGTGGATCTTCTGATTCCCCGCGGCGGCGCGGGACTGATCAATGCCTGCGTGGAGAACGCCACGGTGCCCTGCATTGCCACCGGTACCGGCATCTGCCATGTGTATGTGGAGGCTACGGCCGATCTGGCCATGGCGCAGAGGATTGTGGAAAACGCCAAAACCAGCCGTCCCAGCGTATGCAACGCCGAGGAGGTCCTGCTGGTGGATCGCGCGGCGGCCGCGCAGTTTCTGCCGATGGTCTATGATGCGCTGGTTACCAGGCGGAAGGAAAAAAATCTGCCGCCGGTGGAGCTGCGCCTGGATGCTTCCGCCGCGGCGTTTATCGAGGGCACTCCTGCAGAGGAAGGAGATTTTGACACCGAATTTCTGGATTATATCCTGGCGGTAAAGGTGGTTGAAAACGTACAGGAGGCGGCGGCGCATATCAGCGCCCATTCCACCGGGCACAGCGATGCAATCGTTACCCGAAGTGAGAGCGCGAAGGACTTTTTTATCAAAACGGTGGACAGCGCCGCGGTGTATGTGAACGCATCCACCCGCTTTACCGACGGCGGGGAGTTCGGCCTGGGCTGCGAAATGGGAATTTCCACCCAAAAGCTGCATGCCCGCGGTCCGATGGGGCTGCGCGAGCTGACCACCTATAAATATGTGATATGCGGCAGCGGGCATATCCGCTGAGGCATAATTTTACAGCTGTATAAGGAGATTTTTATGAAATACGGGTTTATCGGTACGGGAAATATGGGCTCGGCCCTGGCAAGGGCGTTGGTAAAGGCAGTGGAGGCAAAGGACGTGCTCCTGGCGGATTTTTTGCCTGAAAAGGCGGAGGCTCTGGCAAAGGAGCTGGGCGCGCGCAGCGGCAGCAACGAAGAGGCGGTACGGCAGTGCGAGAGGATTTTTCTGGGGGTAAAGCCGCAGATGCTGCCCCTTGTTTTGAGAGCCCTGGCGCCGCTTTTAGGGGAGCATAAGCCGCTGCTGATTTCCATGGCCGCGGGTGTGGAAATACAGACGGTTCAGGAGCTGGCCGGCGTTTCTCTGCCGGTAATCCGCATTATGCCCAATACGCCGGTAGCCCTGGGGCAGGGCATGGTGCTGTATTGCTGCAATGAGCAGGTTTCCGCCTCCGTGCTGGATTCTTTCCTCAGCGACATGCGCTTTGCCGGACGGCTGGATGCTCTGGCGGAAAATCTGATAGACGCGGGCTGTGCAGTCTCCGGCTGCGGCCCGGCGTATATGTATCTGTTTGCCGAAGCCCTGGCCGACGGCGCGGTAGCCTGCGGCCTTTCCCGGGAAAAGGCCCTTATCTATGCCGCCCAGACGATGGCCGGCGCCGCGGCAATGCTTCTGGAAACGGGGCAGCATCCGGGAGCACTGAAGGATGCGGTCTGCTCGCCGGCGGGCAGTACGATTGAGGGCGTAAGCGCCCTGGAGGCAGGAGGTCTGCGCGCCGCGGCGATCTCTGCGGTAAAGGCCGGTTTTGAAAGAAACCGGGCACTAGGTAAAAAATAAATTTGGAACCCTGCGGGAGATATAGGCTAACATTAAAAAAACATATACACGCATCTCGCTGGGAAAGGGCGGCGGCTTCAGGACGGAGATGAAAATATTTCCGCTATGAAAGCGATAGACAAAAACAACTGGCTTGCGAAGGAGTTCGGTATTGCACTGGACTCCTTCCATTTGAATTTAAAGATTTTTGGCTCATGATCAACCTCATTTTTGCAAGAATGATTCCGTTCCTGCTCTGTTTCCCTCCCAGATTAAGCTTTTCTATCAGCTTTAACATAGTTTTGCGGTTAATAGCATCCCCTCTTTTTTTAGCTGACTGGTATTTTCGGTATCCGTAAATAGCTTTGTCCAGATGTTTCTGCAATATCTGCTTTTTCTGCTGTTATCCTCGTCCTGCGGGGAAAGGCGTACTCTCACCATTGCGGTATTTTCGAAAAGTTTCACAGCAGCCTAAAGAACGCTCACGCATATCCAAACACTTGTTTTCCTATTTTCTTTCCCTCTTTCTTATATAAAAATATGCACCTCCAAAAATGTTTAACTTTTGGGGTGCATATCAACGACAGGGGATTAATAGATTTCCGGAGCGTTCAGCAGACCGGTGGGACGCAGCTGATAGATATCCGACCACAGGGGCGAATGATGGGTGCGCCAGGCGTTGGGACCCTGGTAGGGGAAATCGGACACATTGTTGTGCACGGGGCCGAAGCCGTTGACGCGGGTACCAAATACGGTGATATCCAGACGATGCGCGCCCTTTTCCATAAAGCCTAAGGAAACACAGTAGGGTGCCAGTGCGGCAAAGCCGGCCTCTTTTCCGTCAACACGCACCTTGGCCAGCGCACCGGCATATTGAGAAAGCTGCAGAGTGCGTTCTGCGCCGTCGGGCTCGTTATAGCCCGTATGGTAGGTTATATTGCCTGTATAGAACGGCAGACCCTGCGGTACTGCGTCGCCAAAGGCCAGGGTCTTCGGCCGGGGAATTACGGTAATGAACTTGCCCTGAACCTTTACGCCGAAATCACCCAGGAAATAACACCACTCGGTACAGCTGCGCAGGGAGAAGGGCAGCTCTATTTCCACCACAATCTCACCTGGCTGCAGCGCGGGAATCGGTACGGTCTGAATACATTCATCCACATACCATCCATCGGGCTGATTGGCAATCTGCCGGCCGTTGATCCAGATTTTTGCCTCTTCGGCCAGCTCCAGCGCCAGATGGGCGTTTTCAACGGCAATATCGCTGCGGAAGCGGAATCTGCGCTTCACGGTGTGCTTCTGCATATCCCGCTGTACTTCTTCGGGAATCTCCACCCAGGGCTGAACGATGCGCTGCCCCTGATGCTTTTCAAAGAAACGCTTTCTGCCGATGTCGGCTACCAGAAGAGAATCCTCCGGTCCCTGATAGGCTTCGCCGTCAAAGGCGTATTCGCAAAGGTCCAGCAGTACGGCGTTGGGTTCATCCAGCGTATACGGTACGCCGTCGTCTGCGGAGAGCCTGCCCTGGGCCACGGGCAGCACTACTTTGGCGCTGGGCTTGCTTATGATTACATCGTTTACGCCCTTGGGCATTGCCCGCAGAGGTGCGTTTCCTTTTACCAGCTTATCGCCCTTTGCGGGGGTCAGCTTCAGCAGCAGACTGTCCTGGGCAAACATGGTGCGCGTTAAAATCGTTTTTCCGTTCTCTATTTGGTAAGAAGGCGTATAAATACGGCCTGTCAGCGTATCGTATTCGGTCAGGTCGTATTCGCCCGCAAGAGTAAGCTTTACTTTTTCGCAGTATAGAGCCGAAACAAACCCCTCACGCTTTTCCATATTTTCACCGTGGCAGAAGAACAGCCATTTATCGTCTCCGTCATTGCGCAGCTGATGTACAAAATTGCCGCAGCGCACGCCGGAATCCAGGTCGGTAAAATCAAGGAAACGGAAATCCTCCAGCGCGTCGATCAGCGCGGTATAATCCACGTCCAGCTGCTTCCAGCTTTTTGCCGCCTTGGCTGCCGCCGCGGAGGGCTCGGCGTCGATCAGCTCCGGCGGTCTGCCCACTAAAATGACCTGCCCGCCGGCCTTGGCAAAGGACTCCAGCCGCTCCAGCGTTGAGGAACGCATCGTTTCCATTACCGGAACGACGATGCAGTCGTATTTCATCTCGCCTACGGCAATGGGGTTGGAGGCTGTTTTGCACAGCTGCGGGAAGAGGGATTCGGCAATAAAGTCAAAGTCAATGCCGCTGTAGGAAAGGGCACGGGTCAGCTGGTCAAACTGCGCGTCCAGATATTGCCGACGCAGCGCGGTTTTGTCGTTGGGGCCGCAGTAGAGCCAGAAGCTTTCCACCGGATGGATCACGCCCACGCGGACCTGCGGGGTGCCGCGGGTCAGCGCGGTGTTGACTCTTGCAAAATGATCCTCCACGTAGCGGTATTCCCGGTACCACGGAGACTGATAGCCGATAGAGGCGGGATAGTCGCGTTTGGCCTCTCCGTTCATGGAAACCCAGGTCAGGTGATGCACCCGTACCGTTACGCCCAGGGCCGCCTGCCAGTCGCCCTGGCGCTTATGGCCCTTAAAGTCAAAATCCCAGCCGGTAACGCCGTAGAGCTCGGAGAGCATGCCCTCGCGGCCGTATTGATGCACCGCCGACTGCACCTGCTTGGCGGTGGTCAGCTCCACTCTGTCGCATAAAAGATCCATGCCGGGAATCTGGAAATTGCGGTAGCAGCGCATCGCCTCGCCCAGGGAATCGGTCTGGCTGCTGAGCGTGGGCTCCTGCATCATGTGGCCGGTAAAGGCAATGTTATGCTCCATGCACCACTGGCCGATCGTATCCACAAAGGCGGAAACAAAGCGCTCGCACATATGGTTCATATAGCGGTAGCGCGTAAGGGCGCAGCCGTGATCCGGCTTTTCCCAAACCAGCTCGGGGGCCTTATCCAAAAGGCTTTCGCCGTAGGCGGCCTTGTAGGTAGCTTCAAAATCGTCGGTAAAGGGCAGCGTGATGTAACCGTCGGCGCCGGAAATTTTAAAATAGCTGTGCCGCGGTACCTGAGGCTCGTCGGTAAAGATGGCGGGAATGCTTCCGCCGAAATCCTCTCCCACGGCCTTGTAATAGGCGTCATAGGTCACCCTTACAAATTCCTCCACGGCCTCTTTGTTCAGCGTATCCAGATAGGCCTGGCCGTTATACCAAGGATTATCCTCATTTACTATTATATAGGCGTACCATATTTTTTCCGCGGAGGTTTCGTTTGCTTCGAGCCGGCGGTAATCCTTCATAAAGTTATTGGCGTCAAAGGCAACGGTATATCTGCCTAAAAAATATCCGCAGGGTTTTTGGCCCGAATCGGCCATGCGGCAGAATTCTTCAAAATTTTCAGCAAAATTTTTACGGCTGTGCGGATCCGTGCTGTCGATCACCAGCGAGCGGCCCCTCAGGCGGTAATTTTTTGTAACGATACCGCCCGCCGCGCCCGAGGGCCAGCGGTCCTCGTCATACAGCCAGCAGAGCATATTTTCTTTTTTGGCTTTTTCGTCGCACAGGCGGATCAGGCGCATGAATTCCTCGCTTAAATACTCGGTGGCCATGCCCGAACGCACGTGCATGTGGAAGCCGCCGATGCCCATCTCCTTAAAAATTTCGATTTGCTTCAGCAGTACATCGTCCTTCAGTTTGGTGTTCCAGGCCCAGAAGGGAGCCCCCCGGAACTCCGCCGTGGGGTTTTGAAACAACTCTTCGGTGAGCGCCGGCGCTGAGTTCTTTTTATACAACATGATAAAACCCTCCGTCTGACTGGTTGATTTTTCCTTTTGCCAGTCATATACTTTGCTTATTGTAGCATACATCCCCTGCGAATGCAAGACCCGGAGACGCAGAAAAATGAAAAATTTGGATAAACCGGCGGAAAAGCCATCTGCTTTAGGGTTGACTTTTCTGCGGCCGGGTTTTACAATAAATGCAGATAATAAAATGGGAACAGAAACGAGGGAATTTTTATGAAAAAATATCTGCTGCCGCAAGCAGGAACGTTTTATAAGGCAAACCTGCACTGCCACTCCGATTTTTCCGATGCCCGCCTGAGTCCTGCGGAGCTGAAAAAGCTTTACCGCGAGCAGGGATATTCGATTATCGCCTTTACCGATCACGACATTCTGCTTCCGCATCCCGAGCTGCGCGACGAGCATTTTCTGCCTTTGAACGGCTATGAGATGGAGATCAACTCCGCCGCGGCTGACGACGGCGGCCCCTGCTGCCATATGTGCCTGATTGCCCTGGAGGAGGAGAACCTTACGCCGGTGTGCTGGCACAGAAGCAAATATCTGTTCGCCAATGCCGTAAAGCATAGGGCCGAGGTGCGCTTTAATGAGGCCGAGCCGGACTATGTGCGCGAATATTCCCCGGAGGGAATCAGCGATATGATGAAGCGCGGCAGGGAGGCCGGATTTTTTGTAACCTACAACCATCCCACCTGGTCACAGGAGGACTACCGGGCCTACGCCGGCTATGAGGGCATGCACGCCATGGAAATCTGCAATTTCGGCTGTATCGCCGCGGGCTATGAGGATTACAATCCGCGGGTGTATGACGATATGCTCCGCGCGGGCAAAAGAATCTATTGTATTGCCGCGGATGACAATCATAATCACGGCACGCCCTGCACAAGGGATTCCTTCGGCGGCTTCGTTATGATAAAGGCGCGGGAATTGGAGTACCGCACCGTTACCAGAGCGCTGGAAGAGGGCCATTTCTATGCGTCACAGGGGCCGGAAATCCATGAGCTGTGGTTTGAGGAGGGAAGGATTCATATTACCTGCTCGCCTGCAGTGAAGATCGGCTTTACGCTGGGCCGTCGCAGAGGCTATTGCGTTTTTTCCGCTCCGGAGGGGCAGACGATTACAGAGGCGTCTCTGGCAGTGGAGCCGGGCGACGTCTATGTCCGCGTAACGGTTACCGACGGCCGCGGCCGGCATGCGGATACCAACGCGTACTTTACCGACGAGCTGTTCGCAAAATAGCTTCATGTTTTTTTTAGATCCGGGCCGCCGCCCGGTTTTTTTATCGGCCGCCCGGTGAAAATCTTATTTTTTTCAGGCGCCGCTTTTGCGCAGGGGAAAATACGGAAGACGGCGTGAAAACAGCTTGATTTTTTAAAATATCAGGGGTATAATAAAAAACAATATAGAAAGTGAAGGAGAGAACTTTGATGGCAGAAAACGTTTTAGATACCTTAAAAGCCCGCGGCTTTGTAAAGCAGATTACTTTTGAGGAGGACCTCTACCGCCTGCTGGGCAGCGAAAGGGTTACGTTTTATGTTGGCTTTGATCCCACGGCCGACAGCCTTCATGTAGGGCACTTTCTTGTTTTAATGGCCATGGCGCATATGCAGCGTGCGGGACACCGTCCCATTTGTCTGGTGGGCGGCGGCACCGGCTGCGTGGGCGATCCCAGCGGCAGAACGGATATGCGTTCTATGATGACGCTGGAGACGATTCAGCACAATGTAAGCTGCTTTAAGGAGCAGATTTCAAGGTTTATAGATTTTTCTGACGATAAGGCCGTTATGGTGGATAATGCCGAGTGGCTGCTTAAGCTGAATTATGTGGAATTTCTGCGGGATATCGGCGTATATTTTTCGGTAAACCGCATGCTGACGGCCGAGTGCTTTAAAAGCCGCATGGAAAAGGGACTTTCCTTTCTGGAGTTTAACTATATGCTGATGCAGAGCTATGACTTTTTAATGCTGTACCAGAGGTATGGCTGCGCCCTGCAGCTGGGCGGCGACGATCAGTGGTCCAATATGCTCGGCGGCGCCGACCTGATCCGGCGCAAGGAAAAAAAGGACGCGTTTGCCATGACCTTTACGCTTTTGACCAAGAGCGACGGACAGAAGATGGGCAAGACTGCCGGCGGCGCGGTATGGCTTTCGGCCGAAAAAACGTCGCCCTATGATTTTTATCAGTACTGGCGCAACGTGGACGACGCGGATGTGGAAAAATGCTTAAAGCTGCTCACGTTCCTGCCACTGGAGGAGATTGCCGAGCTCTGCGCGCATCAGGACGAGCGCATCAACGCGGCCAAGGAGCGGCTGGCCTATGAGGTAACCCGAATCGTGCATTCCGAGGAAGAGGCGCAAAAAGCCCGGGCGGCCGCGGCTGCGGCCTTTGGCGGCGGCAATGAGGCAGATATGATTTCCGTAACGCTTTCTGCAGAGCAGGCGGCCGGCCGGGTAACCGAGCTTTTGATTTTAGCCGGCGTTACCAAAAGCATCGGCGAGGGCCGCCGGCTGATTGAGGGCGGTGCGGTTTCCTTAAACGAGGAAAAAATCACCGATGTAAACGCCGCGGTTCCCCCGCAGCTGCTGGAGGCGGGTGAATTTGTTCTGCACAGGGGCAAAAAAGTGCATAAAAAGATTGTTATTATTAAGTAAAATGGAGGAATATAAAACTATTGCTTCTGCCGGAAGCTTTGAGCAGATTCTGCAAAAATCTACGTTTATCGCCATTGCCGCCCCGGCGGAGGACGAGGCGCAGGCGATGGAAAGATTAAAGGAGGAAAAAAAACGCTATCCCGACGCGCGGCATCACTGCTGGGCTTACCGTTTAGGGGCTGCCGGTGAAAACGTGCGCTGCAGCGACGATGGCGAGCCGCAGGGGACTGCGGGGGTTCCCATCCTTGAATGCCTGAAAAAGAAAAAGATTACCGATGCCGTTATTGTAGTTACGCGTTATTTCGGAGGTATTCTTTTGGGCGCGGGGGGTTTGGCGCGGGCATATGCCTCCGGCGCATCCGGCGCGCTTGACGCGGCAAAAACGGCGTTTATGGTTTTGAGCGCGCGGTTTGAGATTTTTATGGAATATACGCATTTTGCCCATACGGAGCATATTATAAAAAGCAGGAGCTATATTGTTGTGGAGAATATTGCATTTTCAGAAAGCGTTTGTATCGACTGCGTTGTGAAACAGGCGGACGAGGCGCGCCTGGAAAGGGAGCTGGCCGCGCTGACCAACGGCCGTGCGCGCTGCCGGAAGACCGGCACGCTGTATTATCCGTGGGAGGAAGAGCATGAGAACCGCTAATATGACGCAGGGGCCTATCCTCAAGCAGCTGCTTTTATTCGCTATACCGATTTATTTGACGAATTTGCTGCAAAACCTTTATAACGCGGCGGATTCCCTGATCGTCGGACAGTTCTGCGGCGGAAACGCGCTGGCGGCTGTAGGTACCACCGCGCCGATCTGTTCCTGCTTGATAGGCCTGTTTTTGGGCGTTTCTACCGGCGGCAGCGTGGTGGTATCCAAATTCTTCGGTGCCGGCGACGGCCACGGCGTGCACCGGGCGGTACATACGGGAATCCTTTTGAGTATGGTATGCGGCTTGATGATTTCAGTGCTGGGCGTTCTGTTTACGCCTTCTATTCTGCATTGGATGAATACCGATCCGGTGATTCTGGAGGACGCGCAGACGTATCTGCAGATCTATTTCAGCGGCTCATTTTTTTTGATTGTATATAATATGGGGGCGGGAATTCTGCGGGCAGTGGGGGATTCCCGTCATCCATTGATTTTTTTGGCCTGCGCGGCGGTTACGAACGTCGTGCTGGACCTGTTGTTTGTGGGCGTATTTCAGTGGGGCGTGGCCGGCGCGGCTCTGGCTACGGTAGGATCACAGCTTGTTTCGGCAGTGCTTGTTATTATTACTTTAATGCGCAGCCAGGAAAGCTTTAAGCTGCTGCCGAAAGAGCTTCGCTTTACGGCTTCGGAGACGGCCGCTATCCTTAAAATAGGTCTTCCGGCCGGATTGCAGACGGCAATCATCAATCTTTCCAATATTATTATTCAAACCTTTATCAATTCCTTCGGCGCGGCGGCTACGGCGGGCAGCACGGCCGCCACTAAGCTGGATGATTTTATCCTCATTATTTCCAGCAGTATTGGTCTGGCGCTGATGACCTTTGCCGGCCAGAATATCGGCGCGGGGAATTTTAAACGGGTAAAAAAAGGAACCTTTATCGCGCTGGTACTGACTGTGGGACTGATGTTTTCGTTAGGAATGCTGGCGACGCTTTTCCGCAATCAGCTGGTAGGTGTATTTGTAGACAGGGCCGATCCCAATTTTGATAGGATCGTTGCCTTTGGTGCATCCAAGGTGTTTTATATTGCCACATTTTATTTTATTACCGGCATCAGCGATATTCTGTCCGCCACACTTCGCAGCTGCGGCAGTTCGATCTTTCCGATGATTACCTCTTTTTTATGGATGTGCGGCTTCCGTATCGTTTGGATTTACTGGCTGCGGTTTTTGATTCCCGTTATAGATACCGCCAGTATTGACAGCATTTTTATTATTTATCCCATTACTTTTATTTTGACCGCGTCAAGCTTGGGGCTGTACTTTTGTTTTGGTCCCTGGCGTAAAAAAGTTCAAGCACGGTGCCAGGAAAACAAAGCCCTGTAAAAATAAAGGGGAAAGATGCAGGTGGCGCTCGGGAGAGAGAATATTTTTATACATAGGGAACATACGAAAAGCAGCCTTAAAACAGCGGATTCTTTCTTCCGCTGCTTTTAATTTTGGCAAGCAATACGCTTTTGCAACCGTTAGGTTCTTTATTTTGTGTTCTTTGACGGATTTTTATGAGCATACGGGAACGAAAAAGAGTAAAACAGAGGGGCGTCTTGTGCAATTTAGTGCAAGAGCGCAATATAATTTTATTGACCCGCTTTTTTGCCGCTGCTATATTTTAGGTTGAGAACTTTCGGCATATATCATGCCGCGGCAATTTTGTTGTTTAAAGGAGTGCTTTTTATGCTGCATACGAATCAACCCCCGTATTTGGGCGCCGCTTACTATCCCGAGCTTTGGCCCGCCGAGCAGGTGGAAAACGACATTCAGCAGATGAAGGAGGCCGGCTGCAATTTAATGCGCATTGCCGAGTTCGCCTGGATCGCTATGGAGCCCCGGGAGGGCGTTTTTCAGTTCGACTGGCTGCAGAATGTGCTGGACAAGCTCCATGCCGCGCAGATTGCGGTGATTCTCTGTACGCCTACGGCTACGCCGCCCCAGTGGCTGACAACCAAATATCCCGAAACACTGCTGATGTATCAGGACGGCTCCCGCAAGGTGCACGGCGCCCGCCGGCACAACTGCCCGAATAACAAAATTATGCGTGAGAAAAACCGCATCATTGTTACCGAGCTTGCCAAACGCTTCGGGAGGCATCCAGCCGTTGTGGGCTGGCAGATTGATAACGAGGTGTATCCCTATACCGCCTGCTGGTGTCCGGTCTGCCGGGAGGGATTCCGGGAATATCTAAAAAAGCGCTACGGTACGGTTGAAGCGTTTAATGCCGCGCTGGATCTGGACCGCTGGAGCATCAGCTACGATTCCTTTGCCAGCATTGAGCCTCCGCGAGAGTGGGCGCACCCCACGATTAAAGCGCTGTGGTTTGACTTTCAGTGCGGCAGCTGGATTGATTTTATCCATGAGCAGGCCGACGTCCTGCGGCAATATTCCTCCGTGCCCATCGGAACCGATACGATGCCGTTTGTAGGGCACAACTATCCCAAGCTGATGGAAAAGCTGGATGTAGTGCAGTTCAACCATTATAATAACTTTGATCATCCCGACTGCAGCCTGGCAAAAACCGTTTTGTGGTTTAACTACCTGCGGAATTTAAAGCCTGATGTGCCCTTTTGGAATACCGAAACCCAGGCCAACTGGAACGGCTCTGTCTATAATCCGCTGGGCGTGCGGCAGGAGGGCTTCTGCCGCGTAAATTCCTGGCTGCCCTTCGCCCTGGGCGCGGAGATGAACCTCTACTGGCACTGGCGGGCGCATCCGGCAGGGCATGAAATTGTGCACGGCTCGGTGGTGTCGGCCTGCGGCCGCTTTTTGTATTCCATCGGCGAAATCCAGCGCACCAGCCGGGAGCTGGAGGCCGCGGCGGATTTTCTTGCGGCGACAAAGCCTGTGGCGAAGGCAGCCTTGCACTGTGATTACAGCGCCTGGCTTGCTTTTAAGGAAATTCCGTATTACGCAGCCGTTTTAAGCGAGCATACGTATTTGGCGGATTTAGGGCGCTGTCTGCATGATCCCCTGGTGCTTGAACGCCATATTCCGCTGGATGTCATCAGCCAGCAGGCGCCGCTTACAGGCTATAAGGTGTTGTTTTCGCCCCTGCTGCCGGTGATAGAGGATATGGAAAAGATTACCCGGTTTATACAAAACGGCGGCGTTTGGGTGGTGGGTCCGGTCAGCGACTTTTTAAATGCGGATCTGCGCCGCAGCACGGAGGAAGTGTTCTATCATTTGGAGGCGCTTGCCGGTATTTACTGCAAATATCAGCTGCCCAATGATAATATTGCCTATGATATCGCCTTTGCCGACGGCGGGAAATGCGAGGGCAGCCTTTGCTATGACGGCTTTGTGGCCGCCAGGGAGCAGACGCTGGCTGTATATCAGAACGGGCCGCTCAAAGGATTGGCCGCCATTACCAGAACAAAGGTGGGCAGGGGCGAGGTGATCGTTCTGGGCACGATGCCGCGCGGCGCGTCGCTTACCCGGCTGCTGGAAAAGCTTCCGCTTTCCCCCTGCTGCGAGGCTTCGGAAAATCTGCTGGCGGTTCCCCGCGAGGGCGGCGGCCGGCGCGGAAAGATCGTTGCCGAAATTTTTAACCGGCCGGGCCGTCTCTTTCTGGAAAAACCGTACAGGGAAATTCTTTCCAACAAGTGCCTTCAGGGCGAAATTTCCGTAGCTGCCGCCGATGTGCTTGTTTTGGAGGAAGAATAAATTTTTGAAAATTACTTGATATTTTCCCCAAGACATGATATCATATAGACAGGATTATTCTATCTATGATTTTACAGGGGGTATCGATATATGGCTTCTCAGGCAAAATATGCGCGAAGAAGGAGAAACGCGTTTCTTGCGGCAATCGCGCTGGCACTGCTTTTCATTATTGTAGTTATTTTAATTATCGTGGGAATCTCCAAGCGCGGCGGTGGAAATTCGGGGGACGGCAATGTTCCGACGGTTACCACGGCGCCCGGCGTGCTGCCTACGCCCGACGGTTTGCCTGATACCACTCCCAGCGACGATCCGGATCCCAGCGCCTCCAACAGCCCGTCGCCCTCCTCTTCAACGGCGGCCGGCACGCGTATGTACATTACCGGCGACGGTGTGAACGTACGCAAAGAGGCGTCCACTTCTTCGGAAAAGCTTACAACTTTGGCCAAGGGTACGGCAGTTACCGCCTATGAGCTTTCCGGTGATTTTTATCAGGTAAAGCTTTCCAGCGGTGATATCGGGTACGTTTCCAAGAACTATCTTTCTACCACCAATCCGGCAAACGATCCCTCGCCGTCCGCTTCGCCTACGGCAACACCCAATACCTCTAACGGAAAGACGATGTATGTAACCGGAGATTCGGTGAATGTGCGCAGTACGCCTTCCTCCAGCGGCAGTAAGCTGACCAGCCTGAAGAAGGGAGCGCAGGTAACGGCGTATGAGAATAAAAACGGATGGTATTATATTCAGTATCAAAGCAATAAGTTCGGATATATCAGCGCTTCTTATCTGACTGCCGACGCGCCGAGCACGGCGACGCCGACACCCACGCCGACGCCTACCCCCACAAAACCGCCTACCCCCTCCAGCTGGCTTGATATCGGCCTGCCGCAGGAGGTCATTGCCAACTTTGGAACCTCGGTAAGTACGCAGGCCGCGTATCTGGGGCAAACTAAGGTAGGTCAAACGGTTTCTGCTCAGACCATCAACGCCTATACGTATTACAGAATAGAAAAAAATGATGGTTCTGCATATTATATTGCTATTGAGGCAGGAAATGCGGACGCGAAAGCGTATATTTATACGTCATTGGATCATATTCCGGGCAGCCCGGTAACCTGAGGAAAACAGAAGAAAAGAGCGCTGTTTGATACCGCGCTCTTTTTTTAAAATATGAGATTTTTGTCTGGTACGAATACGGGAACGGAAAAAAGGAGGCACGTATGAAGAAAACGTGCATACTATTGATTGCGGCATGTATGCTATTCTGCTCCTGCGCGGTCGGCCCACCGGGAGGAGGAATTCCCGGACCGACCGCTGAAGTGCCCTTCATAAGTGAGAATCACGCAATTTTTCCCTTTTACTGCATTGGCGTGGACGATCAGCTTTGGCGGGTGCAGAGCAACGGCTCGCTTTGCAGCCGGGTACAGGTCAATTACTCTTTGCAGGGGCAGGAAAGGAACTATGTATATCCTGTTCCTGGGACGGACACCGTTTTATATGCTACGGATCTTATTGTGGAAAATGGAATCGTGCTTTGCAGCCTGGGGTTGTGGAGCGCTCCGGAAGCAGCCCGGAATTTAGCGGAAAATGTCCGTTTTGACAGCCTCTGCGCCAATGAGGCAGGTTCCGTTTTGTTTATTGACAGAGAGAATTCGCTTTATCTGTATCAGGATGGTATGGCCGGTAAAATAGAAGAAGAGGTCGCCCAGGCGATATTTGTAGATGAGGAAACTTTTTTGTATCGTTTGGCGCAGGGGGAATATATTGGCGGGGAATTCAGTTACCCTGTGTATTGGGCAACCGCCGATTACCGGAATTATCTGATGAGCGCGCTGGATATCGCCGCGGTGGACAGCAGCGGCGGAAGAGCTTTTTTAATTAAAAACCGGCACACGGTTCAAAAGCGCGCGGCTACGGCAGAGGTGGCCGAATGCTTTGTGTATGCCGACGGCGAAATCCTTTTCAGAATTCCCTCGGTTCCGCTTTCTCAGTTTCGTGAGGATACCAGTCATATGGTTCTGCTTTCCTGCGATGAGGCAAAAACTACGCTGCAATATAATCTTTTCCGTATTGACGGTGATGAACCGGCGTTGATGGCTTCAGCCGTACTTTCGGGAAGGTATGTTTCCAGTGACCGTACGGCTTTTGTATATGAAACCGCGCAGGAGGAGATGATAAAAACAAATCTTCTTACTGCTGAACATGGGGTGATGCAGCTACCTTCGGGTGAAGCGCTTTCCTTGGAAAACATATTTTACTGCGCGCCGCATCTGTATCTGCTTACCAGCGGAACGCTCTCGGTTATGGATGTGGCAGCCGGCGGAGAATTTGAAGAGCTGGCGCAGGGCTTTTCCTCAGCACAGCTGAGCGGAAATTCTCTGATTTGCTTTCAGGGCAGCCGGGCGCCATACGGTATATCCGCCTGCAGCGGCAAAAGCATTATGCCGCTTACCTCCAGCGCTGCAGACGATACGTTTTTTTATGAAGGCGGATACCTGTATTATTATACCGGCGAGGGCGGATTTTATAATATTTCCATGGCCGCGCCTGATGGTGAAGAGATCGCCTATATCAGTAATGTGGATACACAAATTGGGTTTATTGCCGGCAATACTTTTGTAGCGGCGGTTAAACGGGACGATAAAAGCCTTTATATAGCACATTTGGACGGTTTTATGGATACAAAGATAAAAATTAAGAAAATTATTTCCGATAGGGAGGTCAGATAAATGGAATTTCTTCTTTCGATTCCTCTGGTTGTTGTGATTATCGCCCTGCTTGCAGGTACGGCGCTTCTGCTGCTGGAATGCTTCGTTCCGGGAATAGGCGTTCCAGGAATCACGGGCGGTGTTCTTGTGCTGTTTGCCATCGTTGCCCTGGTGCCGCGCATCGGCTGGTACGTGGTTCTGATCGCGCTGGGGGTGGTGCTCTTGATTATTCTGGCGATATCCGCCTTTGCGAAAAGTGCCGGCAAAGGACAGAATCCCCTGGTGCTGGATGCAAGGACGGATCGTGATTCCGGCTTTTCCGCTAATGGCGACTGCCGGGATCTGATCAATAAAGAGGGGCTCGCAGTAACGCAGCTGCGCCCTGCGGGAATTGCTTTGATTGACGGAAACCGTGTGGATGTTGTGACCGACGGTGAGTTTATCGACGTCAACGCTCCGGTAAAGGTCGTTGATATTGAGGGACGCCGTATTATTGTAAAAAAATTTGAAGGAGGTAACAAATAAATGTTACAATTGCTTGCTGTTTCTTTTAATCCTATTGCGGCAGTTATCATCCTGGTAGTGGTTTTGATTTTGCTGATGCTGTTCTTCAGGCTCTTTCCTATCGGCATGTGGATGACGGCCCTGTTCTCCGGCGTAAGAGTGGGAATCTTTCAGTTGGCTACTATGCGCTTCCGCAGGGTAAATCCCGCAAGGATTGTGTATCCGATGATTCAGGCTACCAAGGCTGGTTTGGATTTGGATATGAGCAAACTGGAGGCGCATTTGCTGGCCAAGGGAAATGTTGAAAAAGTAGTCAACGCTTTGATCGCGGCGCAGCGCGCCGATATTCCGCTGAACTTTGAACGCGCCGCCGCCATTGACCTGGCCGGCCGCGATGTGCTGACGGCGGTGCAGATGAGTGTAAATCCCAAGGTGATTGAAACCCCCATCATAGCCGCTATTGCCAAAGACGGTATTGAGCTGCGCGCCAAGGCCCGGGTTACGGTGCGCGCCAACATTGACCGCCTGGTAGGCGGCGCGGGCGAGGAGACGATTATTGCCCGTGTCGGCGAGGGTATCGTTACTACTGCCGGCAGTGCTGAAAGCCATAAGGCCGTGCTGGAAAATCCGGATTTGATCTCGCGCACGGTTCTGGGCAAGGGCCTGGACGCCGGTACGGCGTTTGAGATTCTTTCCATTGATATCGCTGATGTGGACGTAGGCCGCAACATCGGCGCTCAGCTGCAGATGGATCAGGCCGAGGCGGATAAAAAGATTGCTCAGGCCAAGGCGGAGGAGCGCCGAGCGATGGCTGTTGCGCGTGAGCAGGAGATGAAGGCACAGGTACAGGAGATGCGCGCCAAGGTAGTAGAAGCCGAGGCCGAGGTTCCCAGGGCGATGGCCTCTGCACTGAAGGAAGGGAAACTGGGCGTAATGGATTATTATCGCATGGAGAATATGCTGGCCGATACCCAAATGCGCTCTTCGATTGCGGATGCCGGCAGCAATAAAACCAATAAGCCGGAATAATACGCTATGGAACTGATCATTATTATATTTATCATCGTATCTATCGTAGCTGCGGTGAATAAGAATAAAACGTCCAATACGCCCGGGCAGCCCGGGAGCCGGCCGGTTCCTCCGCAGCCGAGTCCCGGAAATAATCCGGGAAACAGGCAGCCGTACCGTACTGCCCCGCCGCAGGCGGGAAGAAGCGGCATGCCCGGCCGGGCGGTAAAGCCGGCGCCGGGCGCAGCCAAAACGCCCATGCAGGAGGAATATGAACGCTTTTTAAAGCGTCAGGCCGCCAGGGAAGCGCTGAGCCCGGAGGGAAAGCCCAGCACCGAGGGCGAGTGCATAGAGCCGAATCCGAATCATTGCGCGGTGGAGCATCAGGAAGATGCGGCCTACAGTCAGACGGAAAATGAATTTATTGATGTGGAAAAGCAGGAGCTGATGAAAGGCATTCTGTGGAGTGAGATTTTAGGCAAGCCCAAGTGTATGCGCTGAAAAAACCGCCGGAGGGGAATTTTCCGCTCCGGCGGTTTTGCTTTTTGGAATTTCCCGGATTTGCCGGGGAAGCGTAATTTTTTGCTTGTGATATATGCAGTGCCATGGTAAAATGCAGAACTTTTAAAAAGACATTTGCGCGTATCGCCCGCCGTCTCTGCCGTATGCGTGCGCGCCCTTTTCGGAAAAGCTTTTAAAGGTCTTTTCGCTTTTTTGCATTGTTCGCCGGCGGTAAAAGCCGCAGATAAAAGCGGAATGCAGAGGGAACGGCATATTCCTTTGCGATTTCCTCCGCGCTTTTCCACACGAAGCCTTCGGCCTCCTCTTGGCAGCAGACGGCATATCCGTGCATCTGCCATTCCACGTGAGTAAAAATATGCCGCGCGTCTCCGCAGGGCGTGCAGGAAACGGCAGTGATGCCTTCCGCTCGCAGCCGCGCTGCAAGCTGCTCTGCCGTCAGGTCTCCCGGAAAATTGGGAAATTCCCAGAGCCCGGCAAGCAATCCCTTTTCCGGGCGGCGGCGCAGAGCGTATTTGTCTTTGCAGGTCAGCAGCAGTATGGTGCGGTCTTCTGTTTTCCGTTCTTTTTTTTCCGCCTTTGCCGGATACAGGGCAGTGGTATCGCTTTTGTATGCCAGGCAAAGCTTTTTTAATGGGCATTCTCCGCATTTGGGCATCCCGTTGGGCAGGCAGAGAATTTCGCCCAATTCCATTAAGCCCTGGGTAAGCGCCGCGGCGTTTTCTCCCGTAGGGTAGATGCCCTGCAGCAGCCGCGTAAAGACGGGCTTGGCTTTTTGCGGCGTATCGCTGTATGCGTTCAGGCGGGCCAGTACGCGCACCACGTTACCGTCCACGGCGGGGGAGGGCTGCCCGAATGCAATGGACGCGATGG
>CAJMLN010000025.1 GCA_905214315.1 uncultured bacterium | reverse complement strand
GCGTTTTCTGCGCGGTTTCCGAAAGGGAATTGAGCACGCCGCATTCGCGGATCAGGTTGCCGAACATTAAAAAGCCGATCAGCGATACGGAGGCCGGGGCGATGATGCCTGCGATTACGGTAATCAGGATGGGAAATAAAATTCGTGTAAGCTTGGATACGTCTTTTTGTACGTAGGGCATACGGATCAGCCGTTCTTTTTTTGTGGTAAGGAGCTTGATCACCGGCGGCTGTATGATGGGGACAAGCGCCATATAGGAATAGGCGGCGACCATGATTGCGCCTAAGTAATGGGAGTTCAGCTTTTGCGCTACTACAATGGAGGTAGGCCCGTCCGCCGCGCCGATGATTGCGATGGAGGCGGCGTCGTTGATATCAAAGAACATGGAAGCGGTGCACAGGGTAAAGAAAATACCGAACTGCGCCGCCGCGCCGAAGATCATCAGCTTGGGATCCGCCAAAACGGGGCCGAAATCGATCATGGCGCCGATGCCGATAAAAAGAATCAGAGGAAACAGCTCGTTGGCAATGCCGGCGTCAAATAATACGCTTAAAGCACCGTGTTCTGCTTCTGCCGAAGCTTGCAGCACTGCGCCGCCTATGCCCTGCGCCGTGACGCTGTTTGTCATTTGCGTTACCGCGCCCGAGAGCGGTACATTTACTAAAATAGTACCAAAGCCTAAAGGCAGCAGAAGCGTAGGCTCCATATCTTTTTTTATGGCTAAAAAAATTAGGGTGCCCCCGATCAGCCACATGACGATATGCTGCCAGTTGATCAGCAGCAGATTTTCATATAAGATTTCCATACCCTCCATGATCCTCCTGAAAACGTAAAAACAAACTTTCAAAAAAGTATTATAACGTATAATTGTAGTGCTGGCAAATGGGTTTTACTGCAGTTTACAAATTATTTACCTTTTTTCGGATATACAGCTCTTTTATGTGCGGCAATCAATTAGAAAAAAGGAGAGGTTTGAGCATGGCTGCTTTAAAAAACATGGGGCGAAGGAAAGCGGCATGTTTTTGCTTGCGCGGCGGGAGAAAATCTGTTATGATTACGGGAAATGGGTATCAGGCCTCGGCAGGAAAGGAGCAGTATGGGAAAATCAGATATTAAACGGGTATTAGGATCGATCCGCAGAGCGGATGAAAAATTTGGAATGATCGCGCCGGGGGACCGGATTGCCGTGGGTGTTTCCGGCGGCAAGGACAGTCTTTTACTGCTGTTTGCGCTGTCGATTTATAAGAAATTCTGCCGCAAGGATTTTTCGCTTTCTGCCGTTACGGTGTCCCTGGGGCTGGAGCCGTTTGATACCGCGGAGGTGGAGCGCTTTTCCCTTTCTCTGGGGATTCCCTATACCCGGGTGGAATCGGACATTGGGGAAGTAGTGTTTCATATCCGTAAAGAGAAGAACCCCTGCGCGCTGTGCGCCAATATGCGTCGGGGCGCGGTAAACAGCGCGGCGAAGGAGCTGGGCTGCAATAAGGTGGCGCTGGCACATCACCGCGACGATGCAATTGAAACATTTTTGATGAGTCTGTTTTTTGAAGGACGGATGAATACCTTTGCGCCGGTTACTTATCTTTCTCGCCAGAATTTAACGGTGATCCGTCCGTTTATTTATATTCCCGAGGAGCTCGTTGCCGCCGTTGTGCGAGAGCGCGCGCTTCCGGTCGTGGCCTCGCCTTGTCCGGCAAACGGCAAGACCAAGCGGCAGGATATCAAAGAGTTGCTGCATGCGCTTTCTCTGCAATTTCCCGATCTCCATGAAAAGCTGCTGCATGCGCTGGATAATACCGAAAAATATAATCTGTGGGACCGGTATGTAAAGGAAACCGAGCGGTAGGCTGAGAGCCCGCCGCTTTTTTTACAAAAATCCGCATTGTGCATTGCCTTTTGTTCGGGCCTGTGCTATAATACCGACGGTTTCAATGGAAGCGGCCGGGCGCTGCCCCGTGCCGCCTGAAAAAAACAGAAGGAGAAATTTTTATGGGTGAAAGAGAAAAATTCGGCTCCCGCATCGGTTTTATTTTGGTTTCCGCGGGCTGTGCCATCGGGTTGGGAAACGTCTGGAAGTTTCCCTATATGTGCGGCCAGTACGGCGGCGCCGCCTTTATTTTGATCTATTTAATCTTTCTTGCAATCATGGGTTTTCCGATTCTGGCCTGTGAATTTGCGGTCGGCCGCGCAAGCCAGCGCTCGGTAGCGCTTTCCTTTAACGCGCTGGAGCCTGCGGGCAGCCGCTGGCATAACTTTAAGTACTTCGGCATGGCGGGAAATTATCTGCTGATGATGTTCTATACCACCGTTGCCGGATGGATGATGTATTACTGCTACCGCTGTGCCGCCGGTGAATTTACCGGCGCGCCGCTCTCCGCCGCCCAGACGGAGCAAAAATTCGGCGAAATGCTTTCCGCCCCCGGCGTTATGACGTTCTGGATGGTTCTTGTCGTTGTGCTTGCGTTCGGCATCTGTCTGCTGGGAATGCGCAGAGGCGTGGAAAAAATTACAAAGGTAATGATGGGCTGTCTGCTGGTGCTCATTGCTGCTCTGGCGGTTAACTCCCTGTTTTTGCCCGGCGCGGAAAAAGGGCTTGCGTTCTATTTAGTGCCTGATTTTGATGCGATCCGCCAGCAGGGTATCGGCAATGTGGTGTTCGGCGCCATGTCGCAGGCGTTTTTTACCTTGAGCATCGGCATCGGCGCCATGGCTATTTTCGGCAGCTATCTGGATAAAAGACGTTCGCTTGCAGGTGAAACCATTCAGATTATTCTGCTGGATACGTTTGTTGCCCTGATGGCGGGATTGATTATTATTCCTGCCTGTTTTTCTTTCGCCATCGAGCCTGATGCCGGCCCTTCCCTCATTTTTATTACGCTGCCCAATATTTTCAATCAGATGGCCGGCGGCCGCATTTGGGGAAGCCTGTTTTTTCTGTTCATGTTCTTTGCCGCGCTTTCCACGGTTGTGGCCGTGTTTGAGAACATTACCGCGTTCGCGATGGACCTGCGGGGCTGGAGCCGCAGAAAGTCGGTGCTGGTCAACGGCGCGGTTATGCTGGTGCTTTCCATGCCCTGTATTTTGGGGTTTAATCTGCTCTCTGGCTTTATGCCGCTGGGGCAAGGTACAAATATTATGGATCTGGAGGATTTTCTGGTATCCAACAATCTGCTGCCGCTGGGCTCGCTGGCGTATCTGCTGTTCTGCACCTCTCGGGCGGGCTGGGGCTGGAAGAACTTTTCAGCCGAGGTCAATTTGGGCGGCGGAATCAAGTTCCCCAAAGCGCTCCGGGGATATATGACCTATGTGCTGCCGGTGATTATCGGAATCATTTATTTGAAAGGCTATTGGGATTTCTTTATACAGAAGGATCCAGAGCATCTGATTTTCTGGATGGTCTTTGCCGTGCTGCTGCTTGTGCTGGTGGTATGGTTTGCCTTTGGCCATTTATTAAAAAGAAAACAGGAAAGCAAAACAAAGTAACGGAAAAAGCCGCCGGTGTTCCCGGCGGCTTTTTCAGATTCAGAATTTTTAAACAAGGCGAAAACCGCGGCTGCGGATAAAAAATACTTTACAAAAGCATGGACAATATGCTAAAATATTTTAAAATAAAACAAAAAGATATGGACCTTTAATTTGGCACGAGATGCCAGCAAGGTGGATTTTCAATAGGTGTGTTTGGCCTTGCTGTACCCGCAGCAGGTTTTTTTATGCCCAAAGGGTAAAATATATTTTGCGGAGGAAAATTTTATGAAGATGGTTTACAACGTGGAGGATCGGCCAAAGCCGCTGCAGGTAATAGTGTATGCGATACAGCAGCTTTTGGCCATCATGGCAGCAACTCTGGTGGTTCCGGTTATTACTGGCAACGGGATGCAGCCTGCGGCGGCGCTGTTTGGCGCGGGCGTGGGAACAATTGTCTACCTATGCTTTACTCGGTTTAAAAGCCCCGTGTTTTTAGGCTCGTCCTTTGCCTTTTTAGGATCTATGGCGGCTGCCTTTGCCGGTGCGGTATCGGTGCAGGCCGGCTATGCGGGCCTGATTATTGGTGCAACATTCGCAGGGCTTGTATATATGGTAATTGCGTTGATTGTAAAATTTGCCGGCGTTCAGTGGATCAACAAGATCATGCCCCCGGTAGTGATTGGCCCCACTGTGGCGATTATCGGTCTTTCATTGGCGGGCAACGCCATCGGGGATATTACCAAGGGGAATATTGCCGGGCCGGTAACGGAGCAGTTAACGCAGATCAATGAGCAGATAGCACAGATTAACGGGGCGATTCAGGCCAATGGATATACCTCCATTCAGGAACTTACGCCGGCGCCTCTGGCTTCGCCATTTATCGCGCTGCTGTGCGGGCTTGTGACCTTAGCCGTTACGATGATTTGCTCCTGCTACGGCAAAAAGGGCGTGCGGCTGATTCCCTTTATCATCGGCATTTTAGCCGGCTATGCAACGGCGCTTGTCTTTACGCTGATCGGCAACAGCGCCGGTGTGGACGCGCTGAAGGTATTGAATCTTGCCCCGCTGCAGGCACTTTTTGCTGACGGCGTAACGCTGCGGAGCTTTTTGACCCTGCCTGAGTTTACCTTCCTGACGGCGGCGGAGGGAATTCAGCAGATTGACGGACAGTATCTGGTTACCCTGGCCGTGGCGTATATTCCGGTGGCCTTTGTGGTATTTGCCGAGCATATTGCCGACCACAAGAATATTTCCTCCATTATTGAAAGAGATCTGCTGGACAAGCCCGGTCTGCACAGAACGCTTTTGGGCGACGGCGTGGGCTCCATAGCGGGTGCGTTTTTCGGCGGCTGCCCCAATACCACCTACGGAGAATCGGTGGCCTGTGTGGCCATTACCCGCAATGCGTCGGTTATTACCATTTTCTTTGCGGCTGTCGGCGCGATTCTGATTTCCTTTATTTCGCCCTTTGTAGCCTTTGTAAATTCGATTCCCAGCTGCGTTATGGGCGGCGTATGTATGGCGCTCTATGGCTTTATTGCGGTAAGTGGTCTGAAAATGATCAGAGATATTGACCTGAACCTGAATAAAAACCTGTTTGTGGTTTCGGTTATTTTAATTGCCGGTATCGGCGGCCTGAAGCTGACCTTCGGGCAGGTGGAGATCACCAATATCGCCATGGCTTTGATTCTGGGTATTCTTACCAATCTGCTGCTTGCCAGATCTAAAGATGACGAGGAAGCAGACGCTTAAAAAGATCGGTTGATTGCGTGTATTTCCGGGGAAGCTTCCCCGGAAATATGTTTTTGCAGGAAAAAAGAGGTGTGGAATATGTGGCTTGCGGCGGCGTTTTTATCCGCGCTTTTTGCGGGAGTTACGGCTACTTTAGCAAAGACGGGGATAAAAAATACGGACAGCGATGTGGCTACGGCTCTGCGTACAAGCGTTATTGCGGTGTTTTCCTGGGTAATTGTGTTCTTCAGCGGCGCCTGGACCGGCCTTTTTGCCGTTGAAGGCCGCTCCCTGCTGTTCCTGGTGCTTTCGGGGCTGGCAACGGGCTTTTCCTGGCTGTACTATTTCCGTGCGCTTTCGCTGGGAAATGTAAACAAAGTAGTGGCGGTGGATAAGCTGAGCACCGTTTTGGCGATCGTGCTGGCCTTTTTGCTGCTGCAGGAAACGGTCAGCTGGTATGCCTGGGGCGGCGCTGTGCTGCTGACGATAGGGGCCCTGCTGATGGTTCAGAAAAAAGAGGGACAGACGACGGGCGACGGGCGATGGCTGCTGTATGCGCTGCTGTCCGCTCTGTTTGCGGCGCTCACCTCGATTCTGGGAAAAATCGGCGTTGAAAACGTGGACTCCAATCTGGGCACGGCGATCAGAACCTGTGTGGTACTGCTGATGGCGTGGTTGATCTGCATTTTTGGGAAAAAAGCCGGACAGGTTAAAAAAATTGAGAAAAAGAGTCTGCTGTTTATTCTGTTTTCCGGGCTGACCGGCGGGCTTTCGTGGCTGTGCTACTATTATGCGCTGAAATACGGCAAAACTACCGCGGTGATTGCCGTGGACAAGCTGAGCGTTGTGCTTACCATTTTATTTGCCCGTGTTTTACTGAAGGAACGGCTGAATAAAAAAGCCGTGCTGGGCGCGGTTCTGCTGTCCCTGGGCGTGCTGGCGATGATTTTTTAGGTAAAAAAAGAACAGGCGCGGGTTGCCGGAAGGCTGCATCTTGTGAACAGGCCGGCGGCGGAAATGAAAAAAGCTGTTGCCCTGGAAACCTTCGGGTTTTCGGGGGAAACAGCTTTTTGTGTTTTGGCCTGACAGAACAAGGAAAATATTTTCCCCGCGGGAGCGCGGAGACCGGCAGGGGCCGCGGTGCGGAATCCGCAAAAAATCGGCTGCTGACGGAAAAGGCGGCCTGTCCTGCATAAAAACAGCTTGCTTTTACGCCTGCTCCGTGTTTTATACGTTTTGAAAAGCCTCGTAGCGCCGGAGCATTGTCCGGCCGACGTCGTGCATGTATCTGGAGGCGGTCTGCATCATCGAAACGGGCACATGCTTGAGCGTATTGTCGGCCTCAAAGGTCAGCTCGCCGTCGTATCCGTTTTCCGCCAGCGCTTTCAGTACGTCGTCCCAGCAGATGCCGCCCACGGAATAGGGGAGAAGGTGCAGGTCGGTATTATAGCCGGTATCGTGTACGTGCAGCGCCTTCAGCCGGGGAGAGAGCGCCTGAATGAACCGGGGAATATCCTGCTGTACCAAAAAGGCGTGGCCGATATCCAGGCAGGCGGTGATCCAGGGGCTGTCCAAAAGCCGAAGGTATTCGGAAAATTCCTCTATTGTACCGCATACACTGGGAACGATGCGGCGTTCGCTGTCGTACTGCCACATGTTTTCCATGGCGACGCAGATGTTGAATTCTTTGCAGTAGGGAATCAGCCTGTTATAGAATTCCAGATTTTCCTGCTTTAAGTATTCGGCGTTTTCAGGGCAGTATTTTACGTGCTGCTTCGGGTGCACCACGATATTGCGTGCCCCCAACAGGGAGGCGAATTCCATGGCGCGCACGATGCGGCGGAAGACGTCCTTGGTAAAGGCTTCGTCGGAGCGGCTGGAGGGAAACGGCGCATGCGCCTGATTGAAATATATGCCTCCGTCCTCGGCAATGCGGCGCAGGTGTTTGGCATAGCCGCGGTAGGAGGGCTGCATTTTGGGGGAATCGTCGCGGAGCATATCAAAGCAGCTGCAGTCAACGGCGTCAAAGCCGCTTTGAATCAGCATTTTTATCGCGTTTTTTTCACTGAAATACAGGGAAAGCGCATCGGTTTGTGTGGAAAGCTTCATAAAATGGCTCCTTTGTTTTATTTGTTGTTTCGTTTTTTTTAGCCAAATCAGGGCAGGAATCAGTAAAAGGAAAAGCAGAAAGGCAGATCCATGGGCGCAGGCAAATTCACAGCAGCAGGGCGGAGGGACGTTCGCCGATGATGCCGACGGAGGAGGTGTTCTGGCAGGCCAGTATGAATCCCAGAGCAGCCCAGCCGGCACGCAGCAGCAAAAGGGCGGTAAGGATAGGGTCCGTAAGGCAGAAGAACTTTCTTTTTCATCAGCGCTCTGTTCGCAGGCTTTTGTAAAAGAGCAGCTCGTATCCTTCTCCCGGCGGGAAAAAGCCGCCGATATCCTGATAGCCCAGATGCCGGTAAAACTGCGGGGCGTTCTCGTTTGCCTGCGCAGAGGTCATAACGCCCGAATAGCCCTCGGCGGCCATGCGCTCTTCCCAAAAGCGCACCAGGGCTTTGCCCTGTCCCCGGCCGCGGAGAGCTTTCTCCACATACAGCAGGTTCATAAACGGGGTATTATCCCAGAACAGATTATACCGCAGCCAGCCTGCGGGAAAGCCCTCTTCCTCTAAAAGCAGGACTCTTTTCAGCGACAGAAGGCTTTGCAGCTCGCATTTCTGCACATGGACGTCTTTTTTTAAATAGGTGATATCCTTTTTTTCAGCCGGACGAATATTCATGGAATTCTTCTTTCTCGGTATGCTTTTTATAACCGGCGCGGGCCGGCTTTAGAAAGAGCCTTAGGATTCCTCTGTGCGGGCGTCTGCCTTTTCTAAAATTACATTCAGCCGGTTTGCCAGCGTCTCTAGCTGCTCTTCGGCGTCTTCCAGGCGGCTCTCCCGTTCGTCCGTAAGGTCATGGGCGTCGTCCAGTTTATCCAGGAGATCCTCCGCACCGGAAAGAACGGCCGCCGAGGGACAGCAAAATTTACTGCCGTGCAGCCGTGTAAAGATACGCTATCCATGGGCGTATTTGTAACATTGACGGTCTCGCCGGAGGAAATTTCAATAGTATTCATGGGACAGCTGACAAAGGAAACATTCTTTCCCTCAAGGGAAATAGCCTGAAAGAGGTTCACCAGGCGGGAAATTTTTTTAATTCCTCAATTTCTTTTAAAAGCTCCATACAAAGACCTTCTGCGGATTGCTTTTTTATTATAGCAAAATAAACCGGTAAAAACAAGCCCTGGCCGATCCGTTTTTTATTGCGGGCCCGTCTTGCCGTCCTGCTCTGCGGGCTCCAGATTGGAAACCGCATAATTCAGGCATTGTATCACCAGCTGGTTCAGCGAAAGCTTGTTCTGCGCGGCCAGCTTTTCCAGCTGCTCTATCAGCTCGGTCGGCAGACGGAAGGTTTTGCTTTCGCTGTCATAGCCTTTTTGTATTTTAAACATATTGCAGTGCACTCCTTTTTACAGATTATGCACCAATTATGAGATAAAATATAGAATTAAAATGCAAGAAAAAATACTTGCAAATAAAGTGCGGAAATGATATAATAGGAGCAATCAAAAAAAGAGAGGGGGAAATTTTATGACAATTTCCAGGCAACTATCAGGTGGGGGCTTTCTTTATATTATTGTTATTCTGATAGTTATTCTGATACAAATTCTGCTGGCCGTTCAAATGAAAAAAATTGCACGGCAAAAGGGACAGGAGGAGTGGACGTCTTTTTTTCTGTCGTTCTTTTTCAGCGTGCTCGGATGGGTCTATACCGCGATACTTCCCGATCTTGTGCGGAGAAAACAAACGGAGGAGATCCTTGCCGCGCTGAAGGGACAGGGACAGCAAACGGAAGAGAAACCGGAAAAGGCAGAAGGAAGAATTTGATTTTTCCGGGAATAAAGCAATCCGGCGCGTCAGCGGCGCCGGACCTTGCAGGAATGTTGTTTTACCGTTCTGCAGCAGGGGACGTAAAAAAAGGATATGCCCATCAAATGACATATCCTTTTTTGAATTTTGCTTTATTAACCGAAGAATCTCTTCAGCAGGCCTGCAAAGCCGCAGCCGTGCCGAGCTTCATCACGCGCCATTTCGTGCACGGTGTCGTGGATAGCGTCAAGATTCAGCTCCTTGGCGCGCTTTGCCAGCTGGAATTTACCCTCGCAGGCGCCGTGCTCGGCGGCCGCGCGCAGCTCCAGGTTCTTTTTGGTGGAGTCGGTTACAACCTCGCCCAAAAGCTCGGCGAACTTTGCGGCGTGCTCGGCCTCTTCAAAGGCGTAGCGCTTAAACGCCTCAGCAATTTCAGGATAGCCCTCTCTGTCGGCTACGCGGCTCATGGCCAGATACATGCCTACTTCGCTGCACTCACCCTCAAAATTCTGTTTTAAGCCCTCTAAAATTTCGGCGTCAACACCCTGGGCGGAGCCTACAATATGCTCGGCTGCATAAACCGTGGTATCGGTCTGCTCTGTAAATTTGGAAGCGGGCGCTTTGCAAACAGGGCACTGGGCCGGCGCTTCAGGGCCTTCGTAAACATAGCCGCAAATCTGACATACAAATTTTTTCATTTTTTTATCCTCCATAATGTTTTTTTGAACGATCGCCAAGGATCATTCTCTTATTGATATTTTATATTGTTAAACAAAAAATGTCAATGCTATTTTGGTGAAAATTATAAGAAAATCCCGGGAAAAATCCAACAGCTGCTTTTGCTGCTTTTATAGGAGATATGCCCGGTGTTCATTAATTTTTAAAGCCGCTATTGCAAAAAAGGCCCGGTTGTAGTATAATAATAAAAAACAAAAGCAAAAATAAAAGAAAAGAAGAAGATGGAGGGCGATTTCCAAGATGAAACTGATTATTGCTATCGTTCAGGATGAAGATGCCGGCCGCCTGGTAAGCGCGCTTATGAAGGAAGGCTACGGCGTAACCAAACTTGCCACCACCGGCGGTTTTCTGCGTTCGGGCAACACGACGCTGCTTGTGGGCGTAGAGGATGAAAAAATGAAGCACTGTTTAGAGTTTATCGAAGGAATATGCAAAAGCCGGAAGCAGGTTATCAATTCCAATATCGGCGCGTTTGACGCTTCCATCAGTGCGGCGGGCCATTCCAATATAGAAATTATGATCGGCGGCGCTACGGTATTCGTGCTCTCGGTTGAGGAATTTAAAAAGTACTGATGGATTTGTTTCTAACATGCGCTTCTCCGCGCTTTCAGGCCGAGAGGAAAGCCCTTGCGGCAGGCAGGGGAAGTCATGCGTATTTGCTGGAGGGCCCCGCGGGGATCGGAAAAAGCTCCTTTGCCCTTGCAGCGGCCTGTACGCTGCTGTGTGCCGGTGAGCAAAAGCCGTGCTTTGCGTGTGCCGCGTGCCGCAGGGTGCTTGACGGACTGCACCCGGACGTACATAGTATAAAACCGGAAAAGAATATGCTTAAGGTGGATCAGATCCGCGAGGTCATTTCCACGGTGTACGAAACGCCCTATGAGGGCGGCGCGAAGATTTACGTAATTCATGGTTTTCATCTTGCCAATGAACAGGCGCAGAACGCGCTTTTAAAAACACTGGAGGAGCCCCCGGCTTCTGTTGTGTTTTTTTTGCTGGCTGAAAATTCGCTGCAGCTGCTGCCCACCGTGCGTTCCCGCTGCCGGAAAATAAGGCTGACGGGATACCCGGAAGCGCAGATCCTGCGGCAGCTGGCGAGGCTCTTTCCCCAAAACAGCCGGAACGAATATGCGGCGCGGGAATGCGGGGGCAATATCGGCACGGCCGTTGGACTGGTGGAGGATGAAGAGCTAATACGGCTGCACGTTCTTGCCGGAGAGCTTATTTCCGGAATGGACGGCGGCTGTACCGTGCCTCAAGTGGCAGTTGTGTTGGAGAAGGAAAAAGATACTTTTTTACCGCTGATACAGATTCTGCAGCAAAAGCTGTTTGAAAAATTGCAGCATACGGCAGATGTTTTGACGCTGGAGCGTATGAAGGCACTTGAGAATGCCGCGGCGGCTAAAAAGAAAAATATCAATAGCGGGCTTATCATAGAAGAGCTTGCATATGCGTTGGTGAAAGGCGGAATAAAATGGAAAAGGTGATCGGTGTACGGTTTAGAAATACAGGGAAAACCTATTATTTTGATCCCTGCGGAATGCAGATAGAGGCCGGAGAGGGCGTTATTGTGGAAACGGCGCAGGGCGTGGAGTACGGCAATGTTACAATAGGCACCAAAGACGTGCCGCCGGAGCAGATTGTGGCGCCGCTGAAGAAGATTATCCGCGTGGCTACTCCGGCGGACAAGAAAAAGCTGGAGGAAAACCGTGCGAAAGAGAAACGGGCCCTTGGCATTGCGGATAAAAAAGCGGAAGGCTATAAGCTGGATATGAAATTTATCCGTGTAGAATATACATTCGACTGCTCTAAAGCTGTATTTTATTTTACTTCTGACGGCCGCGTGGATTTCCGTGAGCTGGTCAAAGAGCTGGCCTCTACCTTTCACACGCGGATTGAGCTGCGCCAGGTGGGCGTGCGCGATGAAACAAAGATGCTGGGAGGCCTGGGCCCCTGCGGCCAGCCCTGCTGCTGCAGCCGGTTTTTGGGCGGCTTTCAGCCGGTATCGATTAAAATGGCCAAGGAGCAGGGACTTTCGCTGAATCCTACAAAAATCAGCGGACTTTGCGGCAGGCTGATGTGTTGCCTGAAATATGAACAAAGCTATTATGAGCAGGCCCACAAAAAGATGCCTCCGGTTAATGCCGAAGTTCGTACGGCCGACGGGCAGGGACGGATTCAGGAGGTCAATGTGCTGACCGAGAAGGTAAAGGTTATGGTGCATATCGGAGATCAGATTGAGCTGCGGGAATATCCCTATACTGAGGTTAAGGTACTGAAGGTACCTAAAAAGGGCGGAAACAAAGAAGAACGTGAGCCTGAAGATATGAAAAAACTGGAGGAAGACTGAAAATGAAAGCAATAATAGAAATGAAAAACGGCAAAAAAATGGTGTTTGAGCTGGATGAACAGGCGGCGCCGCTCACGGTGAAAAATTTTGTAAAGCTTGCCCGGCAGGATTTTTATGAGGATGTGATCTTTCACCGGGTAATTGCAGGCTTTATGATTCAGGGGGGTGATCCCACCGGCACCGGTACCGGCGGGCCGGGCTACTGCATTAAAGGCGAATTTAAGGCCAATGGGGTGGAAAATCCCATCAAACATGTCCGCGGCGTAATCTCCATGGCCCGGGCCATGGATCCGGATTCGGCCGGTTCGCAGTTCTTTATCATGCACGCTGATGCGCCGCATCTTGACGGGCAGTACGCGGCCTTCGGCCGGATGACGGAGGGCTTTGACACGCTGGATGAGATTGCGCAGACGCCCTGCGGCTATGCTGATAAGCCTCTGGAGGATCAGGTGATCAAAAAGGTTACGGTTGAGGAATAACGGTGGCTGCTTCAAAAGAATTTCTCTGGTTTGTGCTGGATCAGCTCTCCGGGCTGGAGGGCGTCTCATATCGGAGCATGATGGGCGAATATATTCTTTATTACCATGGAAAAATTGCAGCTTATCTCTGCGATGAGAGGCTGTTGGTCAAGCCGGTGGCTGCCGCGAAGGCACTGCTGCCGGGGGCACCTATGGAGGCACCGTATGAGGGGGCGAAAGAAATGCTGTTGGTAGAAGAGGTGGAGAACCGTGAGTTTCTGCTTCGTCTGTTTCAGGAAATGGATGTGGAATTGCCGCTGCCAAAAGCGAACAATAAAGCGCGTAAGTCAGTTTAAAAAAAGACGGCATTGCCGTCTTTTTTTGTATCGGCGTTTCAGCAGAAATTTTTTGATGGATTTCAAGTTTTTGCATTTTACAAAAAATTGATAAAAAATTGAGGATTCCGCGTTATCCTGCAAATAAAGAATCAAGGGAGGCAAAAATTATGAAAAAAATCGTCAATATTCTATTTTACAGTGTTTTTATCTTTTATCTTTGCTTTATCTTTAAAAATATTTTATTCAAATACGTTTCGCCGCTGCAGCTGTTTGTTTCGGAACGGTATTTTTACAGAAATGTGAACTGGATTCCGTTTTATGAGGCGTTTACGGGGAATTTTGATACATTTGATATTTTTGGGAATCTGATTGTTTTTATTCCCGCAGGAATTTATGCGGCTCATTTCTTTCAAAAAAAGTGGGCGGTCTTTCTGGCGCCGTTTCTTCTCAGCGTATTTTTTGAGGTTTCACAGTATGGATTTGCCATCGGCGCGGCGGACGTTACAGATGTGATTACCAATACCCTGGGCGGCGCGATCGGTGCGGGCATCTATTTTTTGCTGAAGCTGTTTTTTAAAAACAGGGAGCGGACAAAAAGCGTGATCGCCTTTTCCAGCTTTGCCGTGATGATACCGGTGGCGGCTGTCTCGCTGCTGCTGTTTGTTATGAAATGATCTTTTGTCTGCCGCAGCAAGGAGCCCGCGGCAGGCATTTTGCTTTATAAACTGCCGGGAAGGATACGCCGTTATGCTACCGGAAGAAAAAATAAAAAATTGTTATAGAATTTCTTTTGGTAAAAAAAGCAAAGCAAACACAAAATCTGGTAGTTTTCGCCTCTGAAAAAATGTGAAAAAACACAAAAAACGCAGAAATTTGATTGGATGCATAGCAGAGATTATCAGTTGACAAGATTTCCGGCTTATGGTAAACTTGACTACTGTATCACAATATATTATGGGGTAAATTGCGCACCGTACGGTTCGGGTAAGGGATTTTGCGCCCAAAAAACAGAAAAACGCTGGTTTTTTCTCCGTTTGCGCACGTTACCGGATGTACACACATTTTAAACTATGGGAGAGTGAAAGTATGCTTCATAAGGTGCTTAACGCAGCGGAGACCGCAAAAGAGGACAGACTGTCATTTGCTGAAATCGACGCGGCGCTGGAAATGCCCGACCTGATCGAGATCCAAAAAAAGTCCTACGAAAAATTCATTAAGGAAGAGCTTGGCCCAATTGTAAGGGATTTTTCGCCGATCGATGATTTTTCAGGTGCCATGAGCCTGGAATTTTTGGACTGCTATCTTGAAAACAAGCCCAAATATTCCATTGAGGAATGTAAGGACAGAGATGTTACTTATGCCGCGCCCATGCGTGTACGCGTACGCCTTACCTTAAAAAATGAAGACGGTACTGTACGGGAAATCCTTGAGCAGGATGTGTTTATGGGTGATTTTCCCCTTATGACGCCTACCGGGACTTTTATTATTAACGGCGCTGAACGCGTTGTCGCCAGCCAGCTGGTGCGTTCGCCCGGGTGCTATTTCAGTGATGATAAGCAGGCGGGCAAATTCCAGTATACCGCAACGCTGATTCCCAACCGCGGTGCCTGGATGGAGTTTGAAATTGATAATGCCAATGTATTTTCCGTAAAGGTGGACCGCAGCCGTAAGGTCAGCATTACGGCGCTTCTGCGCGCCCTGGGCTACGGCACGGACGAGCAGCTTATCGAATTGTTGGGAGAGAGCGAAGTGCTCAAGGCCACCATCGAGCATGATCATCAGGCCGGTATTACCCGGGAGATCGACGGCTTGATCGAGATGTATAAACGTATTCGCCCCGGTGAAAATGCCGAAGAAAAGATCATGCGCGACAAGCTCAACAGCAGCTTTTTTGAAAGCCGCCATTATGATCTTGCCCGTGTAGGCCGCTATAAATTCAACAAAAAGCTGGCTTTAGCCTCCAGAATCGAAGGGGAGATTACCGCGGAGGATATTATTTCCCCCGACGGTGAGCTTTTGGCGAAAAAGGGTGAGCTGATTTCCCGGGAAAAGGCTGAGGAAATTCAGAATGCCGGCGTTATGGCGGTGCTGCTTTCCGTTACGCTGAAAAATGAGGCGGGCGAGGAGACAACCAACATCGTTCGGGTGATGTCCAATGGTTTTGTAGATCCCAAAGCCTATCTGCATTTTGATCTTCAGGAAGTGGGGATCAAAGAGATGGTTCACTATGATACCCTGATGAAAATCCTGGCCGAGTGTTCCACGGAAGAGCAGATCAAGGCGCGTCTTGTGGCCGACAGAGAGGAGCTCTCGCCGGAGCATCTGTATATGTCGGATATTGTGGCCAGCATCAATTATATTATTGCTCTTTGCCAGGGCCACGGCTCTGTGGATGATATTGACCATTTGGGCAACCGCCGCGTGCGCTGCGTGGGCGAGCTGCTGCAGAATCAGCTGCGCGTGGGTCTTTCCAGAATGGAACGGGTGATTCGGGAGCGAATGACCAGCCAAAGTTTGGACAATGTTTCCCCGGCTACGCTGATTAACATCCGGCCTGTGAGTGCGGTGATCCGCGAATTTTTCGGTTCCTCGCAGCTTTCTCAGTTTATGGATCAGAACAACCCCCTGGCTGAACTGACGCATAAGCGCCGCCTTTCGGCATTGGGTCCGGGCGGCCTGAACCGTGACCGTCCCTCTTTTGAGGTGCGTGACGTTCACCATTCTCATTACGGCCGTATGTGCCCCATTGAGACGCCGGAGGGAAAGAACATCGGCCTGATTGGTTCGCTGGCTACCTATGCGCGGATTAACGACTATGGCTTTATGGAATCGCCTTACCGCAGGGTGGATAAGGAAAAAGGCATCGTTACGAATGAAGTGGTGTATCTTGCCGCGGATGATGAGGACCGCTATATCATTGCCCAGGCCAATGAGCCCATCACGCCTGACGGACATTTTGTAAACAATGTGGTTTCGGCCAGAAATAAAGAGGATTTCCTGCGAGTGGATATTTCCCAGGTGGACTACATTGATGTTTCTCCCAAGCAGGTGGTTTCGGTGGCTACGGCGATGATTCCGTTCCTGGAGAACGATGACGCTTCCCGTGCTCTGATGGGCGCGAACATGCAGCGCCAGGCGGTGCCGCTTCTGCGGACGGAGGCGCCGATTGTCGGTACGGGCATCGAATATAAGGCGGCCCGGGACAGCGGTGTTTCGGTGCTCTCCAAGGGACCAGGCATTGTGGAATATGTTGACGCCAATAAGATCGTCGTAAAGCATGACGACGGTGAAACCGTGACCTATGAACTGCTGAAATACCGCCGCTCCAACCAGGGAACCTGCATCAATCAGATTCCCATCGTAAAGAAGGGCGACCGTGTGGAATATAAGACCACGCTGGCCGACGGTCCCAGCACCGCACAGGGCGAGCTTTCACTGGGGCGCAATATTTTGATTGGCTTTATGCCCTGGAACGGCTATAACTATGAGGACGCTATGCTGATCAGCGAGCGTCTGGCAAGAGATGATATTTTTACCACGATCCATATTGAAGAATATGAGTGCGAGGCGCGCGATACTAAGCTGGGTGCCGAGGAAATTACGCCGGATATTCCCAATGTGGGCGAGGATATGCGCCGCAATCTGGATGAAGACGGCGTGATCCGCATCGGTGCGGAGGTGCATTCGGGGGATATTTTGGTGGGAAAGGTTACCCCTAAGGGCGAAACCGACGTTACTGCCGAAGAACGTCTCCTGCACGCAATTTTCAGCAATAATGCCAAAGAGGTGCGCGATACCTCGCTGCGTGTTCCCCACGGTGAGGGCGGCGTGGTTGTGGATATTAAGACGTTTACCCGGGAAAACAAGGATGAGCTTTCTCCGGGCGTGAATAAAATGGTGCGCGTATACCTGGCGCAGAAGCGTAAGGTGCACGCCGGCGATAAGATGGCCGGCCGCCACGGCAACAAGGGTGTTATTTCCCGCGTACTGCCGGAGGAGGATATGCCGTTTATGCCCGACGGCACGCCGTTGCAGATCTGCCTGAACCCTCTGGGCGTTCCCTCCCGAATGAACGTAGGGCAGGTTCTGGAGGTACATTTGGGCATTGCGGCCAAAAAACTTGGTATTAAGATTGCTACGCCTGTGTTTGACGGCGCCCATGAAAGCGAGATAGAAAAGCTTTCCCTAGCCTCTAAATTCCTGGAAAAGATCGATACCCTGCTTACCTATGCGGTAAGGCTGCGCTCTAAAGCGGATATTCCGGTGGTTGACGGCGCGCTGGGACATACGGCCGGGCAGCTGCTGGAAATGGCGGCAAAGCTCAGGGGCTCGGAAAAGCCTGTGTATAACGGTGAAAAGATTGATGTGGAAGCCTATGATAAGAAATTTGAAGAGCTGAATCTCTTAGCATATGACCGGCAGGAAACGGATAAAGAGGGTCTCTGCAAACGGATGATCGAATTGGCAGATCAGTATTTTATTGCCGCGGCAAAGCTTTTGGGAGATATGGCGCCCCTGTTCGGATTGGATGTGGTCAAAAATAAAAAGTCGGATACCGCCGAGCAGGAGCTGAGTGATTACGCCGAAAGTGTGTTTACCGGCAAGACAATCCTCTACGACGGACGAACCGGCGAGCCCTTTGATAACCCGGTTACCGTGGGCTGTATGTATATGATTAAGCTGATCCATATGGTTGATGATAAGATCCATGCCCGTTCTACCGGCCCCTATTCGCTGGTTACGCAGCAGCCTTTGGGCGGAAAGGCCCAGTTCGGCGGCCAGCGTTTTGGCGAAATGGAGGTTTGGGCGCTGGAGGCCTACGGCGCGGCGCATACCCTTCAGGAAATTCTTACCATCAAATCCGACGACGTTGTAGGCCGGGTAAAGGCGTACGAGGCCATTGTAAAGGGAGAAAATGTTCCTGAACCGGGAATTCCGGAATCCTTTAAAGTTTTGCTGGAAGAGCTGCGGTCCCTGGCGCTGGATGTCAAGATCCTGACCGAGGAGCACAAGGAAGTGGAAATGATGGAGCTTCTGGATGACGATCGTGACGTTGTAGAATATGCTGCGGAGAAAGAAAAGGATGCTCCGGTGGGCGATCTCTTCTCCATGCTCGGCTTTGATGATGAGGAGGACGAAGATGATGATGAGGATTCTCTTGAACTGGATGAGCTTGATGACGACGAGGGCCTGGACATCCTTGACGGTATTGAAGACGACGAAGAGGATCTCTTAAAAGATGACGATCATTCCCTTGATGACGATGCCTTTGAAAGCGATTTTGACGATGCTTTCGATTTTGATGATGAAGAGGATGACGACGAAGAGGATGACGACGAGGCTGATGAATAATCAGCACAACCGGTGCGCTTTATGCGGACAATTTGATGAGAGGAAGATGAATCCTTGTTTGAGCTTAATAATTTTGATTCCATACAAATAGGTCTTGCGCCTGCCGAAAAAATACGGGAATGGTCCTACGGCGAGGTAAAAAAGCCGGAAACTATCAACTATCGTACGCTGAAGCCCGAGCGGGACGGCCTTTACTGCGAAAGGATCTTCGGCCCTACAAAGGACTGGGAATGTGCCTGCGGCAAGTACAAGAAGGGCGCCCGATATAAGGGCCTGGTGTGCGACCGCTGCGGCGTTGAGGTAACGCGGGCCAAGGTGCGCCGGGAGCGCATGGGCCATATTGAATTGGCCGCGCCCGTATCGCATATCTGGTATTTTAAGGGAATTCCCAGCCGGATGAGCCTTTTGCTGAATATTTCGCCCAAGGATCTGGAGCGCGTGCTGTATTTTGCGGCGTTTATCGTGTTGGATCCGGGCAGTACCGAGTATCAGGTAAAGGATGTAATTACCGACGCCGACTATCGCGATATTATGGACCGCGAAATCAGTATCGGTTCTTTCCGGGCCGGTATGGGAGCCGAATCCATCCGCGAGCTGCTGCGGCAGATTGATCTGGACGCCGAGGCGGAGGCACTGCGCGAGGAGCTGCGCACCACCAACGCCGGTCAGAAACGCGTAAAAGCCGTAAAACGTCTGGACGTGATCGAGGCGTTCCGTAAATCCGGCAATAAGCCGGAATGGATGATTATGGATGTTATTCCGGTCATTCCTCCGGAAATCCGTCCGATGGTCCAGCTGGACGGCGGCCGCTTTGCCACCAGTGATTTGAATGACCTTTACCGCCGTGTTTTGAACCGTAACAACCGCTTAAAAAAGCTGTTGGAGCTGGGCGCGCCGGATATTATTGTGAGAAATGAAAAGCGTATGCTGCAGGAATCGGTGGACGCGCTGATTGACAACGGCCGCCGCGGCCGTCCGGTCACGGGCCCCGGCAACCGTCCGCTGAAATCCCTTTCGGATATGCTGCGCGGCAAGCAGGGCCGCTTCCGCCAGAACCTTTTGGGTAAACGTGTGGACTATTCGGGCCGTTCGGTTATCGTTGTCGGACCGGAGCTCAAAATGCATCAGTGCGGTCTGCCCAAGGAAATGGCAATCGAGCTGTTCAAGCCCTTTGTGATGAAGCGGCTGGTGGAGAAAAACTATGCCCAGAATATCCGCGGCGCCAAACGGCTGATCGAGCGGGGCAACGGCGAGGTCTGGGATGTTCTGGAGGAGGTAATCCAGGGGCATCCGGTGCTGCTGAACCGCGCGCCTACGCTGCACCGCTTGGGAATTCAGGCCTTTGAGCCGGTTCTGGTAGACGGACGCGCCATTAAGCTGCATCCGCTGGTATGTACTGCCTTTAACGCGGACTTTGACGGAGATCAGATGCCCTGTCATGTACCGCTTTCCGTGGAAGCACAGGCCGAGGCCCGTTTCCTGATGCTGGCGGCCAACAATATTTTAAAGCCTGCCGACGGCCGCCCGGTGGTGGTGCCCACGCAGGATATGATCATCGGTTCGTATTATCTTACGATTGTCAACGATGAAAAACCGATGCTGGACCGTACATTCTCTTCGCCTGACGAGGCGGTTCTGGCCTATGAGATGGGCGAGCTCCCGCTGCAGTCGATGACCAATGTGCGCGTAAGCAGAAATATTGACGGTGTGGAACGTTCCAAAATTATTCAAACCACAGTTGGAAAGATCATCTTTAACAAAGCCGTGCCGCAGGATATTGGTTTTGTAGACAGAAGTGACCCCGAGCATGCGTTTGATTTGGAAATTGGTTTCTTAATTGACAAAAAATCACTGAATAAGGTTGTTTACCAGTGCTATACCGTACATGGCGCTGCTGTTACGGCTGAAATGCTGGATCAAATTAAGGCCCAGGGCTTTGAATACGCTACCAAGGGGGCTATTACCGTAGGCGTTAAGGACGCGGTCATTCCCAAGGCTAAAAAAGAAATCCTGGAAAAGGCCGAAAAGCATGTGGATGAAATCAATGAGCTGTTCCGCCGCGGTTTCTTTGCCGAGGAGGAACGCTACAAGGCGGTTATCGAGACCTGGAAGGAAGCCAAGGATGACGTTACGGCCGAGCTCTTAAAGGGGTTGGGCAAGTTCAATCCTATCAATATGATGAGCACCTCCGGTGCGCGAGGCAATAAGAGCCAGATTACCCAGCTTGCCGGAATGCGCGGCCTGATGGCCGATCCCTCGGGACGTACCATTGAAATTCCGGTTAAGGCCAATTTCCGGGAAGGCCTTACGATCATCGATTTCTTCATGTCCTCTCACGGCACGCGGAAGGGGCTTGCCGATACGGCGCTCCGTACGGCGGACTCCGGTTACCTGACGCGTCGTCTGGTAGATGTGTGCCAGGATGTTATCATCCGTCAGGAGGACTGTCATGCGCTGCCCAGCTCCATCAATACGCCCAACGGTGTATATGTGGAGGATATCATTCATGAGGGCACGATTATCGAAACCGTGGCCGAGCGTATTAAGAACAGAACGCTGGCCGAGGATATTCTGGATGACGCGGGCAATGTGGTTTATACCGACGGCACGCTGGTGAACGATCGGATAGCCGAGCATATCACTGCGCCCAAGGAAAAGGGCGGTTTGGGCAGAACAAGGGTGATGATTCGGTCCATCTTTACCTGCCGCTGTGAAACAGGCGTCTGCGCTAAGTGCTACGGCGCGGATCTTTCCAATAACAAAGAGGTTGCCATCGGCGAGGTTGTGGGTATCATCGCCGCGCAGTCCATCGGCGAACCGGGTACGCAGCTGACGATGCGTACCTTCCATACCGGCGGTGTTGCGGGTACGGATATTACGCAGGGTCTGCCGCGTGTTGAGGAAATCTTTGAAGCGCGTAAGCCTAAGGGCTTGGCGATTCTTTCCGATATTGCCGGTAAGGTGGAGCTTTCCAGCTTAAAGAGCAAGAACACGATTACGATCGTCGCCTCCGACGGGGAGGAAAAGACCTATCCCCTGCCGTACAACGCGCATTTGGCCGTGGAAGAGGGGCAAATGGTGGAGGTTGGCCAGGAGCTGACCAAGGGCTCCATTAACCCCCACGATATGCTGCGCATCAAGGGCGTGGTGCCGCTGCAGAATTATATGCTCAAAGAGGTGCAGACGGTTTATAAAATTCAGGGCGTTGATATTGCCGATAAGCATATCGAGCTGATCGTGCGGCAGATGCTGCGCAAGGTACGCATTGAGGACGCGGGTGATACGGATCTTCTTCCGGGGGATGTTGTGGATATTTTCCGGGTGGAGAACGTCAACGAGCAGGTACGCCTGGCAGGCGGAATTCCCGCCACCAGCCGCCGGATCCTTCTGGGGATTACCAAGGCGGCGCTGGCAACGGATTCCTTCCTTTCGGCGGCCTCCTTCCAGGAGACTACGCGCGTGCTGACCGAGGCGGCCATCAAGGGTAAGATTGATCCGCTTCTGGGCTTGAAGGAAAGCGTAATCATCGGTAAGCTGATTCCTGCGGGAACCGGTGTAAGGAAATATAAGGAGATCGATATCGAAGTGCTCCGCAAGCAGGCCGAAAATGAGCCTGAAACGGATGAGCTGCCCGAAGAACCGGAAGCACAGGAAGCATAAAAGCCTTTTTTAAAGCAATTCTCTTTATGAGAGTTGCTTTTTTCTTTTTTTGGCGTAAGTTATAGAGAGGAGAAAAAACATACGGATTGCTTTTTAAAAGGTTTTGTTTCCCTCGGCGGAACGGCAGTATTTTGATGATTGAAGCTGAAAAACAGAAAATTTCAGAGCTTCCGTATTGACACACAATTCCTAAAACGATACAATAGAATTAGAATAAAAATGACGGATATTGATGGATATGGGTTGAATAATTTATCTTTTGCGTTATTGTTAACATGCGAAACAGGGAAAGACTTTGATGAAAGCCATATAACGGCCGGTACTCCGGTTAATATTGTAGAAAAAATGGTTTGCTAGGGCGCTGAAAGTGTCGTTGGGTTTAAAGAAATTACGTATGTCAGCGATTGCAATAAACTGGCGGAGGACTTGATGAGGCAGACGCTGACGGAAGGATGGGCGCTTGCACTTGCATTTTATCAAATTGAATATGAAGATTATAATAAAAATATGGATGATATAAAGGTAATCGGCGGCAATGAATTTTTGCAATTGGACGCCAACTGGTAAGGAGGATGTTTATGAAAATTCGGGTTTTATGTGTTCTGGTTTTATGTGCGCTCTGGCTTTCGGGCTGCGGGGCAAAAGAAGAAAAAACCGTCTGCAGCGGTGTTGGCGGCAGCTATATTGTAGACGGCAGCAATGATATTGCAAGTAAAATTGAAGTGGACTGGTGGCTGGGGAAAAGTACGCAAAAGGATTCTTTGAAGGAGACGAAAAAAACGGAAAAAATTAATGAAATAACGTATAATGCAACATATGAGAAATCTTTATTGGAAAATTTTGATTGGCAGTATACGGATGTATATGGCGCCAAGGGGATTACGCTTTATTATAAAGAAGGCGTTTTTACGGGATATCACATTACTTCCAGGGAATTTCTTGATGCGCAAAAAGATATGGCAATGCCTTCGAACCCCTATCAAAATGCCCTGTCTGTAGCGGAGAAATGCGCGGAGCGGTATATCCGCACGGAGGATTATGTGCTGGAAGAAACGATAACGGATTCTTTTTATGATATCGACCTTCCGATGAAGGTGTATGTGTTCCGCTTTGTAAAACATCATTCCGGCTTTCGTACGAATGAATCTGTGTATATAGCGGTAACCGAAAAAGGAACAATTCGGTCTTTGCATGTTAACAATATAGATGCTTTTGACGATACTTTGGAGATTCAAATCGACAAGCAGGTCATAGACCAAAGCGTTGCAAAGGTTTTGGAAAACACATACACTGGGGAAGACCGGATCCTTGAATATGAGATTGTGAAGCAAACGCTTACGTATACGCCCGAGGGGGATTTGGCGGTTTGCTCCCAGGTGGAGGGAACCCGTGCGGCGGGGACGAATACCGGAATTGTGATAACAACTGTTCTTGCGTAAATACAAGCATCCCGTGCAGATTGCGCGGGATGCTTTTTGCCTCAAATAAAAAATCAACATGTGGTGAATAATAAAAGGACAACCTGTATATAAATACAAAATAGAGAAAAGCTCCCGCGGAGCGGGACTTTTTCTCCTTATAAAAATATAAATTTGCCAAAAAGCATTTGACAATCCCCTGCATTTGGTATATCATAACAAGGTATTACGGCCATTTTGCGGCCTTTTGCGGAGGGGAAGGGTTTGAAACGCGTAACAGGCACCAAGCAGGTGCTGAAGGCACTGGACGCCGGGAATGTTTCGGTGGTCTATATCGCCCGTGACGCCGACGATTTTCTTCGCGGAAAGCTGTATAAAGCCTGCCGGGAGCATGAGGTTGAGATCCAATGGGTGGATACCATGCAGGAGCTGGGCAGGCAGTGCGGCATCGCGGTAGGCTCGGCCACCGCGGCAGAATTTTACGATTAGTTCCGGGGGTTGCGGAATTAATATATTTATTTTTCCGGGGAAGGAGGAATTTTAAATTGCCAACAATTAATCAGATTATTAAAAACGGCAGGAAGAAGACCACCTATAAGTCTTCGGCTCCTATTCTTCAGCAGTGTCCTCAGCGCAGGGGTGTTTGCCTCAGCGTAAAGACGATGACGCCCAAAAAGCCGAACTCTGCACTGAGAAAGGTTGCCCGTGTCCGTCTGGCGGCAAACGGTATGGAAGGTACCTGCTATATTCCGGGTATCGGTCATAACCTGCAGGAGCACTCCGTAGTGCTGATCCGCGGCGGACGTGTGAAGGATCTTCCTGGTGTAAGATACCATATTATCCGCGGTGCGCTGGATACTGCCGGTGTTGCAAAAAGAATGCAGGCCAGAAGCAAATATGGCGCAAAAAAACCCAAGAAATAAATCAGGCATCGCTGCGCTTGATTTTCTTTCGGTTTTTTTTGAGTCTCCGAACATGCTGACGGAGCGATGATTTTTATATCGTTTTGCTTTGCTTTTTTTGCAAAACTTGCAGAGCACACAGTTTAAGGAGGAAAAATTTATGCCAAGAAGAGGTGGCGTGCAAAAGCGCGACGTGCTTCCGGACCCGATGTACGGCTCCAAGGTAGTAACCAAGCTTATCAACCAGGTAATGTACGATGGAAAACGCGGTACTGCCCAGCGCATTTGCTATGACGCTTTTGATATTATAAAGGATAAAACAGGCCGTGAGCCTCTTGAAGTGTTCGATCAGGCAATGGAAAACGTAATGCCTTTGCTTGAAACCAAGGCACGCCGTGTGGGCGGCTCCAACTATCAGGTTCCGATCGAGGTTCGCCCCGACCGCCGGCAGACACTGGGGCTTCGCTGGCTGGTTACGTTTACCCGCAAGCGTGGGGAACGCACGATGGCCGACAGACTTGCCGCAGAGATCATGGATGCGGCAAATAATACCGGTGCCAGTGTGAAGAAGCGTGAAGATACCCATAAAATGGCCGAATCCAATAAGGCGTTCGCCCATTATCGCTGGTAGCTTTCGGCTTGATAGGGAGGAGAACATATGCCAAGAGCATTTTCACTGGAAAAGACAAGAAATATCGGCATCATGGCGCACATTGATGCCGGTAAAACAACCACTACCGAGCGTATTCTTTATTATACGGGAAAAATACACAAGATTGGTGAGACCCACGAGGGCGCCGCTACCATGGACTGGATGGTTCAGGAGCAGGAGCGCGGTATTACCATTACCTCGGCTGCTACTACGGCACAGTGGAAGGGGCACCGCATCAATATTATCGATACCCCCGGACACGTGGATTTTACCGTAGAGGTGGAACGCTCTCTGCGCGTGCTGGACGGCGCCGTTGCCGTTTTCTGTGCTAAGGGGGGCGTGGAGCCACAGTCTGAAACCGTGTGGAACCAGGCTACCAAATACGGCGTTCCGCGAATTGCCTATATCAATAAAATGGATATTATGGGGGCAAATTTCTATCGGGTTATCGATATGATGAAAACGCGCCTGCATACAACGCCGATTCCGATGCAGCTGCCTATCGGGGCGGAAGATACCTTTGTGGGGATTATCGATTTGCTGGATATGAAAGCGCATATCTATAAAGATGATTTGGGCGAGCAGATTGAAATTGTGGATATTCCCGCCGAATATGCAGATAAGGCTCAGGAATATCATGTTGCTATGGTAGAGAGCGTCTGCGAAGCTGACGACGATTTGATGGAAAAGTATCTGATGGGAGAAGAGCCGACAATAGAAGAGCTGAAAAAGGCTGTCCGGAAAGGTACCATTGCAAATCTGTTCACGCCGGTTTTCTGCGGAACATCCTATCACAACAAGGGCGTTCAAATGTTGCTGGACGCTATCGTGGATTATATGCCTTCCCCTACGGACATTCCCGCCATCAAGGGATATATCCCCGGCAAAGAGGATGTAGAAGAGGATAGACATGCCTCGGACGATGAGCCGTTTTCCGCGCTTGCCTTTAAGATCATGACCGATCCCTTTGTTGGAAAGCTTGCGTTCTTCCGCGTGTATTCCGGTACAAGGGAAGCGGGGTCTTATGTTTATAACAGTACGAAGGGCAAGCGTGAGCGTTTTGGCCGTATTTTGATGATGCACGCCAATCACCGCGAGGAGATCGATAAGGTATACGCCGGGGATATCGCTGCTGCCGTAGGTCTGCGCGATACGACCACGGGCGATACGCTCTGTGATGAAGATCATCCGGTCGTATTGGAATCCATGGAATTCCCGGATCCGGTTATCAACGTCGCGATCGAGCCCAAGACCAAGGCCGGCCAGGAAAAGATGACGATGGCTCTTGTAAAGCTGGCGGAAGAAGATCCTACGTTTAAAACCTATACGGATCAAGAAACCGGCCAAACGATTATTGCCGGTATGGGTGAGCTCCATCTGGAGATTATTGTTGACCGCCTTCTGCGTGAATTTAAAGTGGAAGCCACGGTAGGCGCTCCGCAGGTTTCCTATAAGGAAACTATCCGCCGCGAGGTCACCCAGGAAGGCAAGTTCATCCGTCAGAGCGGTGGTCACGGTCAGTACGGCCATTGCGTGATCAAGATGATCCCCGTAGAGCCGGGACAGGGCTATTCGTTTGAGAATAAAACCGTCGGCGGCGTAATTCCCAAGGAATATATTCCCGCGGTTGACGCCGGTATCCGCGAGGCCTCCAAGAGCGGCCTGCACGGATATGAAGTAGTAGACTTTAAGGTTGAGCTGCTCGATGGTTCCTACCATGATGTTGACTCTTCGGAAGCCGCTTATAAGATAGCAGGTTCCCAGGCGTTTAAAGAGGGCCTGAAAAAGGCGGATGCGTGTCTGCTGGAGCCCATCATGAAGGTTGAAGTTACAATGCCTGATGAATATCTGGGCGATGTTATGGGCAATATCAGCGCCCGCCGCGGCCGTCCTGAGGGAACGGAGAGCGTGAACGGGATTCAGATTCTGCACGCTATGGTTCCGCTTTCGGAGATGTTCGGCTATGCCACCGACCTTCGTTCGCGCACCCAGGGCCGCGGAAACTATGTAATGCAGTTCTCTCATTATGAGGAAGTGCCGAAATCCGTTGCTGAAAAGATCAGCAAGTAAGAAAGTATCAAAAGGAGAATAAGAAATGGCAAAGAGCAAGTTTGAAAGAACGAAGCCGCACGTAAACATCG
>CAJMLN010000024.1 GCA_905214315.1 uncultured bacterium | reverse complement strand
GGAAGCCGGGAACAGGAGGTAGAAATCTTCTACCGCTTTATCGGCAAAATTGATTGAATGATACCAATATCTTTAACTATGTGATACCGGTCTCACCCCGCCGGATTTAGAAAATCTATGCAGGCTTTCAGCTTTTTTTCATGTTTCCGTCGATTCTCTTTTAGGCAAAAATGAGTTTTTAAACGAAAAACTAATGATCGGCATTGACGGCGGCGGCACCAAAACCGAGTTCATACTTTTCACGGAGAGCGGAAAGATTGTGCACAGGCTTAAGCTTTCCCAGAGCAACCCCAATGATATCGGTATGGAAAATTGCTGCGGCGTTCTTGCGGAGGGAATCGATCTGCTTTTGGAAAAAGTCCCTGCAGTATGCGGTATATTTGCAGGAATTGCGGGAGGTTCGACTGGAGGCAACCAAGCGCAGCTTGCCACCTTTTTTAAAAAAAAGTATCCCCAGATCTACACCGAAATTGACAGCGATGCCGTAAATGTTCTTTACAGTGATATGGATTCTATGGCGGATATGGCCCTGATCTGCGGAACAGGTTCCGTTCTTTTTGCCCGGAAAAACGGAAAGAATCACCGCATTGGCGGATGGGGCTATCTTTTTGACGGCGCCGGAAGCGCCTACGATATCGGCTGCGCTGCCGTAAAGGCCGCTCTTGCCGAAGCGGACGGCTTAGGTCCCGGAACAGCCATTACAGAATTGCTGAAACAGCGCACCGAAAGCGATATATGGAGCTGTCTCTCTGAGATCTATCGGGGTGGAAAAACCTATATTGCCGGTTTTGCGCCCCTTGTATTTGAGGCGTATGCTCTTAACGATCCTGCTGCCGCGGACATTTTAAAAGAGAACTGCCGGCATTTAACAAGCCTGATCGCAGCCGCGCAGCGGCAATACCGATGCGGAAATCGTGTCGTTGCCTGCGGAGGTCTTTTTGAAAATTATAAAGAAATTCTGTTACCGATGCTGCAGACGGCCTCTCCCCCTGCAACACAGTTTGTTTTTCCGTCGCTTCCTCCGGTATACGGCGCCTGTGCCGCATGCTGTCATCAGTTGGGAATTTGTCCCGGCAAAGATTTTTACGAACACTTTTATCAGGATTATCAAAGAATAACAAGGACTGAAAAATAATGCTGAATACTGAAAAACGGAATCCCAAAACCACGCACATCGATCAAATGAACACTCTGGAAATGCTGCAGTGCATCAGCGAAGAAAATTTCAACGCCGTAAAAGCAGTAGAAGCGCAAATACCCATGATTGCCGATGCGATAGATGCGATCGCCGATGCCCTGAACCAGGGAGGACACCTGTTTTATATCGGTGCGGGAACCTCCGGACGGCTGGCAGTCGCGGACGCGGCCGAATGTCCGCCTACGTTCGGCGTGCCGCAGGAGCTGGTAACGGGAATAATCGCCGGCGGATACGGCAGCCTGCTCCGTGCCAGTGAAAATGCAGAGGACAGCGAAGAAGACGGAGGGAAGGACATTCTCGCCAGCCATATAAAAAAAGGCGATATCCTGGTAGGCATCTCCGCTTCCGGCGGCGCCTCCTATGTATTGGGCGCTATGAAGCAGGCAAAAGAGCTCGGCTGTACAACCGTTGCGCTTACCTGCAATGGAAACAGCCCGATCGACCGGGCCGGCGATATCCGCATCTGTACCGATACCGGGCCGGAGGTCATTGCCGGCTCCACCAGAATGAAAGCGGGAACCGCACAAAAGCTGGTGCTGAATATGCTTTCCACCGGCGCCATGATCAAAACAGGCAAAGTCTATGAGAATTTAATGATCAATCTCTCGCCTTCCAACAAAAAATTAAGACAGCGGATGATAGGCATTGTAACGGAACTGCTTGCCTGCGCCCCCGATAAAGCTGAAAATATGCTGGATGCCTGTCAATGGAATATCCGAGCGGTTATGGAGGAATATCAGAATGAAGTGTGAATTGAAAAAAAACAACGGCATGCTTTCCATTTATATTGACGGAGAAGCCTATGCGCCGGTATCCTTTAAATCCTTTCGGCCTACAAAGAAAAATATAACGGATTTTTATTCCGCTGGCATCCGGCTATTCAATATCTTAAGCAGCGGTATTATTTCCGCCGTAGGGGTTCCCTACTCCCTTTACGGAGAATCCTGGATTGATGAATATACCTATGATTTTACCCCCATCGACCGGCAAATCGCATTGTTTACCGAAAATGCGCCCGAAGCGTATTTTGCCCTGATGCTGCAGCTAGATACCCGTCCCTGGTGGCTGAAAAAATATACCGGATACCCCGATTCCTTCCGCAAGATGGCTCAGATGGAGGCAGACCCCCGATGGAGAGCCGCAGCATCGGCCTATATGCAGGCTGTACTGCGGCATGTGGAAGAAAAATACGGAGATCGGTTCTACGGTTATTTTTTGCTTGCGGGCACTACGACAGAATGGCTCAGCGACAACAGCTTTGAAGATGCGTCACCTATTTCGGAAGCAGCCTATAAAGTCTGGCGAAAAGATCCTTCCGCGCTTATTCCTGCAAAAGAATGCCGGGAAACCGATGAAAAAATTGTATTCCTGGATTGCTGTAAAGATGAAAATCTGATTCAGTACCGTAAATTCGGAAGCTGGCAGCGTGCGGATACTATTTTATATTTTGCAAAAAAAGCGCAGGAAATTTTACAGCATAAAAAGCTTTTAGGGCTTTATTTCGGTTATATTTTCGAGTTAGACGGCAGCCGGCTTTGGAACACCGGTCACCTGGACTATGAACGCGTGTTTTTATCGGAGGATATTGATATGTTTTCCAGCCCCGTATCCTATGCCTACCGCGCGCAGGATTGCGGAAGCCATCAGATGCTGACCAGCCAAACCCTGGCGGCAAACAACAAGCTGTATTTTATTGAGCATGATCAAACCACCTGTATTGTACCGGATATCATCGAAGGGCAGTATTTTGTACATCCCAACAAAGTAAAAACCATAGAAGAAGATATCAATCTCCTGCGCCGTGATTTTCTGCTTGCGGCGGCAAGCGGCTGTGCCATGTGGTGGTTCGATATGTTTGAAGGCTGGTTTTACAATGAGACGCTGATGAATGAAATCACCGAAATGATCCGTGCTTCCAAGCTTCTTCTTTCTGCCGGCTATCGTTCCGTCAGTGAAATCGCAATTATTGCCGATCCGGAATCAATGTATTTCGTCAACAAAAATTCCGGCATGAATACGATCCTTTTTGGAAAGCAGCGCGGAGAACTTTCATTAATCGGCGCACCGTATGATATTTTTTCTTCCTGCGATGTAGCCAATATGGATACCGCCCAGTATAAGCTTTTTATTTTTCTTGACCAGTTTAAAGCAAACCCTGCTGTGGATGCGTTTATTGCAGCGCTGAAAGCCGCCGGAAAATCCCTGCTGTTTATATACGCCTATAATATTCTTGATGCGGAATATAACACCGCGCAAATGAGCAGGGCGCTGGGCTTTAATGTTACGAAAAATCCCTGCCATGAGGATACCATATGCCTTTGCAGTGGTTCCTCCTGGAAAGTCTGCGCACCGCGCCCTTGTTTTGCGGTGACAGAAGATATCACCGTATTGGGACGATATCAAAACAGTAAAAAAGCCGCTTTTGGCTATAAAAAGGAAAAAAATGGGCTGATTGCATTTTCAGGACTGGGCACTGTCAGTTACACAGCTCTTACTCTGCTTTTAAAAGAAGCAGGAGTGCATCAATATACTGCGTCGGGTGACGCAGTAATTTACGCCAATCACGCTATGCTGGGGATCTATCATATACTGGAAAGCGATACAAATTTACTGCTACCCCACGACGACGTCTTTGTAGACCTCTTTAACGGCGGCCAGGAATATAGTTCAAAAGGCTGCCGCCTCGTTGTTCCCTATGCGCGGCAAAGAGCAAAGCTTTTAATAAAAAAAGAATATATTAAAACCTAAAAACATACCGGTATCAATCGGTATGTTTTTCTATTTCTTTCTCTTTCCATATTCCATTTGCTATAGCCAGTTTTTCAAAGGGATCCTCTTTTTTATCAAATGGCGTAAGCATTAATGAAAAGTCAATCCTTCTCTCCTCCAAGCGGTACTTTTTTGCAAGTTCCGGTCCGCACGCGCCGGATCCAACGCCGCTCATAAAATAATCTGTATGCACAATCGTATGTCCGGATTTTCGCAGTTCAAAGGAATGCTTCTTTTCAAACAGTTCATCCGGCGTATATTCACCAGCATGAAACGAAAAATGGTTTCCTGCAAATAAAATCCCTTTGTCTGTTTCATCAGTAAGCGCGGCCCATTGAGTATTGTATACGCTGCCATTCTCCTGCGGCTTTGCATAATCTACAAATAAACCCTGAACAGTAGTTTCATAAACCCCCATTTGGGCTGCATGGTGTTTATCTATATAACTTTCCTGAGGACCAAATCCCAAATAGCTCACATTTCTATAGATATTGCATAAAGGCCATAAATATCCATATCTTGGCAGCCAAACATCCAGTTTCCTTAAAGTGCTTTGCTGCGAAAGCATTAAAATTCCGCAGGAATATACCGTAAGTTTCATATTTCCGGTTATAGCAGGTTTTTGTCCCATTGCTCCAAAAGAAAATTCATATTCAAAGCTTACTGCCTCATTCGTATATTCTTTTACAGTAAAATTTTTTACATCCATATACGGATATCGATAATTTCCATTGGCATAAGAAATCCATTCCGGCACCAGCTTTCGGTCATTGTCCAAAGGCGCGCGCCATGCCGTAAGACGCATTGGCGCATCTAAAATATTCCGATGATACCGGATCGTTTTAATTGACGGCTGGGTTTTATCTATTTCATAAAAAAAATGTTTTCCCTGTACTAATATGGAACCCCCTCTCTCTTTCACCAGCAATTCCGCTCCTTGGGGAACAGGACGGCAGGAAATTTCAGCAGTAAGCTCGTTTTGCCACAAATAAATCCGGTTATCCCCATCAAAGACTTCTACAGTTAAATAAGATATGCCGTGCAATTTCGGAAAAACCATGACAACCTCTGCTGCTTCTCCAGGCAGTGTGCCGAGTTTAAATTCACCCGTTTTTATAACCTGGCCATTTTGCTCCAGATGCCAGCAAAACCGACAATGTGCTAATGAAATAAAATTATAAAGGTTAAAAACCTTAAGCTTCTTTTCATCATATTCGATTTTTACCGGAGAATATATATTTTTCAATTCCAATAAGGAAGAGCGCGGCTCTCGTTCTGGAGTCGTAACGCCGTCGGCACAAAAATTATATAAATTGATCGGATCTCCGAAATCTCCTCCATAACCATAAAACTTTTGTCCCTCCTTGCTTGTAAGCTGAATGCTGTGTTCGCACCATTCCCAAACGCATCCTCCCATAACACGGTCATTCCGATAAAAAAAATCCCAGTAGTCTGCCAAATCTCCGCAGGAATTTCCCATCGCATGGCTGTATTCACATAAAAAATAAGGCCGCATATCTGAAGAACTTAAATATTTTTGTATATGCTCTACATCGGGATACATATTAGAATATAAATCAAGATAGGGCTTTTCACTGTTCTGCCACGTAACATCATTGTAATCGGCCCTCATAGAATTTGTTTCACAATGAATCAGCCTGCTTCTGTCTCTCTGGCGGATCTGTTCACATGCCTTGCGGTGATTTCTCCCCCATCCGGATTCATTTCCCAGAGACCAGATGAGAATGGAAGCGTGGTTTTTTAAATTTTCAACCATTCGCATAATGCGGTCAACGCAAATTTCTTCATATTCCTCATGGTCTACAAAGTATGTAAGCTCCTTCACGTAAACGCAGCCATGCGTTTCCAAATCAGCTTCGGAAACAACATACAATCCGTATTCATCACAGAGTTCATAAAAACGGGGATCGTTGGGATAATGCGACGTCCGCACTGTGTTGATATTATTCTGCTTCATAAGAAATACATCCCGCAGCATATGCGCATAGTCCGTCACATAACCCTTCTGAGGATGTGTATCATGCCGGTTGACCCCCTTGAGCTTGATATTTTTTCCATTCAAAAGGAAAACGCTGTTTTGAATTTCAATCCGTCTAAAACCAACTTTTTTACAGATTGTTTCAGTGCCACAACGAATCAAAAGACTGTAAAGCAACGGCTTTTCTGCTGACCATAATGCCGGAGACGGAACATGAAACTGTACACGCCCCGTCTGCTCTATAAAAATTTTCTGCATTTCTATATATTCCCCTTTGGGGGAAAGCAAAATAAGCTCTGCCTCAGCATTTCCGCCACTTAAAGTAATATCGCAGAACAGCGTTCCGTTTTGCAGTTTTTGGTCCATTTCCGGCTGAAGAAAAAGATCAAAAATATGTGTTTTATCCCGCGTTAAAAGATACACGTCTCTGAAAATACCGGTCATGCGAATTTTATCTTGATCTTCAAAATAACTGCCATTGCACCATTTCAATACGACTACTGTAACTCGGTTTTTTCCGCAGATCAAGAAATCGGTAATATCAAAAACGCTTTCACAATGCGATACCTCAGAATATCCTGAAAATTGGCCGTTTACCCATAAATATAAACAAGAATCCACGCCTTCAAAAACAAGAGTGTATCTCTTTTGCTTATCCGGAAAAAAGTCAAATTCGCGTATATAAACGCCCGCAGGATTTTTTTCCGGTACCTTAGGGGGAGCAAAAGGAAACGGATAAGGGCTGGAAATATATGCAGCCTTGTCGTACCCATTGGTCTGCCACATACCGGGCACAGGAATTTTATCCATTTTTTCCGTAGGTTTGTTAAAAAAATTCTCTTCTATATCTAAAACCGAATCATAATAGCAAAAACTCCAGTTTCCGTTAAGCAAAGTAAAATAAGCGGAATCCTCACGCCGATTTTTTTGCGCCGTATCCTGGTTTTGAAACGGAATAAAATAGGATTTAGGCGAAAGCTCTTTTACATGGATCTTTTTCAAATCATCCCAATATCTCGGAATTACACTCATTTCAGAAATCTCCTTGACTTTTTTTGTGGATAGTTTATAATTATATTGCAAGCTCTTTTGATACACTATAAGCCATATTTTCAATTTTGTAAATAGTATTATTTTGAGAATTAGAATTATATTGCGAAAGGATATTTTTATGAACATATATCCGATTATCAATGAACAAACCCGTATGCTTCCCCTTTATCTTACGTCTATCGGCTTAAACCCCAATCAGGAAAGACGCTGCCGTCCTTTAGGATACAGGAGTCACCACGTATTTATTGTGGCGGCAGGCTGCGGCAAAGTTTTTTGTGAGGGAAAAGAGGTTTTTGTTCAGCCCGGAGATGCATTTTTTATCAAAAAAGATACGCCGCATGAGTATTATGGCGTTTCCTCTCCGTTTACAACGCTTTACATTACCTACGAGGGGGCGGCAAGCGAAAGTTTGCATGCCTATTTCTGCGCAGAAAATTTCTTTTTTCTCCCACAAATCAATCCTTCTGTTACCGACCGCTTTCACGAAATACTAAAAAAATCAAATGCACATGCGACGGAGCTGGAGCTGTCACAACTTCTATATACCTATATCCTAAGCTTTTTTAGCCAGCTCAGCAGAGAAAAGAAAAAAAACGCCAAGTCCCTCGAACCGGCGATTCTTTTTATGGAAAAGAATTTCAAACAGCCACTGACGCTTGAGCAGCTGGCCGACTTATGCAAAATGCAGAAATATACCTTCTGCCGTGATTTTAAAAAAGCATATTCCGTTACGCCGTTTGACTATCTTTTAAAGCTGCGCATCCAACAGGCCAAGCACCTGATGGCCCAAGATCCCGCCATGTCCGTAAATGAAGCGGCAGAGCAGGCCGGCTTTCACGATACCAGCTATTTCTGCAGGATTTTTAAACGCTTTGAATACTGCACTCCTGGCGAATTCAAGCAAGATCTGAAATAATCTTCCCAAAAACTTAAATTTATATAAAAACGATAAACACACAGTAACCGCATCAAAACGTAAAAAACCCCGTTTTCTAAAATTTCAGAAAACGGGGTTTTATAAATTTCTCCTGGTGCTGAAATAGAACTCGATTTACACCACACCAAAGGCAAGCATTGCATCCGCTACTTTGATAAATCCTGCAATATTAGCGCCTGCTACCAGATTATCTTTCATACCATATTCCTCAGCGGCAGCCGCTGCATTATGATAAATATTAACCATAATATCATGCAGCTTTTGATCCACTTCTTCAAATGTCCAGCTATAACGCATGGAATTTTGGCTCATTTCAAGCGCCGAAGTCGCAACTCCGCCCGCATTAGCAGCCTTTGCAGGTCCAAATAATACTCCCGCACTTTGAAATACATGGATCGCCTCTGGTGTAGAAGGCATATTAGCACCCTCAGCAACCGCAATAACGCCGTTGGATACTAACGTTTTGGCCGCTGCCTCATCCAATTCGTTCTGTGTCGCACACGGAAGCGCAATATCACATTTTACATTCCAGATTCCGGCACATCCCTCTATATATTTTGCTTCAGGGTGAACATTGATATATTCTTTGATCCGTTTACGCTCTATTTCTTTTATTTGTTTAATGCAAGCAAGATCGATTCCCTTTTCGTCTACAATATAGCCGTTGGAATCAGACATGGCAATTACCGTTGCTCCTAACTCCGTAGCTTTTTGATTGGCATAGATGGCAACGTTGCCGGATCCGGAGATAACAACCTTCTTTCCTTTAAACGAATTGCCCTTCGCACGAAGCATCTCTTCTGTAAAATAGCACAAACCGAATCCCGTTGCTTCCTTTCTGGCAAGGCTACCGCCATAAGAAAGCCCCTTACCGGTCAAAACCCCGGTAAATTCGTTGCGCAGACGCTTATATTGGCCAAACATGTAACCGATTTCCCGGGCGCCTGTACCGATATCTCCTGCCGGAACATCCGTATCTGCACCAATATGTTTAGAAAGCTCCGTCATAAAGCTCTGACAAAAACGCATCACTTCCATATCGCTTTTTCCCTTGGGGTCAAAATCCGAGCCGCCCTTACCTCCGCCAATGGGAAGCCCCGTTAAAGAATTTTTGAAGATCTGTTCAAAACCAAGGAATTTAATAATTCCCTCATATACCGAAGGATGCAGCCGCAAGCCGCCTTTATAAGGACCAATCGCACTGTTGAATTGTACCCTAAAACCGCGGTTTACCCTTACAACACCTTTATCGTCCACCCACGGCACACGAAATTTGATAATCCTTTCAGGCTCTACGATACTTTCCAGCACGCCCTTTTCTATGTACTCCGGATGCTTTTCGATAACAGGCTCCAGGGATTCCAGCACTTCCCTGACGGCCTGATGGAATTCCGGCTCACCCGGATTCCGTTTGATTACGGTTTCCATAAGCTCGGCAAGATATTGATTTTTGAAGCTCATTAAAATTCCCCCTCTAAATGTTGAATATATAAACAGCTAAATAACTGCTTATTGATTATAATATACTATCTGTTGAGTGTCAAGAATTTATAGGCACCATGCAGTGAATTTTTATAAATTTTCGGTTTTTTTTATCCACAAAGCGGCATCAGCGTCACTGGGCATACGCCAGTCTCCCCGCGGAGAAAGACAAATAGAACCTACCTTTACGCCATCGGGCATACAATTGCGTTTAAACTGCTGTGAAAAAAATCGTTTGTAAAATGAAATTAACCATTTTTTTATTTCACTTGGAACAAAATCCTCTTGGAACGCCCGGCAGGCAAGCAAATATATTTTTTCAGGCGCAAAACCGTACCGCAGTACATAATACAAAAAGAAATCATGCAATACATAAGGTCCCACCAGCTCTTCCGTCTTTTGTGCAATTTTTCCTGCGGCATCCGGCGGAAGCAACTCAGGACTGATTGGTGTATCAATAATATCTTTCAATACTTGCGAGCTCTGTGTAAAGACATCATATTCAGCAATGCTGTCAATCATCCAGCGGATCAACGTCTTAGGAATGCTGGCATTTACACCATACATACTCATATGATCGCCGTTATAAGTACACCAGCCCAGCGCCAGTTCGCTTAAATCGCCTGTACCTACTACCAATCCACCTATTTTTCCGGCAAAATCCATCAAAACCTGTGTTCTTTCTCGTGCCTGACTGTTTTCATAGGTAAGATCATGCACCCTGTCGTCCTGACCGATATCCTGAAAATGTTTCTGTACCGACTCCTTTATATTGATTTCCCGCCAGCAAATCCCCAATGTTTCCATTAAACGAACTGAATTGGAACGCGTCCGCTCAGAGGTTCCAAAACAAGGCATCGTAATACCGAAAACATCCTCCGCAGGTCTTCCCAACTGCCGCATAGCTTCAACGGAAACAAGAAGCGCCAGTGTAGAATCCAATCCCCCGCTGACACCTACTACAGCTTTACATCCTGTAGTTTTCAGCCGTTTTTTCAGCCCTGCTACCTGCATACAGAAAATATCTCTACACCGTTCCAGGCGATCCTTACGCGCGGTCGGAACAAACGGAAACTTTCTTATCCCGCGCAACTGGCCCATAGAAACGGAACATTCGTTTGAGCAAGGCACTGTTTGATAAATTTCTTTTTTGCCGTATATAAAACCAGCATCTTTAAAACTTTTCATTTTCCGTCTGTCCGCTTTCAAGACACCGATATCAAGATCCGCGCAAAGCATATAGTTATTATCAATAAACTGTTGATTTTCCTTTAAAACCAAACCGTTTTCGGCAATGACAGCGCTGCCGGAAAAAATCAGATCCGCTGTGGATTCATTGCTTCCGGCTGAAGCATATAGATAAGCGCACAGCAATCTTGCCGACTGCTGACGAATCAGTTCATTCCGGTAAGCGCGCTTTGCAATCGTTTCATTACTGGCTGAAATATTAACAATCACCTCCGCGCCATTTAAAGCGGCAAAAGTGCTCGGCGGCAGCGGTGCCCAAAGATCCTCACAGATTTCTACGCCCATTTTTACACAGTCTGCTACGGTAAAAAGCAGATTTCTGCCTACGGGGATGTCATACTCTTCCTTTATTTTAAATGCACGTGATGAAATTACCGTGTTATCAAGCTCCTGCGCAGAGGAAAACCAACGCTTTTCATAAAATTCATTATAATTGGGTAAAAAGGTTTTCGGTACAATGCCGCATATTTTTCCGCCGCAAAGCACCGCTGCACAGTTATAAAGCTGCCCTTCTATTTCCACCGGCAGACCGACCACAACGGTTCCGTTTTCTTTCTGCATATTTTCAGCCAAAAGCTTCAGTCCCTGGGCAGCCTGCCGCAGCAGCGTCTCCTGCAAAAAAAGATCTCCGCAGGTATAGCCGGTAATACAGAGCTCCGGAAACGCAATAATGTCGGCCTGTACATCCTTAAGCATTTCCAGTATTTTTTCACAATTATATTCTGTATTTCCTACCTGCACATCCGGTACCGCACAGACCGCGCGAAGAAAATCCATCATTTATCTCACCTATTTCATTCACAGAAAAAACTGTGAAGCGTTTTATTTTGCGTAAACAGCCAAACCAGCAGCGAACCGGTAATAACGCCCGCGCAGCCCTGAAGCGCGTTGCCGGTGATATCCACGACCGCAGCCTCCGTACCAAGCAAAAAACATTCAAAAATAAAGTATCCGGCAATCATAAGCACTTCAGCACATACCGATGCCACGGCAGCGGCAACCGGTCCCGCTTTGGGAATACGTTTTTTCAATTTTGTAAATAACAGCCAAGCAATGGCTGCCATCGCCGCTTTGATCAGCAACGTAGCCGGAGCATAAAATGGGAATCCGCTCAGCAGATCGGCCAGCGCCGTACCAATACCGGCAGAGGCCGCACCATAAGCAGGCCCCAGCAGACAACCGGCGGCAATGACAATACAATCTCCCAAATTGAAATAACCGCCGCCCGGCAGCGTAAAAGTGATCACCAGCGTTGCCACGCAGGCAAGCGCCGAAAAAACGGCAGCAAGTACAAGTTTTTTAATTTTCATTCGTTTGCTCCAAAAAATTCTTTAAATTGCTGTATGACTAACTCTGCTGTTTCCATACCGTTGGAAGCAACAGCCACTTTTTTATCACAAAAACGGCAATACAGAGGATACCGTTCCTCATACAAACGCTGTAATTTCCGTATATCTGTGGAAAGCGGACGTCCTTCGATAGCCAATTCGTCCAGCGGACGCTCTAAAAACACAATAAATCCGTTTTGCTTCAGGCTGTTAAAATTCTCCGGTCGTTTTACAATTCCTCCGCCGGTGGCTATAACGGCGCCCAGCCGGCTACCGGCTGTATTTGCCGCACGACTCTCTATTTCCCGGAACGCCTCTTCCCCATCTAAGGCAAAAATTTCCGGAATACTTTTACCGGCAGCCTCTGTACAAAGCACGTCGGTATCAAGCACTTCGCGCTGCAGCAAGCGTCCGATCTCTCCGGCAACGGTACTTTTCCCGCAGCCCGGCATACCGATCAGCACAATATTGGCGGCCTCTCTTTCCATCTGGCCGATCACCCGTTCAATCTCACGGTCCGCAAGCGGCGTATCCGTAAAAATTTCCGCAGCCATCTTGGCCTGCGCTACGAGCATGGGCAAACCATTGCTGTATTTCATGCCAAGCTTTGCCGCGTCCAATAATAACCGGGTTTGCAGAGGATTATAAATAATATCCACCACAGCCTCACAACGGTAAAAACGGGAAAGGTCGATCGGTACCTCCAAATTTTGAGGAAACATTCCCACCGGCGTAGTGTTGACAATAATCTGCGCATCAAAATGGCGCGCAAGGTTTTGATAATTATCTTGCCCTCTGCGTGAAATTACAACCATCTGTCCGGCATGGCCGTCACTCAAAACAGCCTGTACCGTCACGCTGGAGCCGCCGCTGCCCAATATAATAACCTTCTTGCCCCCCGGATCGATTCCCGCCCGCTTAAGCAAATAAGAAAATCCGTAATAATCCGTATTAAATCCATGAATTTTTCCCGCAGCATCCACCTTCAGCGTATTCACACTGCCGATGCGCTCTGCCTGCGGTGAAAGAACATCGCACAGCGGCATTACAGTTTTCTTATACGGTATTGTAACATTGATCGCCTGAAAGCTACGCCCGGTCACAAACGCTTCTACTTTGCTCTGGGGCATTTCAAACAGCTGGTACGCATAGCCGCACAGCTTTTTATGAATTTGCGGTGAGAGGCTGTGACCGAGCTTTTCCCCCAAAAGGCCGTAAACAGGCGCCATCAGATCACCTCAGTATAGCTGCCCAGATACTGGAACTGCTCCGCTTCGCTTTCCAGCTGAGAAAGCAGAATCTGAAATTTAGGGGAATATACCGAAACATCGATATCAAAATAAAACATAAAATCAAAATCGCGGCCCGGAATCGGACGGCTTTCCAGCTTAATAATATTAATTCCCAGGCAATAGAATTTTGCCAGAACATTATACAGGGATCCGGGCTTATGCGAGGTTACGATCATAAGGCTGGTTTTATTCGCGCCGGGATAAATTTCCAGATTTTTGCTGATGCAGATAAACCGCGTATAATTGTTTCCGCTGTTCTGCACCGCTTCCTTCAGCACTTCAAGCCCATACAACTCCCCGCACAGCTTCGAGGAAATTGCGGCAATGTCCTTTCTGTCTGACTCGGCCACCATCTTTGCAGCCATAGCGGTATTATCGCAGGTATGTACCTTTACGTTTTTCATAGACTGCAATAGCTCACTGCACTGCTTAATGGCCTGCTCATGCGAATAAATTTCTTTGATATCTTCCAGCTTAACGCCCTTCTTGGTTAAAATACTGTGGTTGACCTGCAGCCGGGTACTGCGCACAATACTGAAATTATACACCGCCAGCAAATCATAAATTCTGTTGACAGAACCGGCGTTGCTGTTTTCAAGCGGAAGCACGCCGTAGCGGCACAGACCGCTGTTTACTGCCTGAAAAACACCCTCCCAGGTATTTAAAAACATAAAGCCGGGCGATGCAAACATCTTTTCGCAGGCCTGCTGAGAATACGATCCCTCTACCCCCTGGCAGGCAACCAACGCGCTTTCAGGGAATATCTTTTCAGTGCTGTTGATCGCCGCGTCTATTTTTTCACTATAAGAACTGCTGCTTTCCATCAACTTATTTTGATAAGAACGGCTTAACCCCAGCAGCGTATTAAAGAAAATTCTCGCCTCCGCCTCGTATTCCTTGCCGGCCTGTGCAGCCACCCTGCTCAGCAGTTCCCTCTCCCGGGAACGATCCAGCACAGGCAGATCTCTTTCTTTTTTATAAGCGGCAATAGAAGCGGCAATTTCCAGCCTTTCACGCAAAAGTTTTACCAGCTGTGAATCAATAGTATCAATTTTTGTTCTCAATTCTTCAATGTCCATCTCAAATTCTCCTATATTTTCTTTAAAAAAGCTCCCAGCTTTTTCATGTCTTCAAAAAAACAGGGATAAGATTTTTCCACGGCTTCGGCTCCATGGATTCTGACCGGTTCCCGGCAAAGGCAGGATGCAGCCGAAGCAGCCATTACTATCCGGTGATCATTGGCGCCGTCGACGTTCCCTCCCCGCAAAGACCCCGTTCCCTGAATGATAAAACCGTCCTTCGTTACGGTAATATCTCCGCCGAGAGAAGCGATCATATGAAAAACGGTTTCAATTCTGTCACTCTCCTTCAGCCGCAGTCTTTCGGCGTTATAAATCACGGTTTTTCCCTCAGCGCCGCAGGCCAGAACGGCCAGAACCGGCACCAGATCAGGAATCTGCGCCGCGTCAATCTCCATGCCCTTGAGCTTTCCCCGCTTTACCTTAACTGCATCCTCCCGGATTTCTATTACCGCCCCGCATCTTGCCAAAATATCCAGAATTGCTTTATCTCCCTGCAAAGAATCCTGCCACAGGCCTTTGATGGTAATCCCCGCAGACGAAAACGCCCCCATTACCGCAAAAAATGCGGCATTGGACCAATCTCCCTCGGCACGGATGCTTCCCGGGCTGATAAAACGCTGGCCGCCCCTGATGTAAAATTCCCGCTTCTCTTCCTTAACCTTTACAGAAAAGGTTTGCAGCGCATCCAGCGTCATTTTAATATATGGATACGACTGCAGCTTTCCCGTAATTTGAATCCTGCTGTCCCCCGCCAAAAGTGGAAGCGCCAGCAGCAGGCCGCTGATAAACTGAGAGCTTACGCCGCCGTCAATCAAAAAATCGCCGGGTTCTAGTTTTCCCTTTACAGAGAAAGGAAAAACCCCTTGTTCTGAAAGCGTACAGCCATGTTCGCAAAGCAATTCATAAAGCGGTGAAAGCGGACGCTCTGCCAGCCGGGAGCTTCCGGTAAAGACCGCCGGCATCCCCTCGGCGCAGGCCACAGGTATAAGAAAGCGATAGGTAGAGCCGCTCTCGGTGCAGTCCAGCAGCGGCTTCGCCTTAGGCTCCGGGTACGGAAGCACCGTTATATCCGCTCCGCTTATTTCTATCTGCGCAAGATAGTCATTGAGACAGCCCGCGGTAGCCAGAATATCTTTAGAAGGAATACTATCTTTTATGACCGTTTTCTGATCGGCAAGCGCCGCACAGATTAAAAGCCGGTGCACGTGAGATTTGGAAGCAATGGCCTCTACGGTACCGCCAAGCGCTCCGCCGTTTAACAAAACCTCCATTACGCAAGCCCCAATCGTATGAGTTCTTTCAGCTGCACAAGCTCCATGCTGATCATTTCCGCCTTGCCCAATTCCTTTACCGCAATCAAATGGATCCTGTCTCCCTCGCGTTTTTTATCGCCTACAGCTTTTTCAAACAGCTCTTCGGCACGAAAACCGCAGCTTACAGGCAGCCCATTGGCCTCCAGAGTTTTTATAAGCCGGGCAAGCATGTCTTCTTTAGCCATTCCCTGCCGACAGATTGCGCGTGTTACTATCACCATTCCGATGGCAACGGCGCTTCCGTGCGATATTTCAAAATGGCTTAAGCTTTCCACCGCATGCCCTACGGTATGGCCGAAATTCAGGATCTGCCGTAACCCGGTATCAAATTCATCCTGATGAACGACATCCCGTTTGATCTCCACGCACCGGGCAATCACCTCTTCCCGGTTCCAGTCTCCCGCTTCCAGCCATGCAAAAAGCTCTGCGTCCCGGATCATGCCGTATTTGATGATTTCCGCAGTACCGTCGGCAAATATTTTTTTATCCAGGGTCTGCAGGGCGTCTGTATCACACAGCACCAGAGACGGCTGCCAGAACGCACCGAACATATTTTTGCCTGCCGGCAAATTAACTGCCGTTTTTCCGCCTACGGAAGAATCCACCGCGGCCAAAAGTGTGGTCGGCAGCTGAATAAAACGAATTCCCCTCATATATGTTGCCGCGCAGAAGCCGCAAAGATCTCCCACCACGCCGCCGCCAAGCGCTACCAGCATATCACTGCGGGTAAAACGCATTTGAGCAAGTCTGTTGACAATATCCAATAAATTTGCCGTGCTTTTGGATTCCTCCCCGTGAGGAACGACGATTTTTTCCACCGAATAGCCGGCATTCTCAAAGCTTTGCTGAACCGCGGCGCCATAGAGGGCATCCACCGTGTCATCGGTAAGAATACATACGCGGCAAAGCCCGAAGCGCTCCCGGCAAAGCGTCCCTGCGCGGAGAAGCAGTCCGGACTCTATTAAAATATCATATGTTTTGGAAGCGTTAACGCGCACCTGTCTCACTTATCAATGCTTTCCTTTCTTATTTTACCGTCCTTGAGCAATGCCTGCATAGCTTCTGCATCGCCCGCCTCCAGCGCATCGCTGTATTTCTTCAATTCCAGAATAATATGATCGATTTCAGCCTTTAAATATTCCCGGTTGTCCATAAAAAGTTCCGTCCACATCACTTCGTTTAAATAAGCAACCCTTGTAAGATCCTTATAGCTTCCGGCGGAAAATCCCTTATGAACCTTTGCCTGCGGGCTTTTTACATACGCATTGGAAACCACGTGCGCCAGCTGTGAGGTAAAAGCGATATTTTTATCGTGCGTCCGTGCATCCGTTACGGTAATGCTGCTAAAACCAAGGGCTTTAAAAAATTCAGTAACCGAAGAGAGCAGCGCAATATTCTCCGTATCCGGCATTACCAGAATCATAGACGCTCCTTTATACAGCGTATCGCGCGAATATTTCAGGCCCGATTTATGATATCCCGCCATGGGATGTCCGCCGATAAAAACAAAACCCTTTTCTTTTGCTAACGGAAAGCATTTTTCGCAAACAACCTGTTTTATGCCGCAGCAATCTACCACGATCGCACCTTTTTTTATATCCTCGGTATGCCGTTTGATCCATTCTACCGCCGCGGAAGGAAAAACGGAAACAATAACATAATCGCATTCCGGTAATGTTCTTTCATCCAGCACACCGTCGATCACATTCATGTAAACGGCAAAATTCTGAACAGAAGCATCCGTATCACAGCCATAAACTGTATGCCCGGTAAAGCTTTTCAGCGCTTTGGCGAAGGAACCGCCGATCAGGCCAAGGCCAACGATGCCTACCGTCATGCCTTTAACACCCCGCGTATTGCATCAACACAGGCAGCAACCTCATCAAATTGATCCGGAGTAAGGGACTGTGCGCCGTCGCACAGCGCTTTGGAGGGATTGTTATGTACTTCAATCATAAGTCCGTCACAGCCGGCCGCCGTCGCCGCCATAGCCATAGGCTTTACCAGGCGTGCAATCCCGCTGGCATGGCTGGGATCCACCACTACCGGCAAATGAGTCAGCTCATGCAGCATGGGAACCGCGGAAACATCCAGCGTATTGCGGGTATAGGTTTCAAAGGTACGGATTCCCCGCTCGCAAAGAATGATATTTTCATTGCCGCCGGCCATAATATATTCGGCGCTCATCAAAAGCTCCTTTAAATTGTTGGCAAGCCCGCGTTTGAGCAGAATCGGTTTCTTGGTGCGGCCCAATTCCTTCAGCAGCTCAAAGTTCTGCATATTGCGCGCCCCTACCTGAATGATATCGACATCCTCAAACAGCGGCAGATGGTTGGCGTTCATAATCTCCGTTACAATAGGCATGCCGGTAATCTTTTTTGCCACCTTTAAAAGCTCCAGTCCGTCGGCCTGAAGTCCCTGGAAATCATACGGCGAGGTTCTTGGCTTAAATGCGCCGCCGCGCAGGAACTTGGCTCCCGCAGCCTTCACCCGCTGGGCAACTTCAATGATCTGCTCCTCCGATTCCACCGAGCACGGACCGGCAATAACGGCAAAATTGCCGCCGCCAATTTTAATGCCGTTTACATCCACCACCGTGTCATCGGGATGAAATTTTCTGTTGGCGCTTTTAAAAGGCTCGCTGATCCTTTTTACGGTCTCAACGATCTCAAGATTTTCAAGAAGCTCAATATCTATCTTTGAAGTGTCGCCCACAAGCCCTAAAACCGTTTGATATTCCCCTTGGGAAATATGCGCGGTAATGCCCTGCGAGCCAAGCCACTGGATTAAATTATCCACTTGTTTCTGCGCTGTGCCTGATTTTATTACTGCAATCATCTTTCTTCCTCCTATGCCTTGAACCGCGGGAGCTTTCTTTAGCAGAATCCCCCTATCGTTCTTACTATAATTTTACTCAAAAATGCAATTTTAGTCAATCAGAATCATAAAAATACACCCTGCAAAAGCAAGCTTTGCAGGGCATAAAAAGCTCAGTATGTGTTAATCAGCGGATTTTCTTTCCTGTTCTGCATATCAAAAACGCATTTAACCACATTTTCCGCCATACTGTAAACTACTTTTTTCGTATAAAACGCCGTATGCGGCGTAAGCACTACATTCGGGAAAGCGCGCAGCTGGGCCATCTGCACATTATCAATGCAGTCCCCCATACGGTTATGATAGTAAAGTCCGTCCTCTTTCTCCAAAACATCCAGCCCTGCAAAGCTCACCTTACCGGAAATAAGATTTTCAATCAGCGCATCGGTATCAATCAGCGTCCCTCTGGCCGTATTAATCAGCATAACACCGGGCTTCATCGCATCAAACTCCTGCCTGCCAAGCAGATGATAATTTTCTTTGGAAGCAGGCGCATGAATACTGATAATATCGCTTTGCCTGATAAGCTCTTCCAGCGAAACATATTGGCAATAAGCTTTCATATCTTCATTCGGATAAAGATCATAGGCCAAAATACGGCTTTCAAAAGCGGAAAGATGGCGTATCACCGTCCTGCCGATCTGTCCGGCGCCGATAATTCCCACCGTGCAGTCGCCGATATCCCGGCCGAGCTTGCCGATCAGAGAATAATCCTGTAATTTGGAACGTTCGAGAATGTACCCCATCTTCCGGCACCCCATTAGCATCAGAAGAATCGCATAGTCCGCCACAGCATCGGGATCATACGTCACATGGGATACGCCCATTCCCAGTTGCCTGGCATGGGCAATGTCAATATGGTCATAGCCGATAGAACGCGCCGCGACATACTTTACACCCAACGCGCAGAACGCATCGAGCAGCTCTGCATCCATCGTACAGGGCGTCATGCTGATCGCATCATAGCCCTTGGCCAAAGCCGCATTTTCCAGGCTTGGATATTCTGCCGAAAAGCCATATTCAAACCCGTATTTTTCTTTTAACGCATCAAAAATATCCTTTTCGTCAAATTCCCGAAAAGAATAGAGAAACAGCTTCATGAAAACCTCCGTTTATAAAATTCACCTGCAGTGCGTATGCTTTACCACCCATTTTTTCATATTGATCGTAAGCCAGAAGGAATAAATGCCTAACGTGATAATCGTAAGCAGAAACCATTTGATGTAATTGCCGAAAAGCTGGCCGCCGGTTCCGTCAAAAAAGAGCTGTCTTCCGTCGATTACGGTATGCGAGGCAATCCATCTTTCCTTTATGCACACCGCCCAGGGAGCGCCCAGCCCCAAGGTAACGGCCGTAAGCAAAAACTGCAGGATAGAAATACCGATCAAGCCGGCCAGACCGCCGGTAAATTTTGATTCCATAATAGTTTTCCTCCAAAATACAATAATTATAATTTTTTTAAAAAGCTATTTCAAAAAGCCGCTGACGATTTGCTCTTCAGCTTCTTTTTCGGTAAGCCCCAGCGTCATCAGCTTGATAATCTGCTCTCCCGCAATTTTACCGATAGCAGCCTCATGAATCAACGCGGCCTCGACGTTTCCGGCGGTAATTTCCGGAATAGCGCTTACCGTAGCATTGTCCATGATGATCGCGTCGCACTCGGTATGTCCGCTGCACTTGTTCAGTCCCTTGATATTGGATAAAAACAGCTGCCGCGAATCATCCTTAGCCACCGCCCTGGAAACCACATGCGTAGAAGACGCATAGCCCGTAAGCTCCACCTCAAATTTGGTTTCGGCAAACTGATGTCCGTGCGTCATAAGCTTTTCCTTAATCACCAGGGTAGCGCCGTCCTCCAGCTTCGCCCTGGTCTCACGCTTTGTAGAATCCACACCTTTGATCTGCGCCGTTTCCATCTCCATGTATCCGTTTTCCTCAACAAAAACAATCGTTGTAGGATTCATAACGTTTTCACCGGTGCCGTCGCCCTCGCCGTAGTGTTTTTCAATATACCGTACCCGTGCATTTTTGCCCACATAAAAGGTATGTATCCCGTCATGCTGGCTTTTTTGATCGCCGCCGTTATGGATTCCGCAGCCGGCCACAATCGTGACATCAGCATCCTCCCCGATATAAAAATCATTATATACCAAGTCTGTAAGTCCCGTCTGGCTAAGCAGCACCGGAATATGCACGCTTTCATTTTTCGTACCCGGCTTAATTTTAATATCAATTCCGGGCTTATCCGTTTTTGTAAGAATATCAATATTTTCTGTTGTGTTTCTTCCGGCCCCTTCACCATTCATTCTTATATTATACGCTCCCTGAGGAACCTCATGGATGCCGGCGATTTGTTCCAGCAGATTTTTCTGTATCTGATTCATAAAAACCTCCTTAAAATTTATCAATCAAGGTTTTGCAGGCAATTTGCCGGCTGTTTAAAAGGCCGGGTAGAATGTCTTTTTTCGCGCCGAAATCGGCGATCCGTCCTTCGGCTACTACAAGGATTTTATCCGCAATATCCAAAATTCTCTCTTGATGGGATATAATTAAAATTGTGCCATTGATGCGCTTGTACATATTTTCAAACACCTGTATCAGATTATTGAAAGACCACAGATCAATGCCTGCCTCCGGCTCATCGAATACGGAAAATTTGGTTCCCCGCGCAATAATCATGGCAATCTCAATCCGCTTTAATTCGCCCCCGGAAAGGCTTGCATTGACCTCCCGGTTGATATAGTCCCTTGCACACAGTCCTACTTCAGAGAGATAATCGCAGGCTTCGGCAATTTTTATATTTTTGCCCGCCGCCAGGCATATCAGATCCTTTACCGTGATTCCCTTAAAACGCACCGGCTGCTGAAAAGCGAAACTGATTCCCTTTTTCGCCCGTTCCGTAACCGAAAGCGTGGTAATATCCTCCCCGTCAAGCAGAATTTTTCCGCCTGTGGGCTGATAAATACCGGCAATAATTTTTGCCAGCGTACTTTTACCGCCGCCGTTGGGTCCCGTAACCGCAATAAAGCGCTCGTCCATCTTAAAAGAAATATCCGTTAAAATTTCTTTATTTTTATGACTGTCATCCTGAACCGAATAAGAAATATTCTGCAATTCCAGCATTCTTTTTTCCTCCGAAATTTTCCCTTTATAAGTATTGCCTGAAAAAAAGACTTTACGCACCAAAAAAGTATCCCCATTTCTGTCTTTTTCCAATTTATAAAAACATTTTTCCTGTATTTTTTCTTCTGAAAACATTATAACACAGCTTGAACAATCACACTACTGTTTTTTAATAAAATCAATTATCATTAAGCATTAATTTTGTAAAAAATTTTTTAATTCCTGTATAGAATTTTCGGTATATCGAATTTTTTCCTCCAATTTTTCCAAGGAACATAAATCCGCATCCTTCGCATTGCCGCTCAAAAAAGGATAGGCCGCTATCAAATCTGCGGTTTCCTGCGCATTTTTGTTTTCCTGCTGCGCAATATGCACCATCTGTTCCGCTAAAAAGCGCTTTTTAAAGCCCTCCTCCGTCCGGGAAGCATATCTCCTCCGATACCAACGTTTTGCATTTACACTGGTAATCAGGGTATTGGTAAGCAGCAGGCAGACCGCATACAATTCCGCCGCCGCTTCTTCCCGGGCCTGCATACAAATATTTTTTAATATATCCGCCGCCTTATCAAAATTCTCCGCCGCCTTTAAAAGGCAATCCACCTCAAGGGTAATATCCTTTTGTGCAAAGGGATAGGCATAAATCTCTTCCCCGCTCAAAAGGCGTTCCTGGGTATCCGTCAGCAGAGGAAATGCAGGGCCGCACAAAAACGGGCCTTTTCTGTCAGCACTGCCGGGCAGCAGAAAATTGACGCCGTCACTGAGTTTTTTAAACACGATCATCATTTTCTCCAGGTTTTCCGCTCCGTAATACCGCGCGGTCAGCCGCTGAATGCAAACGCCCGCTTCTTCACAGGGCGCCGTAAGCTGCTCCTTTGTAAAGGCGCTAATCATCGAGGGCACAAAGCCATAGGCTCCCGTTTCCACGGCACCGGATATTCCCAGCTGTTTTAAGCTGTCCAGGCGCAGCAGCCACTGCATCATAGCCGGAAGATAGGGAATCAAGCCAAAATCATCTGTCCGGCCGGAAGCCGCCGTATACGCCCACACAGTAAGCCCCCGCTGCTTTGCGGCCCGGCATTCGGCCAAAAAGCTCTCGGATGCCTCCGCCATTACCAGGGTATTCGCATGGGTTTTAATGTGGATCTGTTCTCTGGTAAGCTTTTGGCCCGCATCAAAGCTGCCGAGAAGAATAACGCCCGAGGGCAGCTTTTCTATCAGCGCCGTTCTGTCTTTTTCCGGAACATTGCTCCAGGCAGAAGTATCCAGCACAAGAAAAGCCTTTTGATTTTCCTGCTGCACCACCTGGCAGATATCCGCTAAAATGCCGGCATATTCCATACACGGCCATTCGGAAGCGTCCGGCTTATTCACACGCTTTTCCCCCGCCGCATTCCTGTTTTCGGTCCGCAGTAATTTTGACGTATGCGGATCCCGGCTTTGAAAATCAAACGCCCGGCCGAAAAGAAAACCGTCAAACCCGCGGCGAAGTAATTTTGAAAAAATATCAGGAGCACTGTAAGAAAAAGCAATATCCGCCAGCACAAGCAATCCCAGTTCGTGAGCCCGGGATATAAGCGGCAAAAGCTCTTCAGGCTCTTCATCGCGTACGGTAACCAAAATGCCGTGATATCCAAAATGAAGAATCTGTTTTAAATATTCCTCCGGATAGCTGTTCTCCCGCATACCGGAAGATACCAGCCGCGGAAAAACAGACGGCGTATAGACATGCGTTCTTTTTTCCAGATACGGCCCTCCAAGGTCTTCCATCATATCCTCAGCCCGATATACGGCCTGTGCCGCCGCAGCAGCAGTGCCGCCGCAGAAAATCACCCGTGCATCTTCCGCAATAATTTCATATCCGTTTCCCAATTCGGGGCGCACCGATATCGATATCTGCTTTTCTCCGTCTTCACGCAGCGTTACGCCCATGGAGGTTTGGAGATACTCTCTAAAATCAGCAAGGGCGGCAGCAGCCGGACCGTCCGCAGGCATATCCATACGCCAGGCGGAATCAATTTTGATGCAATTTGTGCGCTTTGCCAAAGCCATCCGTTTTCTGTTTGCATATCTCCTCATAAAGCACGTGTTCATCTGCATTGCAAGTTCTCCTTATTGAAAAAAGCCACCTTGCCGGCGGCTTATGATATTCCCAGCGCCATTCCGTTTTCGGCGCTCTTATCGATTATTTTTTTGACGTTGTCATAAGCTTTTTTACAATTTTCCCAATCTTCGTCGTTGGCAAAAATATCGGGTTTACTCTCCGCAGATATATAATCTGCCGCGGGAAGCACTGAATAGGAATATGTTGTACCCCCGCTGCTCAAAGCTTTTGCATAAATATAAATGGGAATACATTCAGCCGAAGAAATATAGGCTATACCTGCCGCATCCCGTTCAATATAAATATTAAGAACCGCACTTTCCTGGCTGGTTTGCCCGCTGGTAACAGTGGGATGTGAAAGAAGGTTTCCCAAAGAATACGCAACAATCACATTTTTTTCTTCTCCCGTATCCGTTACAATGCTCTTATAGGTAATGGGCTGAAGCGTATGGGTAAGCGTTCCCATAATAATATCCGCTCCGCTGTAAATCAGCTCGTCCGCCAGTTTCCGCTGATTCTGTGAAGGTTCCGCTTCCATTTCTTTTCCCCAATGCATTGACAAAATGACCATTTCTGCTCCTGCCTGCTTTATAGAAGCAATATCACTCCGGATTCGCTGCGCAGATCCCTCCACATCAGCAGTATCGATTCTTGCAACCGCATATTCCGGAATATCGGAGTTTATTTGAGCAAGGCCCTCGGTATAGGCCAGAATTCCTATACAAATTCCGTTATAATTTTTTAAATAGCCCGTCCTCGCTTCCTGCTGCGTTCCCACGGGGTTCAATCCCGATGCCGTAAGATTTTCCAGCGTATTTTTAATACCGGCATATGAAAAATTCGCAGCCTGATCGTTGGCGGTAATTACTGTATTAAACCCGGCATCCGCCGCCGCCTCGGCAATCTCTTTAGGATAATTAAAGGCCGGTGCTCCGGCAAAATTACTTTCATCTCCGTAAGCGTCAACGTTTCCCTCTAAGTTAAATACGGCCAGATCTCCATCAATGTAATCTTTTATATTGGAAAAATAGGCTTTAAAATCATAAGCACCGTAAGCGTCATGACTGCTGGAGAGCAGCGTACTGTTTAATACAATGTCCCCCGCTAACTGTATTTTCACACGATTGGTAACCTCCCCGGGTACTTCAGTGGGCACAGGGGTCAGCTGTACTTTATCAGCCGGTGCCTGAGGAACAAAAAGGATTACCGCATAAACACATAAAAAAACAAGGATGGCGATAAACAGCAGAATAGAAAGATATGACCGCGCATACCGTAAATGATAATTTTTTATTCTGCGATCTCCCATAGCACTAACTCCAAAAAATCATGTTTCGTATGGTATTATAACATATATGTAATATTTTCGCAATATTTATTCTCTCAATATCCTTTCAATCTTACGGAAACTTTTCAGCAGGTTCTCATATTTTTGCTCTATCTCTCGATATTTTTCATAATAACAACAATCATGATTTTCACAGGAACACACTTTTTGAGCAAAACACTCACTGATGCAGCACCAACCTGCTTTCCCTTCATAATGTATTTTCCCCCAGTTATCCCTTGTTTCCTCCACAGCCACACACATTCCCTGCGGCACCACTGCCAGAAGCCTGGAAGCAGCATTGGGTTTTTCGCGCAGATTCATCGGTTCCTTGTAAAAAATATAATTTCCTTTACTGTACATAAGTATCCCTCCCGATAAAAAATATGCGGCAAAGAAACAATATATACACAAAAGGGAGATTCAAAATCTCCCTTTATAAAATGGATTTTTACTTAAAATTCCTGTTAGCAATTTCAATCGCCTTTGTTACCATATGACCGCAGTCACGAGACGAAACCTCGCCCCAGCCCGAATTTTTAACCGTGTCATATACACCAAGCTCTCTGGCGATCTCTTGCTTTAAAGCTTCTGACATTTTCGCCATAATGCCCTCCAACAATTTATTTTTAACGGATATTTCCGTTGTTTAATTTATGTGTCCTGATTCTTTGAAAACGAGTCGCTTTCTTTCTCAGTCACGGTATTATTGTTTGTCAAAAGCATTTTTTTATGTTCGGAAAATTCAGGAATTTTTAATTCAAACCAAAAATCGGAACCAACGCCCAAAGTACTTTCAATACCAAAATCAGCATTATGCGCAATCAAAATCGATTTTACGATTGAAAGCCCTAACCCAGTGCCAATCTTTGAGCGCACATGTGTCTTGGCGCGGTAATACCGGTCCCAAACATTGGCCAGTTCTTCTTGGGGAATACCGCTTCCCGTATCGATAATTTCCACCTTGGCAGTTTTTTCTCTCTGTGTTACCCGAATTGTTACCTTTTTGTCTGCTCCCGTATAGTTAATGGCATTTCCCAACAAATTATAGATTACCTGTTGAATTCTGCTTACATCTCCCCGTACCATCAAAAATTCAGGTGCATCTACTAAAAATGTATATCCCTGCTGCGTCATTACCGAAAAACGTTCCAAAATATTTTGAATCATTTGGCAAATATCAAAATTCTCAAGTTCTAAAGACTGTGATGCTTCAATTTTAGAAAGATCCAATATATCGTTAACCAGCAAAGACAATCGATCTGTTTCATCAATAATAATTTTCAGGTTTTTTTCGCGCTTTTCTTTATTATCCCCTGAAATATCCCGAATCATCTCAGCATACATCTTAATCATCGTCAACGGCGTACGAAGGTCGTGGGATACATTAGCCATCAATTCCCGCCGGAACTGATTCGATTTTATAATTTCACTTGCCGCATAATTCAATGCGCTGGAAAGCTCTGCAATCTCACCAAAAGCTTCATCGGTTTTAAAGGTTACATCCATATTTCCCAAAGCAAGCTCCCGCGCCGATTCGGTCAGTTGTTCCACGGGACGTGAAAATTTTAACGCAATCAGATATGCAAAAGCAAGCGCCACTGCCAGGGATATGATCGTAATAATAATGAACTGCCCCTGCATAACGGATATGACCGAATCAATAGGTTCTATCTGTGACATTACATAAATATAAGAGCCGCCGGGTTCCACCCCCTCCTGGGTAAAAGCGGCATAAAACAGCACCTTGCTTTTCGTTTCATCATTTTCCAGCCGGTAATAGACCTCGCCCTGTGCACTTTTTGCAATGGCTTCCTTCAAATTGCCAATACTTTGCCCGTACATGTTTAAACGCATGACGCTGCTGGGATCCATGACGCCCATCGCATCGCTGGCACTGATCACATTTCCGTTTTTATCCGTAATAACTATCGAAAGATTATTTTTATACGCATTGTTGCGCACGGTTTCTTCATCCAGTTTGTCCTCTTTATACAGCCGTACCAGCTGCCTTGCGTTGCCCAGCGTTTCCTTGGCCATAGCGCCTATATAATAATATTGCAGAAATACCACCTGCAGCAGCCATATTACAACCAACAGCTGTATGGCAAACATACAAAAGTATTCCCACATTTTCAGCTTTACGCCTTTTAACTTAGCTTTCTGTTTCAAAAATATATCCTACTCCCCGAACCGTTGAAATCAAATCCCGATACGGACCGATACTGTTGCGAAGCATTTTTATATGTGTATCAACTGTACGGTCATCTCCGAAAAACTCATACCCCCATACTTCAGAGAGCAATTGATTTCGTGAAAGCGCAATATTTTTATTTTTAATCA